>NZ_SDXQ01000052.1:0-4998 GCF_006964045.1 Arthrobacter sp. TS-15 | reverse complement strand
CCTCTAGGGTCCCCAATTAATTATTAGAAAAATTCATCCAGCATCAGATGAAATTGCAGTTTGTTCATATCCGGATTATCAATGCCATATTTCTGAAACAGACGTTTTTGCAGGCTCGGGCTAAATTCGCCCAGGCAGTTCCACAGAATGGCCAGATCCTGATAACGATCCGCAATGCCCACACGGCCCACATCAATGCAGCCAATCAGTTTGCCTTCATCGAAAATCAGGTTATCCAGGCTAAAATCGCCGTGGGTCACCACGCTATCCGGGCTAAACGGCAGCAGTTTATGCATTTCTTTCCACACCTGTTCCACCGGCCAGCCGTTACGTTCATCATCAAAATCGCTCGCATCCACCAGGCCGTTGTTCATACGGCTCTGCGCCTGGGCCAGACGAAACACACGATCGCTGTTAAACGGGCAGTTGCACACCGGAATGCTATGCAGACGACGCAGAAACACGGCCAGCGCATCCACAATGTTTTCGCCGCTATCCGGATATTCTTCCAGCACCTGAAACGCGGTTTTGCCCGGAATCGCGGTGGTCAGCAGCCACGCATCATCCGGGGTGCGAATAAAATGTTTAATGGTCGGCAGCGGCATAAATTCGGTCAGCCAGTTCAGACGCACCATTTCATCGGTCACATCGTTCGCCACGCTGCCTTTGCCATGTTTCAGAAACAGTTCCGGCGCATCCGGTTTGCCATACAGACGATAAATGGTCGCGCCGCTCTGACCCACGTTATCACGCGCCCATTTATAGCCATACAGATCCGCATCCATGTTGCTGTTCAGACGCGGACGGCTACAGCTCGTTTCACGCTGAATATGGCTCATAACACCCCTTGTATTACTGTTTATGTAAGCAGACAGTTTTATTGTTCATGATGATATATTTTTATCTTGTGCAATGTAACATCAGAGATTTTGAGACACAAGACGTCAGACNNTCTGGTCTCGTGGGCTCGGTCGTTCGGCTGCGGCGAGCGGTATCAGCTCACTCAAAGGCGGTAATACGGTTATCCACAGAATCAGGGGATAACGCAGGAAAGAACATGTGAGCAAAAGGCCAGCAAAAGGCCAGGAACCGTAAAAAGGCCGCGTTGCTGGCGTTTTTCCATAGGCTCCGCCCCCCTGACGAGCATCACAAAAATCGACGCTCAAGTCAGAGGTGGCGAAACCCGACAGGACTATAAAGATACCAGGCGTTTCCCCCTGGAAGCTCCCTCGTGCGCTCTCCTGTTCCGACCCTGCCGCTTACCGGATACCTGTCCGCCTTTCTCCCTTCGGGAAGCGTGGCGCTTTCTCATAGCTCACGCTGTAGGTATCTCAGTTCGGTGTAGGTCGTTCGCTCCAAGCTGGGCTGTGTGCACGAACCCCCCGTTCAGCCCGACCGCTGCGCCTTATCCGGTAACTATCGTCTTGAGTCCAACCCGGTAAGACACGACTTATCGCCACTGGCAGCAGCCACTGGTAACAGGATTAGCAGAGCGAGGTATGTAGGCGGTGCTACAGAGTTCTTGAAGTGGTGGCCTAACTACGGCTACACTAGAAGAACAGTATTTGGTATCTGCGCTCTGCTGAAGCCAGTTACCTTCGGAAAAAGAGTTGGTAGCTCTTGATCCGGCAAACAAACCACCGCTGGTAGCGGTGGTTTTTTTGTTTGCAAGCAGCAGATTACGCGCAGAAAAAAAGGATCTCAAGAAGATCCTTTGATCTTTTCTACGGGGTCTGACGCTCAGTGGAACGAAAACTCACGTTAAGGGATTTTGGTCATGAGATTATCAAAAAGGATCTTCACCTAGATCCTTTTAAATTAAAAATGAAGTTTTAAATCAATCTAAAGTATATATGAGTAAACTTGGTCTGACAGTTACCAATGCTTAATCAGTGAGGCACCTATCTCAGCGATCTGTCTATTTCGTTCATCCATAGTTGCCTGACTCCCCGTCGTGTAGATAACTACGATACGGGAGGGCTTACCATCTGGCCCCAGTGCTGCAATGATACCGCGAGACCCACGCTCACCGGCTCCAGATTTATCAGCAATAAACCAGCCAGCCGGAAGGGCCGAGCGCAGAAGTGGTCCTGCAACTTTATCCGCCTCCATCCAGTCTATTAATTGTTGCCGGGAAGCTAGAGTAAGTAGTTCGCCAGTTAATAGTTTGCGCAACGTTGTTGCCATTGCTACAGGCATCGTGGTGTCACGCTCGTCGTTTGGTATGGCTTCATTCAGCTCCGGTTCCCAACGATCAAGGCGAGTTACATGATCCCCCATGTTGTGCAAAAAAGCGGTTAGCTCCTTCGGTCCTCCGATCGTTGTCAGAAGTAAGTTGGCCGCAGTGTTATCACTCATGGTTATGGCAGCACTGCATAATTCTCTTACTGTCATGCCATCCGTAAGATGCTTTTCTGTGACTGGTGAGTACTCAACCAAGTCATTCTGAGAATAGTGTATGCGGCGACCGAGTTGCTCTTGCCCGGCGTCAATACGGGATAATACCGCGCCACATAGCAGAACTTTAAAAGTGCTCATCATTGGAAAACGTTCTTCGGGGCGAAAACTCTCAAGGATCTTACCGCTGTTGAGATCCAGTTCGATGTAACCCACTCGTGCACCCAACTGATCTTCAGCATCTTTTACTTTCACCAGCGTTTCTGGGTGAGCAAAAACAGGAAGGCAAAATGCCGCAAAAAAGGGAATAAGGGCGACACGGAAATGTTGAATACTCATACTCTTCCTTTTTCAATATTATTGAAGCATTTATCAGGGTTATTGTCTCATGAGCGGATACATATTTGAATGTATTTAGAAAAATAAACAAATAGGGGTTCCGCGCACATTTCCCCGAAAAGTGCCACCTGACGCGCCCTGTAGCGGCGCATTAAGCGCGGCGGGTGTGGTGGTTACGCGCAGCGTGACCGCTACACTTGCCAGCGCCCTAGCGCCCGCTCCTTTCGCTTTCTTCCCTTCCTTTCTCGCCACGTTCGCCGGCTTTCCCCGTCAAGCTCTAAATCGGGGGCTCCCTTTAGGGTTCCGATTTAGTGCTTTACGGCACCTCGACCCCAAAAAACTTGATTAGGGTGATGGTTCACGTAGTGGGCCATCGCCCTGATAGACGGTTTTTCGCCCTTTGACGTTGGAGTCCACGTTCTTTAATAGTGGACTCTTGTTCCAAACTGGAACAACACTCAACCCTATCTCGGTCTATTCTTTTGATTTATAAGGGATTTTGCCGATTTCGGCCTATTGGTTAAAAAATGAGCTGATTTAACAAAAATTTAACGCGAATTTTAACAAAATATTAACGCTTACAATTTCCATTCGCCATTCAGGCTGCGCAACTGTTGGGAAGGGCGATCGGTGCGGGCCTCTTCGCTATTACGCCAGCTGGCGAAAGGGGGATGTGCTGCAAGGCGATTAAGTTGGGTAACGCCAGGGTTTTCCCAGTCACGACGTTGTAAAACGACGGCCAGTGAGCGCGCGTAATACGACTCACTATAGGGCGAATTGGAGCTCCACCGCGGTGGCGGCCGCTCTAGAACTAGACTCGACAGAAGATGATATTGAAGGAGCACTTTTTGGGCTTGGCTGGAGCTAGTGGAGGTCAACAATGAATGCCTATTTTGGTTTAGTCGTCCAGGCGGTGAGCACAAAATTTGTGTCGTTTGACAAGATGGTTCATTTAGGCAACTGGTCAGATCAGCCCCACTTGTAGCAGTAGCGGCGGCGCTCGAAGTGTGACTCTTATTAGCAGACAGGAACGAGGACATTATTATCATCTGCTGCTTGGTGCACGATAACTTGGTGCGTTTGTCAAGCAAGGTAAGTGAACGACCCGGTCATACCTTCTTAAGTTCGCCCTTCCTCCCTTTATTTCAGATTCAATCTGACTTACCTATTCTACCCAAGCAAAGCTTCGATTAGGAAGTAACCATGAGCCCAGAACGACGCCCGGCCGACATCCGCCGTGCCACCGAGGCGGACATGCCGGCGGTCTGCACCATCGTCAACCACTACATCGAGACAAGCACGGTCAACTTCCGTACCGAGCCGCAGGAACCGCAGGAGTGGACGGACGACCTCGTCCGTCTGCGGGAGCGCTATCCCTGGCTCGTCGCCGAGGTGGACGGCGAGGTCGCCGGCATCGCCTACGCGGGCCCCTGGAAGGCACGCAACGCCTACGACTGGACGGCCGAGTCGACCGTGTACGTCTCCCCCCGCCACCAGCGGACGGGACTGGGCTCCACGCTCTACACCCACCTGCTGAAGTCCCTGGAGGCACAGGGCTTCAAGAGCGTGGTCGCTGTCATCGGGCTGCCCAACGACCCGAGCGTGCGCATGCACGAGGCGCTCGGATATGCCCCCCGCGGCATGCTGCGGGCGGCCGGCTTCAAGCACGGGAACTGGCATGACGTGGGTTTCTGGCAGCTGGACTTCAGCCTGCCGGTACCGCCCCGTCCGGTCCTGCCCGTCACCGAGATCTGATCCGTCGACCTGCAGATCGTTCAAACATTTGGCAATAAAGTTTCTTAAGATTGAATCCTGTTGCCGGTCTTGCGATGATTATCATATAATTTCTGTTGAATTACGTTAAGCATGTAATAATTAACATGTAATGCATAGTACCGAGAAACTAGTGGATCCCCGACCTCGAGGGGGGGCCCGGTACCCAGCTTTTGTTCCCTTTAGTGAGGGTTAATTGCGCGCTTGGCGTAATCATGGTCATAGCTGTTTCCTGTGTGAAATTGTTATCCGCTCACAATTCCACACAACATACGAGCCGGAAGCATAAAGTGTAAAGCCTGGGGTGCCTAATGAGTGAGCTAACTCACATTAATTGCGTTGCGCTCACTGCCCGCTTTCCAGTCGGGAAACCTGTCGTGCCAGCTGCATTAATGAATCGGCCAACGCGCGGGGAGAGGCGGTTTGCGTATTGGGCGCTCTTCCGCTTCCTCGCTCACTGACTCGCTGCGCTCGGTCGTTCGGCTGCGG
>NZ_SDXQ01000151.1:0-1227 GCF_006964045.1 Arthrobacter sp. TS-15 | reverse complement strand
TGATCCGTGGGGGACTGGGCCGCACACAGGACCCGGCGATCCTCGCTGCCATGCTCGACCGGGCCGGTGCCCTGCGCACCGCGGAAGCGCGCGGTGCGGCCCCGCAGTTGGAGGCGTGGATTCCCGACAACGCCGAGGAGTTGCTGGAGACGGCCACCAGGCAGTTCCGGGAGACGTACGACTTCTACCGCACCCCGCGCGGCCACCACCCCCGCGCCATCCAGGGGTGGGTGCTGCGCAGCGTCGACCTGCTCGCCCAGTACGACTCGTACGCGCTGATCCGGCTCATCTCGCCCCGGCCCCTGCTGATGATCGCCGGTTCGGAGGCGGAGACCGCCTACTTCAGCCGGGAGGCGATCGAGCGGGCGGCCGAGCCCAAGGAACTGTTCGTCATCGACGGCGCCACCCACATCGACCTGTACGACAGGGACGAGTACGTCACCCCCGCCGTCGCCAGGCTCACCGAGTTCTTCGGCA
The DNA here is from genome assembly GCF_006964045.1 of Arthrobacter sp. TS-15. Classification (NCBI taxonomy): domain Bacteria; kingdom Bacillati; phylum Actinomycetota; class Actinomycetes; order Micrococcales; family Micrococcaceae; genus Arthrobacter; species Arthrobacter sp. TS-15. The sequence goes on along the minus strand of NZ_SDXQ01000151.1, from coordinate 750 downwards.
AGCACCTGGCCGGCTGACCGCCCGCGATCCGAGACCGGGATCCAAGGCCGGGATCCGCCACCTCGCTTGCTACCATCTCCAGGTTTCTGGCTAGAACCCTTAGGAGATGGTTGATGATGGCCCGTGCCGGGATCACGGCCGACCGGCTCGTCGAGGCCGCTGCCGATCTCGCGGACGAGGTCGGCTTCGAGGGCGTCACGCTGTCCGCGCTGGCCCGGCGGTTCGGTGTGAAGGACGCGAGCCTGTACTCGCACGTCAGGAGCCTGCACGACCTGCGCACCCGGGTGGCGCTCCTCGCGGGTGGCGAGATGATCGACCGGATCTCCACGGCGGTGGCCGGACGGGCCGGCAAGGACGCCCTGGCCGCCTTCGCCGACGCCTACCGTGCGTACGCGCTGGAGCGGCCGGGCCGGTACGCGGCCACCCAGATCCGTATCGACCAGTCCCTCGTCGCCGCCTCCCCCGCCTTCGCCCGGACCACCGAGGTCACGTACGGGATGCTCCGCGCGTACGGCCTCGAAGAACCCGATCTCGCCGACGCCGTCCGCCTGTTGAGGAGCACGTTCCACGGCTACTGCGCGCTGGAGGCCTCCGGCGGCTTCGGCGCGCCCCGTGACGTACAGGCGTCCTGGAACCGGACGATCGACGCGCTCCATGTGCTGCTGGAGAACTGGCCGACGACGAACGCCCGTAGTGGCGAGGACAACTGACTGACCTGCCACGATGAACTCACGCCTTTCACCCGTGAGT
>NZ_SDXQ01000150.1:0-1253 GCF_006964045.1 Arthrobacter sp. TS-15 | reverse complement strand
AGTCTCGTGGGCTCGGCGCTCCTGGGTGCCGTCATCGTCGTACTGGCCGATCTGCTGGGGCGGAAGCTGTTCTCGCCGACCGAGGTGCCGGTCGGGGTGTTCACGGCGGCCGTGGGGGCGCCGTATCTGATCTGGCTCATCGTCCGGAGCCGTACCGTCCGTTCTGGGGGCAAGGCGTGAGGCAGGGCATGGCCAAGGAGCACGAGGGACAGGGCATGAGCAGGCTGTCGGCGCGTGAGCTGACGCTCGCGTACGAGGACCGCACGGTGGTGCGCGAGCTGGATCTCGCGATTCCGGACGGGCGGGTGACGGTTATCGTCGGGCCCAACGCCTGCGGCAAATCGACCACTTTGCGCGCGCTCGGGCGGCTGCTCAAGCCGAAGGGCGGGGCCGTGCTCCTGGACGGGACCTCGCTCGCCAAGCTGCCCACCAAGCGGATCGCCCAGCAGATCGGGCTGCTGCCGCAGACGCCGGTCGCACCCGAGGCGATCACCGTCGCGGACCTCGTCTCGCGGGGCCGGCAGCCGCACCAGAGCTGGTGGCAGCAGTGGTCGGAGGCGGACGAGCGGGCCGTGACCGAGGCGATGGAGCGTACGGACGTGGCCTCGCTGGCCGAGCGGCCCGTGGACGAGCTGTCGGGCGGGCAGCGGCAGCGGGTCTGGATCGCGATGGCGCTCGCGCAGGAGACCGAACTGCTGCTCCTGGACGAGCCGACGACGTACCTCGACATCGCGCACCAGGTGGAAGTCCTTGACCTGGTACGGCAGTTGAACCATGACCGCGGCCGCACGGTCGTCGTCGTCCTGCACGACCTCAACCAGGCCGCCCGCTACGCCGACCACCTCGTCGCCATGAAGGAGGGGCAGATCGTCGCCTCCGGACCACCGTCGGAGATCGTCACGGCCGATCTCGTACGGGAGGTCTTCGGGCTGGAGTGCGTGGTCGTGCCTGATCCGGTGACGGGGTCGCCGCTGGTGGTGCCCGGCGCGCCGTGGCGGGGCGGCGATGCCCAAGTCCCGGCCCAGGAAGGCCAGAAGGCCCACACAGACCGGAAGGCCCAGGAAGGCACCGCCTCGGGCGCCGCCGCTTCGGGCACGGCTACCTAGACCGCCGCTATCTGGACCGCTGCGACCTCCACACCAGGTACTGCGCCGAGGCGACGGCCGCGCCGCGCAGGACCCAGGGCCAGGTCTCGGCGACCGCGTCGTTCATGTGGCCGTCCGCGATGGGTGTGCCCCAGCGGCCTTCCGTAC
>NZ_SDXQ01000149.1:0-1458 GCF_006964045.1 Arthrobacter sp. TS-15 | reverse complement strand
TCGGGGCCGGGGCTTTCCAGTACGTCGGTGAGGACGGCGACCAGGTTGGCCAAGTCGTCCCAGTCGGGGGTCGTGGCCAGGAAGTCGGTCAGGCCTCGGTCGGCGGCGGGCCAGTCCGCGAGGGCGCAGGCGACGAAGCAGCGGCCCTGGGCACGCTCGGGCTCGCCCAGTCCGCCGCCCTCCTCGATCTTCCCGGCCAGTTCTCGCCAGAGGGGTTCGGCGGCCGGCAGCCCCTCGGATCTGCTGAACGTGACCGCCAGTTGGAAGGTGCCGGGAATCGGCTCCGCCTCCCGCATCCGCTCGGCCAGTTGCCGGGCCTCGGTCCACCGCCCCGCGTGCCGGTGTGCCTCGACGCGGAGGTCGTCCAGGTCGTCCTCGGGTGTCGGCGCCCGGTCGGCGTCGGCCAGGCGGGTCAACGCCTCGTCCCAGCGGTCGCACAGCATCAGCAGCTCGACGGCCGAACGACGTGCCCAGTCCGCCTCCACCCCCAGTTCGACGCACCGGTCCAGGTCGGCCAGCGCCCGCTCGCTCCGGCCGGTCGCCAGGCCGACCCGGGCGCGTGAGGCATAGGCCCATCCGTGGTCCGGCTCCAGCTCCAGGGCGCGGTCGAGGTGGCGGAGGGCCTCCGGGTAGTCCTTCATGGCGCGGTAGGTCCCGCCGAGACTGGCGAGGGTGATGTGGTCGTCCGGGCTGCGTTCCAGTACGCGTCGGAAGACGGTGACCGCCTCCTCGTACAGGCCCGCGTCGCGGTACGCCACGCCCAGTTCGTAACTGGTCCAGTCGACGTGGGGATCCGTGTCCACGGCTCGCCGCAGGTCCTCGAACAGGCCTGCCCGGTTGCCCAGTTCGTGCTTCGTGTGGGCCCGCATCACCAGCGCCCAGGAGTAGTCGGACTCCAGCTCGACCGCCCGGTCGAGGTCCGCCAACGCCTCCTCGTACCTGCCCAGTTCATGGAGAGCCTGACCGCGGCTGGCCAGGGCCGAGGCGTAGTCCGGTTCGAGGGAGAGGGCCCGGCCGAGCTCGGTGACGGCCTCCTCGTAGCGGTCGGCGCGCCGGTAGGCGTCACCCCGCTCCGACGCGACCCAGGCCTCGTCGGGCGCGAGCGCGACCGCGCGGTCGAAGTCGGCGAACGCCTCGTCCGGCTCCCCTCTGGTGCGGCGCAGCCGGGCTCTGCGCACCAGCGCCCACACGTACTCCCCGTCGATGCTCAGCGCACGGTTGAAGTCGGCGAGCGCCTCGTCGTACCGCCCGAGAGCCTGTCGGCAGACGGCTCGCCCGGTCAGGACCTCGTCGTTGGTCGGGTCGAGGGCGACGGCACGGTCGAAATCGGCGACGGCCTCCTCGAACCGGGCCGCGAGCCGATAGGCCTCCGCGCGCTCGGAGATGATCCACCAGGTGTCGGGGGCGAGTTCGTCCGCCCGGTCGAAGGCCGCCAGCGCGGCCGGTAGGTCGTTCATC
>NZ_SDXQ01000148.1:0-1264 GCF_006964045.1 Arthrobacter sp. TS-15 | reverse complement strand
GGCCGGCACACCGGAGGAGGCGATCCGCTACGGCTGGAACTACGCGCAACTGCTCGCGAACGGCCCGAGCCGGGACGCGCTGGTGCCCAGCCCGGTCATGCAGGCCATGGCGGAGGGGATGACGGCCCGGGTCGAGGAACTGACCCGCATCCCCGCAGACGTACAGGACTCGCTCATCACGATCCTGTCGGAAAAGACCCTGCCGATACCGGAGTTGGGCTCGGAGGTGCAGGCGGTCCGCGGCTTCAACCTGATCGCCACGGCCAACGACCGCGACCGCGGGGTGAACGACCTGTCGAGCGCTCTGCGCCGCCGCTTCAACACGGTGGTCCTGCCGCTGCCCGAGAACGCCGACGCCGAGGTCGACATCGTCTCGCGCCGCGTCGACCAGATCGGCCGCTCCCTCGACCTGCCCTCGGTGCCCGACGGAGTCGACGAGATCCGCCGCGTCGTCACGGTCTTCCGCGAGCTGCGCGACGGCATCACCGCCGACGGGCGTACGAAGCTGAAGTCGCCCAGCGGCACGCTAGACACCGCGGAGGCGATCTCCGTCGTCACCAACGGCCTCGCCCTCGCCGCTCACTTCGGGGACGGCGTCCTGCGCGCGAGCGACGTGGCCGCGGGCATCCTCGGCGCCGTCGTCCGCGACCCGGCGGCCGACCGCGTCATCTGGCAGGAGTACCTGGAAGCGGTCGTCCGCGAGCGCGACGGCTGGAAGGACTTCTACCGCGCCTGCCGGGAGGTGAGCGCGTGAGCGACCGCGACGGGGGGAACGGGCCCCTGCTGCTCGGGGTGCGCCACCACGGGCCCGGCTCGGCCCGGGCCGTACGGGCCGCGCTGGAGGCGGCGGGCCCGCGCACCGTACTCATCGAAGGGCCGCCGGAGGCCGACGCGTTGATCGCGCTGGCCGCCGACGAGGACATGCGGCCGCCCGTCGCCCTTCTCGCGCATGTCGTGGACGAGCCGGGGCGGTCGGCGTTCTGGCCGCTCGCCGAGTTCTCGCCGGAATGGGTGGCCATTCGCTGGGCCCTGGAGCACGGGGTGCCGGCCCGCTTCATCGACCTCCCGGCCACCCACACGCTGGCATGGGGGCGGGAGGAGAGAGAGGACCAGGAGCAGGAGCCATCGGAGAAGGGGGAGCCGGGGGGACTTCCGTCCGAGCCCGCGGAGGCCGTGCGGATCGACCCGCTCGCCGTCCTCGCCGAGACCGCCGGGTACGACGACGCCGAGCGGTGGTGGGAGGACGTGATCGAGCACCGGGGGG
>NZ_SDXQ01000147.1:0-1656 GCF_006964045.1 Arthrobacter sp. TS-15 | reverse complement strand
ACGCCAAGCGGGGTGAGGTGCTCGCCGACATCGGCCTCACGCCGGTCGAGATCGCCGGGCGGATCAGCGCGAGCCTGGCCACTCAGGAGGCGCGCTCGACGGTCACGGAGGCCGAATCCGCGGTCGAGGGGCAGGTCCCCGAAGGGCAGGTCCCCGAGGCGCGGCGGGCTGTGAACGGGAAGGCCGCTGACGGTAAGGCTCCCGCGTCGGGCGGCTCGAAGGCGCGGTCCGCCGGGCAGGGCGCTGCAGGCGCTTCGAGGGCGCAGCCCGCCAGGCAGCGCGTCGCGAAGAGGCAGACCGCCAAGAAGCCGGCGGGCAAGGAGCACGCGTCCAAGGAGAAACAGGAATGACGACCAGCAAGTCCCAGGAGTTCGACCTCGCCGGTCTGCTTGCCGAGCGCGGAGCCGAGCGCTACGAGCTGCACGCGAAGCACCTGAACCACCAGCTGCCGCGCATGCTGCACACCATCGGCTTCGACAAGGTCTACGAGCGGGCCGAGGGCGCGTACTTCTGGGACGCGGACGGCAACGAGTACCTGGACATGCTGGCCGGGTTCGGGGTGATGGGCCTGGGCCGCCATCACCCCGTCGTCCGCAAGGCGCTGCACGACGTCCTCGACGCCCAGCTCGCCGACCTCACCCGCTTCGACTGCCAGCCGCTGCCCGGGCTGCTGGCGGAGAAGCTGCTCACGCACAGTCCCCACCTGGACCGGGTGTTCTTCGGCAACAGCGGTACGGAGGCCGTCGAGACCGCGCTGAAGTTCGCCCGCTACGCGACCGGGAAGCCGAGGGTCCTGTACTGCACCCACGCCTTCCACGGTCTGACCACCGGGTCCCTGTCCGTCAACGGCGAGGACGGCTTCCGGGACGGCTTCGCCCCGCTGCTGCCCGACACGGCCGTCCCGCTCGGCGATCTAGACGCGCTGGCAAGGGAGTTGAAGAAGGGTGACGTCGCCGCGCTGATCGTCGAGCCGATCCAGGGCAAGGGCGTGCACGAGTCGCCGCCCGGATATCTGCGCGCCGCACAGGAGTTGCTGCGCAAGCACAAGGCGCTCCTCATCGCGGACGAGGTGCAGACGGGGCTCGGCCGGACCGGGGACTTCTACGCCTACCAGCACGAGGACGGCGTGGAGCCGGACCTGGTGTGCGTGGCCAAGGCGCTGTCCGGCGGGTATGTGCCCGTCGGGGCCACCCTCGGCAGGGACTGGATCTTCAAGAAGGTCTACTCGACCATGGACCGTGTCCTCGTGCACTCCGCGAGTTTCGGGGCCAACGCGCAGGCCATGGCGGCGGGCCTCGCCGTCCTCTCGGTCATGGAGAACGAGCAGATCGTCGCCAACGCCCGGGCCACGGGGGAGCAGTTGAAGTCCCGGCTCGCGGCGCTCGTCGACAAGTACGAGCTGCTGAGTGATGTGCGCGGCCGTGGGCTGATGATCGGCATCGAGTTCGGGCGGCCCAAGTCGCTGAAGCTGCGCAGCCGTTGGACGATGCTGCAGGCCGCGCGGAAGGGGCTGTTCGCCCAGATGGTGGTCGTGCCGCTGCTCCAACGGCACCGGATCCTCACCCAGGTCTCCGGCGATCACTTGGAGGTGATCAAGCTGATTCCGCCACTAGTCGTCGGGGAGCGGGACGTCGACCGGTTCGTGGAGGCCTTCAC
>NZ_SDXQ01000146.1:0-1369 GCF_006964045.1 Arthrobacter sp. TS-15 | reverse complement strand
CTCGTGGGCTCGACAAGGAGGCGCTGCGGGCGGCCCTCGCCGGGCTGCCCGATGAGAACGTGACGGGTGGGCTGATCCGGATGTCCGGTACGGATGGCCGCTGGACGGGTACGGCCGGGCCGTCCGTGCCAACCACCGACGCGCACTTCAGGATCGGCAGTGTCACGAAGATCTTCACGTCGACCGTGCTGCTCCAACTGGCCGCCGAGGGACGGCTGGCCCTCGACGACACGGTGCAGGAGTTGATGCCTGGCCTTCTGCCGGCCGGCTACTTCCCCGTCACCGTGGGCCAGTTGCTCAGCCACACCAGCGGCCTGCAGATCATGACCTGCGCCACGGAGGACATGTCACCGCGTGAGGCCGTGGACGCCTCGCTGGCCTGCGGAGAGCCGACGGAACCGGGCAGGGCCACGCGGTACAACGGCATCAACTACTTCATCGCGGGCCTGATCATCGAGCAGGTGACGGGCCGTACGTACGGCTCCGAAGTCCGCACCCGCATCCTCACCCCCCTCCGTCTGCGCGACACGTACGTGCCTGCCCTGGACGACTGGTCCATCCCGGCGCCCTACACCCGCGGTCTGGTGGCTGTGCCGGGGAGTTCCGGCGAGCTCACGGACGTCAGCGTCCAGAACCCGTACGGGTGGGCGGAGGGTGGCATGATCTCCAACGCCCCCGACCTGGCACGCTTCTTCACGGCCCTGTACCGCGGCCGTCTCCTCCCGCCGACCCAGCAGAAGGACCTCTTCCGGATGCCCGCCGCGGCGTCCGGTGACACGCAGTTCAGCTACGGCGGGCTCCAGCGCACCGAGTTCCCCGACGGCACGGTCGTCTGGGGCAAGAGCGGGCACGTCCCGGGTTATACGAGTGGCACTTTCGCCACCCGTGACCTCCGCCGCCTTCTCGTCTACGCCCTCAACCCGACGGACCGGTCCCCGGAACTGCCTTACGTCCTGCGGATAGCGGGGGCGGCGTTCGACGTCCCGGTACCGGCTACAGCTGGCTGAGGATCGTCGGGTCCGTGATCCCCGTGTCCTTGGCCAGCATCATCGCCTTGCTGAGGATGACGGCGAGGGTTCGGTCTCCCTCGTACGGCAAGTAGCCGGTCTGGGGGTACGTCGGCGCGGACTTCGGGACTATGCACAGGTACTGGTCGTTCGGGGTCATCAGGATGTTGCCCGAGCGGAGGTGGATCTTGTACGTGTGGCGCTCGCCCTTCACGTGGAGGAAGCGGCCCTCCAGGGTGCAGCGGTCGGCTATCGCGAGCCGGGGGATCAGGCGGTCGAGGAGGGCCCGGCGGGTCTCGGCGCTCTGGTTCAGCTCGCCGAAGCTGTATCCCGACCAGTACTCCTGGAAGCGACCGCCGGGG
>NZ_SDXQ01000145.1:0-1281 GCF_006964045.1 Arthrobacter sp. TS-15 | reverse complement strand
CGCCGATCTGCGGCGCGCGATCCAGGTGGCCGGGCTGCTCGGCGTACGCCGCGTGGTGACCATGTCCGGGCTGCCGGCCGCCGAGGCGGGCGGCACCACCCCCGCCTGGAATGTCAATCCGTGGCACAGCGCCTACCTGGACTCCCTGGAGTACCAGTGGGACGAGGTCGCCGTCCCCTTCTGGCGGGACATCGAGGCACTGGCCGCCGAACACGAGGTGAAGGTGTGCATCGAGATGCACCCGCACAACCTGGTGTTCAACCCTGCCACCCTGAAGCGCCTGGTCGAGCGGGTCGGCGCGACACACATCGGCGCCGAGATGGACCCCAGCCACCTCTTCTGGCAAGGCATCGACCCGGTCGCCGCCATCAAGGACCTCGGCCCACTGGTCTTCCACGCGGCAGCCAAGGACACCCGGATCAACGACCGCTGCAAGGTCAACGGCGTACTCGACGACCGCTTCACCCGGGTCACCGACAACCCACTCGAACTCGGCGGCCACTGGACCCTCAACACCTGGCCCACCGAATCGAGTTGGGACTTCGTCGCGGTCGGACGGGGACACGACGAGACGTTCTGGCGGGGCTTCCTCGACACGCTGCGCAAGGTCGACTCCCACATGGCCGTGAACATCGAACACGAAGACATGGAACTCACTCAACTTGAAGGGCTGGGGGTGGTTGCCCGGACCCTGCAGGCGGCCAACTCCCAGCTCGGGCGGTCCGGACGTGGGTACCAACTCCATTGGCTGGTAGGGGTGTTGCAGGTGGATGCGAGGCCGTACGAGGGTTACCGCCCGCACCACCGCCCGCGTTCACGCCGAACAACAAGCGCGGGCGCAGCGCGGGAGGCAACCCGGTCGCCGACGGCCGCGAGGAGCCAAGAGCCGGTCCGCGCGGCCATCCAGGGGGCCAGGTCGGACCCCGGCCGACCGACCGACGGTCGGACACGAGAGAGATCCGGGCAGGCGCCCTGGGACATGGACGTCAGCGGGTGTAGAGCAGAGTGCCGAAGCCCGGGTGGTCGCACTGGAAAGCGGCACCCTCGGGGCGGAGGTTGGCGGCCACCTGGGAGGTGTAGCCGGCCCAGCCGCCCAGCCGCTTGACGTAGTGGTTGTAGACCATCTCGTAGATCGGCCGGAACTCACCCCGGTAGGTGCTGGAGATGGTGTTGTAGGTGACCTTGCAGCCACCCCAGGGGGTGTAGGCGACGGTGTTGCCGAGGTTGTAGCTGGCGGTGTACTCGAAGCCGGAGAGCAGCCGGCTGTCGGCGGCTCCGTAC
>NZ_SDXQ01000144.1:0-1139 GCF_006964045.1 Arthrobacter sp. TS-15 | reverse complement strand
GGGGCACGGTGGCTCTCCTCGGCGTAGCCGCGTGTCGCCGCCGCGATGGCCGTCCCGATCAGGGTGAACGTGTCCTCGGTGAGCGTCGCCAGCAGGGGCGCGGGCCAGTGGAGGCGGTACGCGTCCTTGATGAGCCGGCGGCACGCCACCCGTCCGGCCAGGTCCAGGGCGTCCCGCAGTGCGTCGAGGGGGCAGCCCAGGCGGCCGTGCCGAGCGCCGATGCGCTCGTACAGGGCGATGATCTCGGCGGTGGCGGCCGGGCCGTGCCGGCCGGTGTCGTGGATCGAGATGAAGCAGTTGTACGTGCGGTCGATGATCTGGCGCACCGAGTAGCCGTATGTGCCGTCGACGATGTGCGTGTAGTGCGGCAGGCCGGTGCGGACGGCCTCCTCCATCTCGTCGACGGCGGCCGGCATGTGCAGCAGCAGCGTCCGCCGCATCTCGCCCGGTAGCGGCGCGGCGTACTGAGGGTGCGGGTCCTTCGTGCGCGCGGCTCGTACGTGCGTGTTGGTGCGCGCGGCCCGTTCGTGCGTGGGGGTCAAGGGGCCTCCCGTGGATTCCCGTGGGGCTGGGCAGCCTGCGGGACCGGTGTGACGTACGCCAGATTCCGCGCGCGGACCGGCGGCGAAAGTGTCACCCGGCTTACACTCCGGACCACGACGACTCACTGTCCCGTGCTAGGCCCTGTCGCCACCTCCCGTCGTCCGCCCGGAGGGCGGGCCCTTCGGCGGTATGGGGGTCCCCCTGGTCGAGCGAAGTCGAGAGCCGGCACAGGCGCGCTCTCGGCGTGCCAGGCGCGAGCGCGCACGGCGTCGCACGGTTGGGGCACCTTTCCGCCGCAGGCTGGTGGAGGGAGTTCGACTACAGGGCCAAGCAAGGGAGTGGGACGTGTCAGCTGTCGATCCGCTCTTATCCAGGCGCCCGTGGCACGACCTGCCCCCGGCGCTCGCCCCGCTCCTCCGGGCCAGACTTCCGGAGCTCACCACGGAGATGGTGCAGGCCATCCGCAGGGAGGTGCGCGGCTACCGGCAGCCGATCGGCTCCGCCGTCGCCCATGACCTCGCCGAGGCGGTCCGGCTGGCCGCGACGCAGTTCACGGAGCTGGTGGAGGAGCCGGACGCGCCGCAGCAGCACTACGT
>NZ_SDXQ01000143.1:0-1180 GCF_006964045.1 Arthrobacter sp. TS-15 | reverse complement strand
TAGTCTCGTGGGCTCGGGGAGGTCGAGACGTACGCAGCGCCTGAGGAAGGCGGGAGGGAAGTCGCGTTCGCCGTTGCTGGTGATGACCACGATGGGGAATTCCCGGCAGCGGACGCGCCCCCTCAGGACGGCGGCAGGGGTGTCCGGGTCGTCTGTCTGGACATGCACTGGGGCGTGGTCCTCGGACAGGCGGGTGAGCTCCGGGATGGTGAACTCGCCTTCCTCGAAGACCGTGAGCAGATCGTTCGGCAGGTCGACGTCGCCTTTGTCCAGTTCGTCGATCAGCAGCACCCTGGGCTGTTCCCGGGGAACGAGGGCGTTGCCCAGGGCGCCGAGGCGGACGTACTGGCCGATGCCCGGTTCCCGATCGTCCGAGTCGCGGCGCAGATTGGCCTCGCGCAGGCGACCGACGGCGTCGTACTGGTAGAGGGCGTCCTGCAGGGTGGAGCGGCTGTTGACCGGCCAGCGCAGGACGCGGCCGAGGGTGAGTTCGTGCGCGATGGCGTGGGCGAGGGAAGACTTGCCGGTACCGGGGTGGCCGGTCACCAGCAGGGGCCGTCGCAGGTGGAGCGCCGCATTGACGATGTCGACCTCGTCGCTGGTGATGAGATACGGCAGGGGACGGGCGGCAGGGTGATGTGGCAACGGCTCTTCCGGGTCGAACCGGCGCCACGGCGGGGCTGGAGGGAACGCGACCTCGCGGGAGTCCCCGTCACCGCGGAACAGCCGCCATGTGCCGTCGGGCATCGCGGGACGGTGGCCGGTCCCGGGCTCTGTCGTCGTCATGAGGCGTGAGTTCCTTTCCTGGGGTCCCTCAGTTGCAGCGACTGCGGCTCCGGGGGGCGGTCTTCCTCCCACACCAGCGCAGGGCGGGGCAGAGTCGCCTCCTGGGAGTCGAATACCTCTCCCCGGACCACACGGACACGCTCGGGGAGCTCGGCCAGCGGACCGGTGGGATCCAACTGCTGCAGCCTTGCGGCGTCGTCGTAGCAGTCGGCCTCGCGATCCCAGAGGACCACGGGAACACCGAGTGCGAGACAGGTCTGGAGCAGTTGCGTCCGTTGGTCACGGGGGCCGTGGAGGACCACCCGGGTTGCGTCCCGGTTGCTACTCTGCAGCAGCCGGGCGAGATGCCGCGCATTGGCGCAGCTCTGGTCGGCGACCAGCGGCACCTGGTTAC
>NZ_SDXQ01000142.1:0-1225 GCF_006964045.1 Arthrobacter sp. TS-15 | reverse complement strand
CGGTGAAGGTGCGGGCAGCCGACGCCGAAAGGGATGCCCAGCAGGTACCAGGCCACGAAGAACGCGACCCAGACGACCCAGACGACGGCGGCGATCGGGATCGTGAAGGAGGCCAGCGTGCCGATGCCCGCGGACTTCCGGTACTGCTGGATGAAGCCCAGGGCCATCACGAAGTACGGGCTCATCGGGGTGACGCAGTTGGTGACCGAGTCGGCGACGCGGTAGACGGCCTGGGTCGTCTCGGGCTCGATGCCGATGAGCATCAGCATGGGTACGAGGACGGGCGCGGCCAGGGCCCACAGCGCGGAGCCGCTCGTGATGACGAGGTTCATGAAGGTGATCAGCACGGCGATGCCGACCAGTACGGTCCAGCCGTCCATGTCCAGTTCGCGCAGCGTCTCCGCGCCCTTGACGGCGAGGATGTTGCCGATGTTCGTCCACTTGAAGTAGGCGAGGAACTGGGAGATCGCGAAGAACAGGACGAGGATCGGCGCCATCGAACGGGTGCCGTCGACCATCGCGGTGATGATGTCTCCGGCGGCGGAGAAGCTCCCCGTCATCCGGCCGTAGACCGTGCCGAGCACGGCGAAGAACACGCCCAGGACGAGCGCCATCCCGCCGATCAGCGGGGATTCGACGATGCCGCCGCCCTCGCCGCGCAGCGGTGAGGACGCGGGGATCATGGCCACCGCCAGGAACGCGACGAAGCCGAGGGCTACCAGCCCGGTCACGCGCAGCGCGCGGCGCTGCTGCTCGGTGACCTCGATCTCCTCCAGCTCGTCGGCGTCGAGCGCGGCGACCGGCTCGTCGGGCTCCAGGTCCGCGCGGCGGGCGAGGACCCTGTCGACGACGAGGGTGATCACCAGGGCCACCAGGACCGACGAGCCGAGCCCGAAGAAGTAGTTGGCCACCGGGGTGACGACGTAGTCCGCGTCGATGGTGTGGGCGGCGGCCGTGGAGATCCCGGACAGCAGTACGTCGGTCGTGGTGAGCGACGGGGAGGCGTCGTAACCGGCGGCGATCGAGACGTAGGCGACGACGCAGCCGAGCACGGGACTGCGGCCCGCCGCGCGGAAGACCAGGGCGCCGAGCGGGATGAGCGTGACGTAGGCGACGTCACCGGCGACATGGCTGACCATGGCCGTCATCGACAGCGCGAAGGTCAGGTACTTGCCCGGCACCCGCGCGACCATGCGGCGCAGCAGGGCGGAGAACAGTCCGCTCC
>NZ_SDXQ01000141.1:0-1237 GCF_006964045.1 Arthrobacter sp. TS-15 | reverse complement strand
CCGAACAGCGGGTGGAGCCGGTACCGGTCGTGCCCGAGATACTCGACGAACGCGTTCTCGCGGTGCAGCCCGGCCAGGACGGACTCGGCATCGGCTCGCCCGGTCAGCGCGTTCGCCAGCTCGGGACCGAAGCGATCGAGGACGCTGACCCGCAGCAGGAGGTCCTGCGCCTCGGGGCTCTGCCGCTTGAGCACCTCCGCCAGCAGGAAGTCGGCCACCGTGGTGCGGTCGACCTCGAACTCCTTCAGATACGTCTCCGGATCAGGGCTCTCCTGAGCGGCCAGGGCACACAGCCGCAGTCCGGCGGCCCAGCCCCGGGTGCGCTCCACGAGGGACCGCGCGGCGGACACCGGCACGCGCAGCCCGTGCAGCTCCAGCAGCGCGGCGGCCTCCTCGGGGGTGAAGGCCAGCTCCGCGGCCCTGATCTCGGTCATGTCGCCGACCGCCCGGTAGCGGTGCAGCGGCAGCAGGGGCTCGGTGCGGGTGACGAGGATCAGGCGCATGCCCCGTCCCGCGTGGTGCAGGACGAATTCCAGCTGCTCGGCGATCTCCGGCTCCGTCACACGGTCGTACTCGTCGAGCACCACGATCACGGGCCGGTCCCGGTCGCCCAGGCTCGCGGCGAGGCGCGTCAGCAGCGTCTGGTCGACTCGGCTCGCGTCGGCCGGTGAGCCGACCTCGGCGGGCAGGGGTACACCGGAGGCGCTCAGTGCCTGGAGGAAGTACGCCCAGAACATGCCGCAGCCGTGGGCGGCGGCGTCATTGGTGAGCCAGGCGACGGACCGGTCCTCGCGTGCGGCCCAGTCGGCGGCCAGCAGGGTCTTGCCCGCGCCCGCGGCACCGCTGACCATGGTCAACGGCGTCCGCAGAGCCTGGTCGAGATGCCTGACCAGCCGCTCCCGTCGCAGGAAGGTCGCGGGACGCGCCGGTATCGCGAACCGCGTGTGCAGGAACGGGTCTCCTTGGGGATCGGCGCACGACGTGGTCGGTTCCGGACCGTTCTCCTCCAGCCCAGCCATGGCGCTCACCACCACTGCTCGTCAGGTCATGGGCAGCGCTCCCCCTCAGCATCCCGCGGTTCCTGCACATGTGCACGCCAACCAGACGCCAGTGGCTTCTCCAGGGGCGGCGACGGCATCCGCCGCCGAGTCCTGTGGGTTCGTACGAGGCCCGTGCCCGTCCGGCAGGCGCGGCCCGGTCCTCTGTCGGCAGGACCGCAGTGGTCAGGTCATGGACG
>NZ_SDXQ01000140.1:0-1105 GCF_006964045.1 Arthrobacter sp. TS-15 | reverse complement strand
ATCGGGTCGGTCGGATCGACCGGCAACAGCTCGGGCCCGCACCTGCACCTCGAGGCACGCCGCGGCGGTCGCACCGTCAACCCCGAGCCGTTCCTCGGCTACGCCAACGGCGGCCGACCTCGCCCCGGCGTAGTCGCGTGGGTCGGCGAGAACGGGCCCGAGCTGCTGCAGTTCGGCGGCGGTCAGACCGTGATCGACCATAAGTCGTCGGTCGCCGCAGTCGGCGCCGCGATGGTCCGGGACATGGCCCGAAGTCTGCCGCAGCCGGTACCCGCTGCTGCTGCGGTACGGGCGGCGCTCCCGACCGTGGGCAGGCAGCCGGCGGTCGAGTCTGGCCACACCTACAACATCTATCCGCGCACGCTCGACATGACCGTGCACGACCTCGAGCTGCTGCAGCGGCGACAGGATGCGCTCGCTCGGGTGGGGAGGCCGCGTTAAATGCCGCTGATCACCGCACCGGTAGTCACCCCGCCCGACACGGGCGGGGGCGGCAGCACACCGGTACCCCTCCCCGAGATCGGCTTCGCGACAGCCACGTACACCGACCCGACCGGGACGGTATGGCCGCTCACCGACGAGTCGGCCGGTTGGTTCACGCTCGCCGACGGCGTGTCCGGGCTCGGCGCGACGCCTTACGAGTTGACCACCGACGCACACCCGCGCGGCGGCGCGCGGCTGCGGTACGCCAGTCCGCAGCCGCGCGCGATCGTGTGGCCGCTGTACGTCTACGGCGAGACACACGTCGAGTTCATCGGCCGATGGCGCGCGCTCGCGACCGCGTTCACGCGCACGCTGCGCGAAGGGCCGGACGGCAGGCGTACGCCCGGATGGCTGGAGATCGCCCGGCCGGACGGGACCCGCCGCCGGATCGCCGTCTACTACCGCGAGGGTTTCGAGGGGCGCGGCGCGAAGGGGTCCGGGATCGTCTCGGACGCCGCGGCGCTCACGCTGTGGTGCGAAGACCCGTACTGGGCCGATCCGGTCGAGGTCGCCGAACACCGGGAAACGGGCAGCTTGAGCTCGTTCTTCACCCCGTACCCGACGATCTCGTCGTCGCAGGTTCTCGGCTCGACCGAGGTGACCAACCCGGGCGACGTGATCG
>NZ_SDXQ01000139.1:0-1332 GCF_006964045.1 Arthrobacter sp. TS-15 | reverse complement strand
CCCTCGATCTCGGCACCGGCTCCGGGATCCAGGCCCTGCACGCCGCGCAGCACGCCACGCGCGTGACCGCGACCGACCTCAACCCCCGTGCGCTGCACATCACCGCGCTCACGCTCGCCCTGTCCGGTGCCCCGGCGGCGGACCTGCGCGAGGGCTCCCTCTTCGAACCGGTCGCCGACGACGGGACGTACGACCTGATCGTCTCCAATCCGCCCTTCGTGATCTCTCCCGGAGCCCGGCTCACCTACCGCGACGGCGGGATGGGCGGGGACGATCTGTGCCGCACGCTCGTTCAGGAGGCGGGCGACCGGCTGAACGACGGGGGGTACGCGCAGTTCCTCGCCAACTGGCAGCACGTGGAGGGCGAGGAGTGGCAGGACCGGCTGCGGTCCTGGGTGCCGCGCGGCTGCGACGCGTGGATCGTGCAGCGCGAGGTCCAGGACGTCACGCAGTACGCCGAACTGTGGCTGCGGGACGCGGGCGACCACCGCTCCGACCCGGTGGAGTACCAGGCGCGGTACGACGCGTGGCTGGACGAGTTCGAGGCGCGGAAGGTGAAGTCCGTCGGCTTCGGCTGGATCACCCTGCGCAAGTCGGCGGCCGCACAGCCCTCGGTCGTCGTGGAGGAGTGGCCGCACCCCGTCGAACAGCCGCTCGGCGACACCGTGCGCGCGCACTTCGACCGCGTGGACTATCTGCGGGCGCACGACGACGCGGCGCTGCTCGCCGGGCACTTCGTGCTCGCGGGCGAGGTCGTGCAGGAGCAGGTCGGGCTGCCCGGCGCCGAGGACCCCGAGCACGTCGTGCTGCGCCAGCACCGCGGGATGCGGCGGGCCACGAAGGTGGACACGGTCGGCGCGGGCTTCGCGGGCGTCTGCGACGGCACGCTGAGCGCCGGCCGGATCCTGGACGCCATCGCCCAACTCGTCGGAGAGGACCCGGTCCTGCTGCGGGACCGGACCCCGTCCCAGATCCGGCTGCTGGTCGAGCAGGGGTTCCTCGAACCTGCCCGGTGAGTCCTCCCGGTGAGTCTTCCCGGGGCCGGCGGAAGAGCGCCCCGGTCCGACGCTCGGCCGGTCTCCGACCGGGGACTCCCGGACCGGGATCCCGCACCGGGACGTGAAACCGGCCACCAGAAGGCGGTGTGACGGATTCCGCATGTGGGCGCAGGGAGCTGTCCGCCCCGCGTTCACCCGGGGTTGGTGTTCCGGCTGCCCGGAGGTGTCAGCGTCCCGGTGCTGGGTACCGAAGGCCGGAGGAGACGAACCATGGAGAGCGGACCTGCGATCTTCACGGGATCGGTGTTCGCCCTGTTCGGGGGCGGTCGCCTGC
>NZ_SDXQ01000138.1:0-1348 GCF_006964045.1 Arthrobacter sp. TS-15 | reverse complement strand
CTAGTCTCGTGGGCTCGGGTGGTGGAGATCGGCTCGGCTCCCGCCGGTCGGTGAGCCCTTCGGAGCAACTCGCGTACCAGGTTGCGGAGTTCATGCTCGTGGCCCGGTCGACATGATGTCCGGCTCAGCGGTCGACGTGATGTCCGGATCAGCGATCCCGGCCGGACATCACGCCTGCGCACTTCGGCGGCCATGCCGGACATCACGGCTGTGCGAAAGGACTGCGCGCCGACGCGAAAGACGGCGTCCCACGGCCCTGCGAGAGTCGTCACCAGGCCGAACCCGGGACTGTCCTCGGAGCGACGGTTCGACAGCAGCCCACTCCCACCACACCCCGGCCGCCCGCTCGACTGGCGGGTCCCGGGCGAGCATCGAAGGATCCGCATGACCTCGACCCCGCAGGTACAGACTGTCCGCGGCCCCGTGGCGGCAAGTGACCTCGGCGCCGTACTGATGCACGAGCACGTCTTCGTTCTCAGCGAGGAACTCCGGCAGGCCCTTCCGGAGACCTGGGACGAGCAGGAACACATCAGCGACGCGGTGACCCGGCTCAAGGCGCTTGCCGCGACAGGCGTCACCACCATCGTCGACCCCACCGTCGTCGGGCTCGGACGCGATGTCGCACGGGTCGCCCTGGTGAACGAGCAGGTCGACCTCAACATCGTGGCGGCGACCGGGATTTACACACTGGCCGACGTCCCTGACTTCTTCCGGTACCACGGACCGGGCACGATGCTCGGCGGCCCCGAGCGCATGACCGAGCTGTTCGTCCGTGAACTCACCACGGGCATCGCGGACACCGGCATCAGGGCGGGGTTCCTGAAGTGCGCGATCGAGGACCAACTCACCCCGGGTGTGGAGCGGGTGATGCGAGCGGTGGCCCAGGCCCATCTGCGTACCGGCGCTCCGATCACGGTCCACACCAGCGCGAGTACTCGTACGGGACTGGTCGCGCAGGACGTCCTGCGCAGCGAAGGTGTGGACCTCGGGGCGGTCGTCATCGGGCACAGCGGCGACACCGCCGACCTGGACTATCTGCACCAACTCATCGACAACGGCTCGTACGTCGGGATGGACCGCTTCGGCCTCGACATACTCCTGTCCGGCGACCAGCGGGTGGCGACCGTCGCGACGCTCGCGCACGAGGGGTTCGCCGAACGGATGGTCCTGTCGCACGACGCGTCCTGCCACATCGACTGGTTCCCTCCCGGCGTACGGGAGCAGATCGCGCCGAACTGGCACTACACGCACCTGCACGACGAGGTGACTCCGGCGCTGCGCCGTGCAGGCGTCACCGAGGAGCAGCTCACCACCATGCTGGTCGACAATCCCCGCCGGTACTTCAGCC
>NZ_SDXQ01000137.1:0-1267 GCF_006964045.1 Arthrobacter sp. TS-15 | reverse complement strand
GGTGGTGCTCGCCGGTACTCGCGGCATCGAGGATGCACAGGAGCAGCTCCGAGGCGCGGTCGAAGGCGGCCCTGCCGATGTCTTCTCCGCAGTTGGCACAGGGGCCTATGCCGGAAAGAACGGTGGACGCATACTCCCAAGTGGCCTCGCGGACAGCGTTGTCAACGAGTTCAGGGACGAGTTCGGTGAGGGGCTGTCCCTCATAGAAGAGGGTGGGGCCAGTGGAGGCGAGTTCGGCGGTGAAGCGGGTGCGGCTGGCCGGGGCGTCGGGGTCGAGGCCGCCCTCGGCGCAGAACTCGGCGTACTCCTCGGGGTCGAAGAGTGCGACGGCAGTGTGGCTGCCTTCATATGCGCGGGTCCGGAGCAGGGATTCCACCTGCCGTAGATAGGACTCGTGGTCTTCGAACTGGAAGGTGCGGTAGCGCCGCATTGCAGTGAAGTCCTGCTCGTCGGTGAGCAGGCCGATCGTGCCCGCGATTTCGCGGTGCAGGTCGTGTCGTATGGAGTGCTGTTTGGTGTTCGCCATGGTGGTCTCCTGTGCGCGGCGGTCAATGAGTACGTGGATGACTTCGAGGTCCTGCGGACGACTGACCGGGCTCAGTCTTCGGGCGAGTTCTTCTGAAGGACCCCGCTGGTCTCAGTCCGTCAGCAGAGGCGACACCTCGGAAGGCGAGCGTTGGCAGTGTGAGTGGTGAGCAACCTGCCTGGCGTCGCCGCCTTTGGCTCGCAGAGCGCAAGCTCGTAGGCGCGGTAGGGGTGAGTACGAAGGTCGACGCTTCGTCCTCGCCTCGGAGCCCGAGGACGTGTTGCGCTGGCCCGACTGAATTCGTGCGTGCCGGAGGTGCCAGATGAGCGTCGCGTTCTCGCGAGCCACCAGATCGATCGGGTCTAGCCCGGTCTGTCGGGCAACAGTCACGACGCCGCCCGACTTCGGGCTCAAGAACCGTGCGACGTCCAGCGTCCCCAGCTCCTGCAACGTCGACGATGAGGTTCTCGATCGCTCCCCGGTTGCCGTTCGTGGGAGCACGGGGCGCGGCCAGCCTCGATTAGCCGACCTCGCGCCTATCCTGTTTCGCGAGGGGCGTGGCGATGAGGAGAGGCACGCGTCTGCGTCGGGGTGTGCTACATGCTTCCCCCGCTGATCCGGTGGGTTCTGAGGGTGGCTGAGCAGATGTACTCGCCCCATTCATCGTGGGCACGCTGGCCGGAACGGTCCCAAGTGAGTGGCTTGTTACAGTCCGCGCACGTACCCGCTGGTGATCCGGGA
>NZ_SDXQ01000136.1:0-1025 GCF_006964045.1 Arthrobacter sp. TS-15 | reverse complement strand
TACGCAGGTGCGGAACCAGAAGCGGCCCGCCGCGTCCGCCGTGAACAGCCCGCGGCCGTTGCCGGGTGGCTGGAGGTCCGGCTGCTGCACGTCGTAGAAGCCGTCGGTGTCGGCCTGCCAGACGTCGAGGACCGCGCCGGGCAGCGGGGTGCCGTCCTGGGAGAGCACCCGGCCGCTGACGACACACGGTTCGCCGCTGCCCACCAGGTCGATGTCGGCGCCGAGTTCACGGACCGGGGACTCGGTCATGTGGAAGGGGCCGAGGACGGTCGACTCGGTGGCGCCGGGGCCGCGGTCGGCGTTCAGGGTCTCGACCAGCATCGAAAGGCCGAGCACGTCCGACAGGAGGATGAACTCCTGCCGGGTGTCGGTGCACGTCTGCCCGGTCGCCGTCAGGAACCCGATCGCCCGCTCCCACTCCTCCTGGGTGAGCCGCGTCTCGCGCGCGAAGTCGTGAAGGTGCCGGATCAGCCCGGTGAGAAGCTCCCGCAGCCGCGGATCGGTACCCGCACCGAGGCTCCCGACGGCCTCTTCGGTGACCGCGGTCTCGCTGGCATCGATGGTCATGACGACTCCTGATCCGCTGTGTCCCGATTCGCCGTGTCCCGCTTCCCGACGATCATTGTCCTACTCCGCCCGTATGGGGAGCCCCTTCAGCGGCACGACCCGCGGAGCTACCCGTGACCGAGAATCCGCCGCACCGCGTCCCCCAGCAACTCCTCCGCGTCCCCGGCGGCCGTCGCGTACCGGAACGCCACGTACCCGTCGGGCCGCACGAGCAGCGCACCCGAGTCGGATACCTCGCTCAGCCGCGCCCAGTCGCCGTACGGATCCTCGTACTGCTGCCCGGGCCCGACGACAGCGGTGGCGATGTCGAGGCCGACGGCCTCGGCGGCCCGCACCCAGCAGTCCCCACCGATACCGGTGAACAGGGTGAAGCGCCCCTGACCGGCCGCGTCGAGCGTGGACAGGGTCCGGTCCCCGGCCGTGATCCAGGCATGGGGCAGCTTGGCACCGGGCCGCGA
>NZ_SDXQ01000135.1:0-1167 GCF_006964045.1 Arthrobacter sp. TS-15 | reverse complement strand
CGTCGGGCCCGTCCGGGCTCAGTCGGTCCTCATCGGGGTCCTGCTGCTCCTGTGCGGTGTCGTGCACCCCGCCGGTGGCGGTGCTTTGCTCCGCGCCTTGTGCGGTGTCGCGAGGGCCGGCCTCCATCGCCACGCGCCCTCCCAACTCGGACTCCACTTGGTCGATCGAAGCTCGATGATGGCACGGCCGCGGAGACCGGGATGACGGCCGGAGCGTCCCGATGCCAGGACGTGATCAGGCTGTGACCGGTCGTTCGACCAACGCCAGCGCGAGCTGCGGAAGTTCTGTGAGATCCGCCGCAGCCCCACTCAGCCAATGCACCCGTGGATCGCGTCTGAACCAGGAATCCTGACGGCGCGCGAAGCGCTTGGTGGCACGTACGGTCTCGGCACGTGCCTCGTCCTCCGTGCACTCCCCCGCGAGCGCCGCGAGCACCTGCTGGTAGCCGAGGGCACGCGACGCCGTACGCCCCTCGCGCAACCCTTGCGCCTCCAGTGCGCGCACTTCCTCGACGAGGCCGGCCTCCCACATGCGGTCCACCCGCAGGGCGATGCGGTCGTCGAGCTCGGGGCGCGCCACGTCGACGCCGATCTGCACGGTGTCGTAGACGGAGTCGTGGCCGGGGAGGTTGGCGGTGAAGGGCTTGCCGGTGATCTCGATGACCTCCAGGGCCCGGACGATCCGGCGGCCGTTGCTGGGCAGGATCGCGTGGGCGGCCTCGGGGTCGGAGACGGCCAGCCGGGCGTGCAGGGCACCGGAGCCACGCAGGGTGAGCTCCTCCTCCAGGCGGGCCCGTACCTCCGGATCGGTGCCGGGGAACTCCAGGTTGTCGACGGCCCCCCGGACGTACAGCCCGGAGCCGCCGACGAGGATCGGCCAGCGGCCCTCGGTGAGGAGTGCGTCGATGCGGTCGCGCGCGAGACGCTGGTACTCGGCGACGCTCGCCGTGACCGTCACGTCCCAGATGTCCAGCAGGTGGTGCGGGATGCCACCTCGTTCCTCGGGCGTCAGCTTGGCGGTGCCGACGTCCATCCCCCGGTAGAGCTGCATCGAGTCGGCGTTGACGACCTCGCCGCCCAGGCGCTGGGCCAGATGGACGCCGAGATCGGACTTTCCCGCCGCGGTAGGACCGACGACGGCGATGACCCGCGGGGCGGGGGCAGGAC
>NZ_SDXQ01000134.1:0-1027 GCF_006964045.1 Arthrobacter sp. TS-15 | reverse complement strand
TAGTCTCGTGGGCTCGGCGTACCGGCGTGGCTGTCGTACAGCGTCGCCGGGGGCCGGACCCGGGCCGGGCAGCCGCTGGAGGAGGCCTTCGCACTCGCCGCCGACGCCGACGAGGTGATCGCGGTCGGCGTCAACTGCTGCGCCCCCGACGACGTGGACGCCGCGGTGGAGACCGCCGCACGCGTCACCGGCAAGCCGGTCGTGGTCTACCCGAACAGCGGCGAGACCTGGGACGCCGAGGCACGCGCCTGGACCGGCCGCTCCACCTTCACCCCCGAACAGGTCGGCGGCTGGGAGCGGGCCGGGGCCCGGCTGATCGGCGGGTGCTGCCGGGTCGGGCCGACGGCGATCACCGGGATCGCGGAGGCAGTCGGCTGACTCGACTCAGCTCGCTCAGCTCACTGGGCTCACTCGATTCGCCCAACGCGCCCAACGCGCCCGACTCCCTCGATTCGCTCGACCCCGCGCGAGGGCGGGGCGGGTCGGCGGGGTGCCGTGCTCGCCCGTACCACCAGCCGTGTGGACAGCTCCGTACGTGTCCCCTCCGGCTGCTCGCCCGCCATCATCCGCACCAGCAGGCGCAGTGCCGTCGCCGCCATCTCGGCGAGCGGCTGGCGGACGGTCGTGAGGGCCGGTGAGGCCCAGTGGGCCTCGGGCAGATCGTCGAAGCCCACCACGCTGACGTCGTCCGGGACGGACAGCCCCCGCTCGGCGAGGGCTCGGTACGCGCCGAGGGCCATGCGGTCCGAGCAGACGAAGACGGCCGTGGGCGGTTCCGGCAGGTCGAGGAGTTCCAGCATCCGCCGGTGCGCGGCGCTCTCGTCGAAGTTGCCGTAGCGCAGGTACTCGGGTCGGTGGCGCAGTCCGGCCGCCGCGAGGGCCGAGCGGTAGCCGGCGACGCGCGCGGTGCTGCACATCTTGCGGCGGTAACCGGCGATGACGGCGACGCGTTCGTGGCCGAGGGAGAGCAGATGCTCGGTGGCGGTCACCCCGCCGTGCCAGTTGGCCGCGCCCACCGAGACGACTC
>NZ_SDXQ01000133.1:0-1193 GCF_006964045.1 Arthrobacter sp. TS-15 | reverse complement strand
GCACCGAGGGCCGCGGGAGACCGCGCAGCCGGGCGGGTGCCGTTGCGGGTGCCGAGGCCGAGTCGACTGCGGTCGGGCTCGCCCTCCGGGTTGGGAGGTGCACGGCGGCGTACCAGCTCACGGCAGCCAGGGCCACTCCCGCGACGGCGTCGAGCGGCAGGTGGCCGGTGGTCAGCACGACCGCGGTGTCCATGGACAGCGTGAGTGCCACCGCCGCCACACGGATCCAGGTCTTGCGCGTGGCGGCGAGGACCGCCAGCGTGATCAGCAGGTTCAGTCCCACGTGGAGGCCGGGCAACGTCGCGTACTGATCGACGAGGGCGGTGGGGTCCAGGACGGGGTACGCATCCGACCGCACGGTGGCCCTGCCGGTGTCGGCGGCCGGGGCGACGGCGAAGAACGTGAGCCCGATGGCGCCGGTCAGCAGCATCGCCGTGGTGATCCGTACGTATTCCCGGTGGTGACGGGAGGCCAGCCACAGCAGGGTGAGCGCGATGACCGGCCAGTGACCGTAGGAGTAGATCCAGTCGAGCGTCTGCGTGACGGTGTGGTCGACGGTCGCCAGACTCCGCTCGACGGTTTCCCGGCCGGGACGCGGGATCCGCTCGGCCGCCGTCACCAGAGCGGCGCTCCGCTGCGCGGCGTTCGGGCTGTCATCGGTGAGCGCCCACATCCCGACGTAGGCGAGTGCCGTCGCGACGGAGAGGCCCATCGGCAGGATGAACCGGCGCACCGATGTGTGCCGCGCGCCGGCTGCCCGCAGCGGACGATGCAGCGGGTGACCGGTGACCACGTCGTACAGCAGATGCCGGGCATGCTGGGCGCATGGCGCCGTGGAGCTCATCGCCGGACTCCCGCGGCGTCGGGCCCAGGCACTTCGACGGTCGGGCCGGCCACCCGGTGCCATCCGTCCTCGTACGCCTGCTGTTCGGCGCGTACGACGTGCAGTACGGCGTTGATCAGGGCGAGGTGGGTGAGTGCCTGGGGGAAGTTGCCGAGATGGCGTCCGGTACGCGGGCTGAGTTCCTCGGCGTAGAGCCCGAGGGGACTGGCGGCGGCCAGCAGCCGCTCGCACAGTGCGCGGGCCCGCTCGCCCTCACCGATCTCGGCGAGGGCGGAGACGAGCCAGAAGGAGCAGGCGAGGAAGCTGCCCTCGTCGCCTTCGAGTCCGTCGTCGGTGGTCTCGGTGCGAT
>NZ_SDXQ01000132.1:0-1762 GCF_006964045.1 Arthrobacter sp. TS-15 | reverse complement strand
GGTGGCCGGGGGCGACCGCGAGTGCGACGAGCGAGCCGAGCAGCGCGCCCATGGGTGCCCCGACGAGGAGCGAGCGGCGGGAGGCCGCCTTGTCGCCCAACCCCAGCCAGGAGTACGCCCGGTGGGCGAGCCCCTGGTTCCAGGTCCAGCCGCACAGGGCGCCGGCCAGCAGCGGGACCGTACCCGCGGGGAGCCCGAGGCCGTCCTGCGGGCCCGCGAGGAGAGGGGCTCCGAGGACGTAGCCGAGGCCGGGCAGGGCGAAGACGACCCCTCTCAACAGGCAGCCCAGCAGGCCTATCTGCCAGGGGTCGTGGGCCGGTCCCGGGGGTTCGGGATGGCGGCGCTCGACCCGCTCGTACAGCTCCTCGGCGAGCGAGAAGGAGTCCTTGCAGCCGTACCTCTCGCGTATCTGGTCGTCCGACATGCCGTCGGACTCCAGGAGTGCGGCTATCTCGTCCGGGTGGACGGCGGCGGCTATGAACTCCTCGAGCCGCTTGGCGAGTTCGTCCACCGGGTCGGGCTCCGCCCAGCTGGGACGGCGTTGGCGCGGCACGTAGGGCAGGGTGTCGGGCCGCGAGCCGGGCGGCATCCGGATCGATCCGCTCACCAGCCGGTCCCGTCCGTCGCGACGGCCTGGTACCAGGGGTCGCGCAGTTCGAGGGTCCAGTCGGCGACGGTCTCCAGCGTGGGCTCGTACACCTCGGGCAGGCCCGCGAGTTCCTGGTAGATCGTCCGGAAGGCGTCCACGGAGCGGCGGAGCGTGAAGCGCTCGATGACGCGCTGGCGGGACAACTGGCCCAGTTCCAGGCGTCGTTCGTCGTCCCGCAGCAGGACGAGCGCGGCGGCGGCCATCTTCTCGGGCTCGCGCGGCGGCACCACGAGCCCGGTGTCGCCGACGGCCTCGCTGACGCCGCCCACGTCGGTGGAGACCGTGGTCCGGCCGCACGACATGGCCTCGATGATCGAGAAGGGGAAGCCCTCCGAGATGGAGGAGAGCATCACGACGTGCCCGGCCGCGTAGGCCCGCCACACCTCGCTGATCCGGCCCTCGAAGGTGAGGCCGTCCGTGACGCCGAGTTCGGCGGCGAGCTTCTCCAGCCTGGTCTTGTACGCCTCTCCGCCGGGCGGCACCGGGCCGAACAACCGCAGCCTGGTCTCGGGGAGTTCGGCGCGCACCATGGCGTACGCGCGTAGCAGCGTTTCGAGATCCTTGATGGGGTCGACGCGGCCGCACCAGGTGAGCGTGGGTACGTCCGGCTCGGGTCCGGCGTGCGGGAAGGCGGCGGGGTCGACGCCGTTGTAGACGGTACGGATCTTGTCGGGGTCGGCGCCGCCGCGCTCTTCCCAGCGGCGGTTGTACTGGTTGCACGGGGTGATCAGGTCGGCCGCCTTGTAGCCGAGGGTGTTGAGCTCGCGGTAGAAGCCGAGCATCAGGGCCTTGACGGGCCAGCGCTGTGCGTCGCTGCGGTAGCCGAGGTAGCGCTCGCGCAGATAGATGCCGTGCTCGGTCAGGAGGAACGGGATGCCGTCCAACTGCCGTGCGGCCAGGGCGGGAAGGGTGGCCAGACCGCTGCCGGTGGCGTGCGAGACGGAGTTCTCGGGCAGCCGGACGCCCAGCGGGCGCAGCGCGTGCTCCAGCAGGTCGGTGGCGGTCAGCGCGTCGTGCACGGTGGGGCAGGCCTGGGCGATCTGGAGGTGCGGCATGGTCCAGATCCACATCAGGGAGCGCAGCGCGGCCTCGGTGCGCAGGGCCGCCGACAGC
>NZ_SDXQ01000131.1:0-1295 GCF_006964045.1 Arthrobacter sp. TS-15 | reverse complement strand
TAGTCTCGTGGGCTCGGACGTGGGCTTGGGCGTGGTCCAGGTGAAGTCGGGCCGGCGGCGCTCCAGGAAGGCGGCGACCCCCTCCGCGGTGTCGCCGCCGTCGCGCGCCTGCAGCGCCCAGTAGTCGTCCCGGTCCGTACGCCCGTCGGCGAACTCCTTCGCCGCGGCCTGTGTCAGCTGTGAACGTGAGACGAGGATCCGGCTGAACTCCGCGACCCGCTTGTCGAGTTCGCCGCCCGGCAGCACCTCGTCCACCAGACCGGTGCGCAGCGCACGCTCGGCGTCGATCAACTCACCCGAGAACAGCAGGTACTTGGCGGTGGCGGGCCCCACGAGGGACACCAACCGCCGGGTGGAGGAGGCCGCGTAGACGATCCCCAGCTTCGCCGGAGTGATCCCGAACGACGCCTCCTCGTCCGCGAACCGCAGATCGCACGCAGCCGCGAGCTGACACCCACCGCCCACGCAGTAGCCACGTACGGCCGCGAGCGTCGGCTTGGCGAACGCGGCGAGCGCCTCCTCGGCCCGTACGGCCAGCCCCTGCGCCTCGCCCGACGAACCCCGCAGCGAGGAGATGTCGGCCCCGGCACAGAACGTCCCGCCCTCACCGGTCAGCACGAGCACGCGTACGGCGGGGTCGGCGGCCAGGGTGTCGAGCAGCGGCGGCAGCGCCCGCCACATGTCCGCCGTCATGGCGTTGCGCTTCGCCGGGTGGTGGATGACGACGGTGGCGACCCCGTCGGCGACGCTGTGCAGCAGCTGCGGCTCCATACGCGGGATGCTATCCGCCCTCGTCGAACGCACGATCAAGCGGACCTCGGGCTCGTGACGACCGGTACGGCGGGCGGCGCGTCGCGATGTGGTCCCGGAGCTAACCCGTACAACCCGAAGAGTTCCGGATTCGGCACAAGACGGACAGGACCGGTCCCACAGGTGACGGTGTCACGCATCGGTGATCAGAAATCGCCGATACTCGCTGACTTCTGTTCAGTTATCCGGTACGGACCAGCGCGTTACCAACACTCGACGTGTGGTGACAATCGAGCGCAAGGGCGGCGACCGGACGATGGACGACCAGGGGCGGGGGTCCGGCCCACGCCCTGAAGGCGGCGGGGAGTTGCCTCCCGACGTCAGACCGCCGGGCCCGCTGCCGTACGAGGGGGTCTGGCGCTTCACCGCTCCGGCCGTCGACGCCTCGGTACCGCAGGCGCGGCACGCCGTCCGTGACCTGCTGGCCCGCCAGGGCGTACCCGTCTCGGACGAGCTGATCCAGGGGCTCCTGCTGATCGTCTCGG
>NZ_SDXQ01000130.1:0-1305 GCF_006964045.1 Arthrobacter sp. TS-15 | reverse complement strand
AGTCTCGTGGGCTCGGTGCGCTCACTTCAGCTCCTTGAGCGCGGACACGAACTGGCTCGGCGAGGACTTCCCGACGAAGAGCTTGTTGATCTCGGTGAGCATCGGGGTCGCGATGTCCGCGCCCAGCGCCTGGTCCCAGGAGAGCGTGAAGGCGGGCGCCTTCTCGACCATCTCGTACTGGAACGTGGCGAACTCCGGGTTGGGCGAGGCCTCCAGCAGCTTGGCCGCGTTGGCGGTCGTCGGGATGTCGCCGTTGGCCACCAGAGCCTTCGCGTACGTCTCCGAGGCGCAGTCCTTCAGGAAGGCGATCGCGGCGTCCTTGTTCTGCGTACGGGAGTTGACGGACCAGTAGTTGGTGGGGTTGCCGACGACGTTGCGGATGTCGCCCGTGCCGCCCTCGACCGTGGGGAACGCGCACCAGCCCAGGTTGTTCTTCGCGAAGGACGGGAACTTGCCGAGCTGCGTCGAGTACTCCCACGAGCCCATCAGGTGCATCGCCGCCTTGCCCTTGGCGAAGACGGCCGGGGCGCCGCCGTTGACGTACGACACCGAGCTGAACTTCGAGCCGAACGCGCCGTCGTCGATGAGTTCCTTGACGGTCTCGGCGGCCTTGAGGACGGCCGGGTCGCCCCAGGCGGACGCGTCGCCGCCCTGGATCTTCGCGAAGACCTCAGGGCCGCCGATGCGGTCGACGAGGTACTCCAGCCACATCAGCTCGGTCCAGGTGTCGGCGCCGCCGAGCGCGAACGGGGTGATCTTCGCGGCCTTCAGCTTGGCGTTGATCTCCTGCAACTCGGCCCAGGTGGTGGGCGGTTGGAGCTTGTGCTCGGCGAAGACGGACTTGTTGTAGAAGAGGATGACCGGCTGCATGCCGCGCATCGGTATGCCGTAGTTGCGGCCGCCGAGTCCGCCGGCCGCGAGCACCGAGGGCAGGAAACCGCCCTTCAGGACCGGGTCGCCCTCGATGGTGTCGGTCAGGTCGATGAGCTGGTTGGCCTCCTGGTACGCCTTGATGGAGCCGCCGCCCCAGTTGAAGAAGACGTCCGGGGCGCTCGGGGAGCCCATCGCCGTGCGCAGCTTGGCCGAGTAGTCCGTGCCCGGGACCTTCTCCAGCTTCACCTTGCCCTTGGCCGTCTTGGCGGCGGCGGACTTGTTGAAACGGTCGACGGCCGCCGTCTGGACCTTCACCGCGTCGTCCCCGTACGTGAATGCGGTGATCGTGCTGCCGCCACCGCCGGAACCGTCACCCGAGCCGCAGGCGGTCAGACCAGTGGTGAGCAGGGTGGTGGCACCGGCGCCGAGGAC
>NZ_SDXQ01000129.1:0-1343 GCF_006964045.1 Arthrobacter sp. TS-15 | reverse complement strand
TCGACGTCCTCCACCACGCCCGCGTCGAGGGCCGCCGCCGCGGTGACCACCTTGAAGGTCGAGCCGGGCGGATAGGTCTGCCGAACGGCCCGGTTGAGCATCGGCTTGTTGGCCGCCTGGTTCAGCCGTGTCCAGGCCCGGGCCACCCCCGAGTCCGTACCGGAGAGCTCCTCGGGGTTGTAGGAGGGGGTGGAGACCAGCGCCAGGATCCGTCCTGTGGACGGTTCGAGCGCGGCCACCGCACCCCGCCGGTCGCCGAGCCCCGCGAACGCCGCCTCCTGTGCGGCCGGGTCGAGCGTTGTGACGACATGGCCGCCGGGGTTGCGGGCCCGTGTGAGGTCGTTCCACAGGGGGAGCGGCGACAGCAGCGGATCGGTGCCCGCCAGGATGTCGTCCTCGGCGCCCTCCAGCAGGTTCGTCCCGTACACCTGCGAGGCGAAGCCGGTGACGGGCGCGTACAACGGGCCGTTCCTGTACGTCCGTTCGTAGCGGAACTGCTCCCCGGAGTCCTTGGAGCCGGTGACCGGCTTGCCGCCGACGAGGATGTCGCCGCGCGGCTGGCCGTAACGGGCGATCGTGTGGCGGCGGTTGGCCGGGTTCTCGTCGTACGAGCGGGCCTGGACGAGCTGGATGCGGGTGGCGTTGACGAGGAGGGCGATCAGGAGCAGGGCGCAGAAGGCGGCGGCGTGCCGGATGTACCGGGTCATGGGGCGGCCGTTCCCGGTCATGGCGTGACCCCTCCTTCGATCCCCTCGGCCGCCGAAGCCGAAGCCGAAGCGGAAGCCGAAGCCGCAGTCGAAGCCGCCGTCAGCGTCGCCGTCCCGGACCGGTCGCGTGCCGAGTCGCTGAGGCGCATCAGCAGGGCCACGATGATCCAGTTGGTGACGACCGACGAACCGCCCTGCGCCAGGAAGGGCATCGCCATGCCGGTCAGCGGGATCAGCCCCGTCACACCGCCCGCGATCACGAAGACCTGGAGGGCGACGATCGAGGCGAGTCCGACGGCGAGCAGCCGGCCGAAGGGGTCGCGCAGGGCGAGGCCCGCCCGGTAGCCGCGCTCGACCAGCAGCCCGTACAGCAGGAAGATCGCGGAGAGGCCGGCCAGGCCCAGTTCGTCGCCGGCCGTGGCCAGGATGAAGTCCGACTTGGCGGCGAAGCCGATGAGGACGGAGTGGCCGAGGCCGAGTCCCGTGCCGAGCATCCCGCCGGCGGCGAACGAGAAGAGCGACTGGGCGAGTTGGTTCGGGCCGCGGCCCGCCTCGATCGACGCGAACGGGTGCAGCCAGTCCTCGACCCTGCTGTGCACATGCGGTTCGAGCCAGCCGACGGCGACCGCCCCGCAC
>NZ_SDXQ01000128.1:0-1434 GCF_006964045.1 Arthrobacter sp. TS-15 | reverse complement strand
GTGCCGGACACCTTCGACCAGAACCTCAGCGCCGCCGCTCCGGGCGCGCTCGGGCTCGCGGGCGCGGTGCCGCTGGTGCTGTGGCGCAGGCGCCGTCTCACCGTCGGGAACACCAGGGTTTCTGGGCTGGGTACCGCCGGGTAGGGTGCCGTCCCAGATCGCCGATCTTCCGCGGCCCGCACCTGGGCCGCGGGGTCGATTCTCCGAGTTGGGGGAGCACTGGGATGAGCGGGACAAGTCGTACGGACGAGGGCCATGGGCGGCTCGGCAGCAAGCTGTCGGGATTCGCCATGGCCCTCGGCTGTGTGCTCTTCCTCGGCGGTTTCGCCTGGGGCGCGATCGTCTACCAGCCCTACACCGTGCCGACGGACTCGATGTCCCCGACCATCACGGCCGGCGACCGGGTGCTCGCCGAGCGGATCGACGGCTCCGACGTCGAGCGTGGTGACGTCGTCGTCTTCAAGCAGGCCAGCTGGGGCAACATGCCCATGGTCAAGCGCGTCGTCGCCGTGGGCGGGGACACGGTCGCCTGCTGCACGCAGAACAAGCTGACCGTCAACGGCAAGAAGATCGACGAACCGTATCTCCCCAAGGGCAGCGCGGCCGAGGCGACCACGATCCCGGCCATCAAGGTCCCCGAGGGCAGGCTCTTCCTGCTCGGCGACGAGCGCAGCGGCTCCCTCGACTCCACCGCCCACCTCACGGAGGCCGGCAGCGGCACGGTGCCGCGCAGCTCGGTGGACGCCCGCGTCGACGCCGTGGCCTGGCCCATGAACGGCATGCTGGCCCGGCCCACCAACTTCGAGACCCTCGGCTCCATCTCCGAGCCGGGGCCCCTGCGCCTGGTCCTCACGGCGATCGTGGTCGGCGGGGTACTCGTCCTCGGCGGCGGGGCGTACGGCCCGATCGCCAAGCGGGCGGAGCGTCGGCGCCGCCGCACGGGGACGAGGAAGCAGGCCCTTGCCGGCTGAGGCGCCGCAGGGAGCGGGCGAGCGGTCGGCCGCGGAGCCCGGAAGCGGAGGCGAACAGCCGGTTCCCGGGCCCGGAAGCACGGGTGAGTCGTCGGCTGCCGCGTCCATGAGCACGGGCGAGCGGGCGGTCCCGGGGCCCGACGAACTCGGGGAGCTGCGGAAGGTTGCCCGGGTGGTGCTGCTCGACCCGCAGGACCGCATCCTGCTGCTCCACGGCCACGAACCCGAGGACCCGTCGGACAACTGGTGGTTCACACCGGGCGGCGGCGTGGAGGGCGACGAGACGCGGGAAGAGGCCGCCCGCAGGGAACTCGTGGAGGAGACCGGCATCACCGAGGTCGAGCTGGGCCCGGTGCTGTGGCGGCGGACCTGTTCGTTCCCGTTCGCGGGGCGCCGCTGGGACCAGGAGGAGTGGTACTACCTGGCCCGGACGACACAGACGGCGACCGAGCCCACGAGACTA
>NZ_SDXQ01000127.1:0-1132 GCF_006964045.1 Arthrobacter sp. TS-15 | reverse complement strand
GTCTCGTGGGCTCGGTGCGGATCCCGGCCTCCTGGACGCATCTGATCGGCATCAAACCGCAGCGCGGCCGCATCTCGACCTGGCCGCGCGCGGAGTCCTTTCACGGCATCACGGTCAACGGCACGCTCGCCCGTACGGTCGAGGACGCCGCGCTACTGCTGGACGCGGCGAGCGGCAGCCACGAGCGCGATCTGCACCGCCCGTCCGCACTGCGAGTGTCGGACGCGGTGGGCCGGGACCCGGGCAGGCTGCGCATCGCGCTCTCGCTGAAGCCGCCGTTCACGGCGCTGCCCGCCCGGCTGCGGCCCGACGTACGGGCCCGGGTCCTCGCGCTCGCGGAGCGGCTGACCGCGCTCGGCCACGAGGTGGAGGAGGCCGATCCGCCGTACGGGCAGATCGGGCTGGCCTTCGTCCCGCGCGCCACGGCCGGGATCGCCGAGCGGGTCCGCGAGACGCCCCATCCGCACCTGCTCGACCGGCGCACTCTGGAGGCCACCCGGCTGGGCCGGCTGCTCGGCGGGGCCCCGTTGCGGCTGGCCCGGCGCGCCGAGGCGAGGCTGCACCGGCGCATCGGATCGCTCTTCGACACGTACGACGTGGTGCTCGCGCCGACGACCGCCGCTCCCCCGCCGCGCATCGGCGCCCTGCACGGTCTGAGCGGCTTCGGGACGGACCGGGCCATGATCGCCGCCTGTCCGTACGCCTGGCCGTGGATCGTGCTGGGCTGGCCCGGCGTCAACGTCCCCGCGGGGTTCGTCGACGGTTCGCTGCCGGTGGGCGCGCAGCTGCTGGGTCCCGCGAACAGCGAGCTGCTCCTCGTGTCGCTGGCCGCGCAGTTGGAGGCGGACCAGCGGTGGTACGAGCGCCGGCCGAGCGGTGAAGTGGACGGCGCCGTACCTGATTTCGGGGCGCCCACCGGCCCGTAGTCTGGGGACCATGGACGACGCGTCGATGGTGGGCCTCATGGGACGGGTGACCGGCACGATCGGGCCGGGACTCGTCGGCGAGGTGATCGTCCGGGTCCGCGGCGGCGCCGAGCACTTCCTCGCGTATCCCGCCTCCCCGAAGGACCGCATCGAGACGGGCACGGTGGTGATGGTGGTGGAGTACCTGCCGCCGCGGACGGTGTACG
>NZ_SDXQ01000126.1:0-1265 GCF_006964045.1 Arthrobacter sp. TS-15 | reverse complement strand
CTAGTCTCGTGGGCTCGGGGGTCTGCACGATGTCGCAGACGGGGACGGTCCCGCCGCTCACGGCCGCGGCGATGCGCACGGCGGCCTCGTACGGGGTGAGCGCGCTGGTGTCGACCGGGTGGGCGTCGGCGGTGAGCCAGCCGGCGAGTGCGGCGTGGTACGGCTCGATGTGGTCGTACGACCACTGCCGCACCCGTATCTCCCCGTCGGGGAGGTCCGGCGGGACCTCCCGGTCGGCTATTCGCTCGCGCAGGATCGTTTCCGCCGGGGCGAGAAGCACATGGCGTACCGCGATCCTGCGGGATGCGAGTCCGCCGAAGATCTCGTCACGGTAGTCCTGGCGGAGCAGTGTCATGGGGACCACGAGTACGCCCCCGAGTTCGGCGAGCATCGCGGCGGCGGTGTCGACCACGAGCCGTCGCCAGATCGGCAGATCCTGGAAGTCGCCGACCTCGGCGAGGCGCTTGGCGGGCAGGAGCTGCGTCAGCCCGGCGCCGATGAGCTCGGGGTCGAAGAGTGTGCTGTTCGGGATCAGGTCGATCAGTTCCCGTGCGGTGGTGGTCTTCCCCGCACCGAACGCACCGTTGATCCAAACGATCACGGTTCCCCCTCTGCTGTTGGCCCCCTGAGGCTTGCCCGCTCCACCCTGCCACGGAAACCAGGCCCTGAAGAGGTCGCGTTCGACGGGCCGGACGCATGCGAAAGCCCGGCCCTCGACGGGCCGGGCTGATGGTCGGGACGGTCCTGACTCGTGGGTCAGCCCCGCTGCTCCTCGGGCTTGTCGTCCGTGGCCAGACTGCCGTCGCTGATCGTCTGGTCGAGGCTGCTGAGCGTGTTCTGTACGTCGAGGCTGCCGAGGGCGTCGCCGCCCTCCGCGGAGTGGGACGGCGTGACGGCCGCGACCACGAATCCGGCGGCGAGGGAGGCGATGGCGAGCATGCTGCGCTTCTTCATGCCCGGTTCAACTGCCGACCCGCCCATGGGTCACGGTCGGCCTTTCCGGTACTCCACGGAACAGCCGCGCCACGCAAGAGATTTCGCCGGGACATCCGATGTCCCGGCGGACTTCCGGGCACTGCGGTCACCTTGAGCGATAGCCGTGCCGTCGCCCCCTCCGCAGGACACAAGTCAACACAAACGCACGCGGGGTTTGAATCCCACTCCCTAGTCGGAGCATCGTCTAGGGTTTTGACGGGATATCGAACAAACGTTACCGCACCTCTTCCACCACAGTGCGACAGGTCCTACCGTAAGCGCGCACGGAT
>NZ_SDXQ01000125.1:0-1347 GCF_006964045.1 Arthrobacter sp. TS-15 | reverse complement strand
CTAGTCTCGTGGGCTCGGACAAGGCCCACCAGGAGGCCTCGCTCAAGTTCGTGAAGTTCATGACCTCGGCGAAGTCCCAGGAGACGATCGCCCTCAAGAACTCCACGCTGCCGACGCGCGACGACGCCTACACCACCGAGGTCAAGGCTGACCCGGGCATCGCCGGCTACCAGGGCGTGCTCTCCGCCGCCCAGCCGCGCCCGGCACTGCCCGAGTACAGCTCGCTGTGGGGTCCCCTCGACACCGAACTGCCCAAGATCGCCGGTGGCAAGGAGTCGCTGGACAAGGGCCTGGGCAACGCGGAGACCGCGATCGCCAAGCTGGTGCCCGACTTCAGCAAGTGACCCGTGTGGCCGTCGGATCCGCCGGGCCCCCGCGAGACGGGGGTCAGGGGGGACGGATCCGGCGGCCATCGGCCGTGTCTCCAGAACGTGCGCCCAACCCCTGATTTTCCAGAAGGTGTCGAATCATGACAGTCGTCATCGACCGCGCGACCGGCAAGCGCCGCGGTGAGCGGGCTCCGCGCCCCGGCCCGCTGCAGCGCATGAAGCACTCGTACCAGCGGTACTGGTACGCGTACGCGATGATCGCCCCGGTCGTCGTCGTGCTCGGTGTGCTGGTGCTCTATCCGCTGGCGCGGGGCATCTACCTGACGTTCACCGACGCCACGAGCCTCAACTCGGCCCGCACGATCGGCGTCAACCACATCGACGCCACCTACAAGTTCATCGGCCTGGACAACTACGCCGACATCCTGTGGGGCCCCACCGCGTACGACCGCTTCTGGTCGCACTTCATCTGGACGATCGTGTGGACGGCCCTGTGCGTGCTGCTCCACTACGTCATCGGCCTCGGCCTCGCGCTGCTGCTCAACCAGAAGCTGCGCGGCCGGACCTTCTACCGGCTCATCCTGGTCCTGCCGTGGGCGGTGCCGACCTTCGTCACCGTCTTCGGCTGGCGCTTCATGCTCGCCGACGGCGGCGTCATCAACTCCATGCTCGACGCGGTGCATCTGCCCACACCGCTGTGGCTGGAGGACACCTTCTGGCAGCGGTTCGCCGCGATCATGGTCAACACCTGGTGCGGTGTGCCGTTCATGATGGTCTCGCTGCTCGGCGGCCTGCAGTCCATCGACGGAGTCCTGTACGAGGCCGCCGAGCAGCGAGACCATCATGAACGGCACACCGCACCAGGTGTTGACCATGATCGCGGCGAACCGCTGCCAGAAGGTGTCCTCCAGCCACAGCGGTGTGGGCAGATGCACCGCGTCGAGCATGGAGTTGATGACGCCGCCGTCGGCGAGCATGAAGCGCCAGCCGAAGACGGTGACGAAGGTCGGCACCGCCC
>NZ_SDXQ01000124.1:0-1569 GCF_006964045.1 Arthrobacter sp. TS-15 | reverse complement strand
AGTCTCGTGGGCTCGGCGGGCGGTTCGGGCTTCTCCAGTACCGGGGGTGTCACCCCGATCTGTTTCGTCGGCATGGCGGTCTTCCTCTCGGGACGGCCGAAGGCGGTTGGGGACTGCTCGGTGCGGATCAGGACGGCAGGGGCCCGGTCGCGGCCGGGCGGGCGGGATCGGCGGACCAGGCCGACCAGGAGCCGGGGAAGAGCGTCGCGTCGAACCCGGCGATCGCGAGGGCGGCGATCTGGTGGGCCGCGGTGACACCGGACCCGCAGTACACGCCGATCACGGCCGCTTCACCGGCACCGCGGTCCTCGAACCGCTTGCGCAGCTCCTCGGGCGGCAGGAACGTCCCGTCGGCCGCGATGTTCTCGCCGGTCGGGGCGGAGACCGCGCCCGGGATGTGGCCCGCGCGAGGGTCGACCGGCTCCTGCTCACCGCGATAGCGCTCTCCGGCGCGGGCGTCCAACAGCAGCCCGCTCGCGGCCAGTTGGGCCGCACCGTCCGCGTCCGTCACCGGCAGCCCGCCCGGCCGGAGGACGATGTCGCCCGGCTCCGGATCCGGCGTATTCGCAGCCGGCTCTGTCGCACCCGGAGCGGACTCCAGCGGCAGCCCCGCCGCCCGCCACGCGCCCAACGCCCCGTCCAGCAGGGTCACTTCAGGCACTCCGGCCCAGCGCAGCAGCCACCAGGCGCGGGCGGCGGCCGTGTTGCCCAGGTTGTCGTACACGACGACCGGCCGCCCCTCCTTGAGGCCCCAACTCCGTGCAGCCGCCTGCAGATCCGCGAGGTCCGGCAGCGGATGACGGCCGCCCTCCGGGCTCGGTGGACCGGCCAGTTCGTGGTCCAGGTCGACGTACACCGCCCCCGGAATGTGGCCGGCCTCGTAGTGGTCGCGGCCGTGCGGGTCGCCCAGCGCCCAGCGCACGTCGAGCAGGACGGGCGGCCGCCCGGAGTCGATCAGCTCGCGCAGTTCCGCGACCGTCGTCGTCACCCGGGCGCTCATGCGAGACCCTCCGCGATCGCGGGCAGCTCGGGGGAGAGGCGCAGCCGTTCCAGGAAGAGCACGACCGTGGCGGCGGCGGTGCGGTGCAGCGCGTCGTTGAGCACGTCGTGCCGGCCGCCGTTGAAGGTCACGGTCCGTACGTCGGGGTGCCCCTCGTAGGCGCTGAGCGCGTCGGCGAGCGGACTCACCGTGTCCTCGGCGCCGTGCAGGGCCAGCACGGGAACCCGTACGAGATCCAGGCTCGGCTCCGGCAGGTCCGGGGCCGTGTCCAGTGCCCCGCGCCGGAAGCCAGGGTCGTTCGTGAGGCGTGCCTGGTGGGTGGGGCAGGCGGTGCGTGCCTCGACCTCCGTCTCCCAACTCCCGGACGCCCAGGGGGCGGTGGGCAGACCGGCCAGGATCAGCGCGTCGATCCCCGGGGTCTGCTCGGCAGCGAGCCGGGCGGCGTACAGGGCACCCGTGTCCGAGCCGACCAGCACCTTCGGGCCGGGCAGGGACTCGTCGGCGAGGAGCTTGGCCGCCTCGTCGAGCACGGACGGAACGGCGACCGGGTCACCGAGGGCACGTACGCG
>NZ_SDXQ01000123.1:0-1236 GCF_006964045.1 Arthrobacter sp. TS-15 | reverse complement strand
TGCAGTCCGATCCAGACGAAGCCGCCCCGGCCCTTGCGGGCCCGCCGGATCGCCTCGTCCGGTGCCCAGTCGCCGGGCTGCCGTCCGCCCTCGCGGTAGACCACGCAGTTCACCACCGCGCTGCCGAGCGGGGAGCGGGCGGGATGGCTGAGGTCCACGGTGCGGCGGTAGGCGCGGCGCACCGCTCTGCTCAGGTTGCTGATCATGGGCACGGGTCGGTCTCCTTCGGTGACCGGGTCAGTGTGCCACCGAATTCCGTTCGCTCCGCGTATGGGTCACCGGGCCGCTGACCGGGATGAACACCTCCGGGCGGGGCCGGGCCGTCACTCGCCCGGAGGTGGGTCCTCGCCTACAGGCCGACGTCCCGCCTGCGGATGTCCTCCAGCGACTCCCGGCGGACCAGGAGCCGGGCGTGACCGCGGTCGACGGCCACGACGGGCGGACGTCCGACCAGGTTGTAGCCCGAGGCCATGGAGAGGTGGTACGCACCGGCCACCGGCACGGCCAGCAGGTCCCCCGGGTGCACGTCACCGGGCAGCCGGACGTCTGAGGCGAGGATGTCGCCCGCCTCGCAGTGCCGGCCGACCACCGTGACCGGGGCAGCCTCCGCGGTGGAGTGGCGTCCGATCAACCGGGGCGCGTACCGCACTCCGTACAGCGCGGGGCGCGGGTTGTCGCTCATCCCGCCGTCCACGGCCACGAAGGTGTGATCGGCGGTCCGCTTCACCGCGAGCACGTGATAGAGCGCGAGGCCGGCCGGTCCGGCGATGGCACGCCCGGGCTCGATCAGCAGCCGCGGCACCGGCAGTCCGGCGGCGGCGCAGCTCTCGACGAGTTCGGCGCGCACCTTGCGGGCCAGCGTGGTGAGGTCGAGTGCCTCCTCCCCCGGCCGGTAGGCGATGCCGTGACCGCCGCCCAGGTCCAGTTCGGGCAGGACGACACCGTGGGCGTCGCGCAGGCGGGCCATCAACCCCACCATGCGCCGTACGGCCGCGAGATAGGGCTTGACGGTGGTGATCTGCGAGCCCAGGTGGCAGTGCAGGCCGGTGAGTTCCAGTTGGGGCTGGTCGAGGATGCGGGCGATGGCGTGCTGGGCGTAGCCGTCGGTGAAGGTCAGGCCGAACTTCTGGTCGTCCGTGCCCGTCCGGATCTTTTCGTGGCCGCCCGCGCTGATGCCGGGGACGACCCGCACCATCACCTTCTGGTGTCCGCCGGGGCCGACCGCCGCGGCGAGCC
>NZ_SDXQ01000122.1:0-1086 GCF_006964045.1 Arthrobacter sp. TS-15 | reverse complement strand
ACGGCCCGGGTTCGACGAAGCTGTAGGGCGGCAGCGGCCCGTGGAGCCGCACTTCGAGATGCGGCTGCGCCTTGCGGACCTCTTCGACGGCGGCGATGAAGTCCTCGGCCGACGCGCGCTCCACGAGGAACGACAGGTTGGCCAGCCACCCGGTGGACTCCGGTCCGACGCTCATCGCGGCGGCGACCGGTTCCAGGGCGCGCTGAAGTTCGGCGGCGTCCTCCACCTCACGGTGCTGCACGGCGGCGACC
Organism: Arthrobacter sp. TS-15; assembly: GCF_006964045.1. Lineage (NCBI taxonomy): Bacteria > Bacillati > Actinomycetota > Actinomycetes > Micrococcales > Micrococcaceae > Arthrobacter > Arthrobacter sp. TS-15. The sequence goes on along the minus strand of NZ_SDXQ01000122.1, from coordinate 835 downwards.
ACCACCTCGCCGAGCCGCAGCTTGTCGTCGTAACTGCCGCCGCCCGCCTGCCGGTTGGCCTCGGTGAGCGACCGGACCTCCGGGTTCTCGGACATCACCCGGTGCAGTACGGCCTCTTCGTCGTGGGTGGCCTTGACGTTGTACTCGACCTTGCCCGACAGCGCCTCCAGGCGCTCCTTGAAGTGGTCGGCGCGCTCGGCGAGCACGCTGGCCACGGCCTCGTCGTCCGGTGAGACGCTGCCGAACCGCATGGGCAGCACCGAGGCGGCCGCGCCGGTCTCGGCCAGCACGTTCTGGTGGGCGAGCAGGTCCCTGCGCTTGGGCCGCAGCCCCTCGGGCGCGTCGCTGACGACCGCGGCGAGGTCGCCCTCCTTGATGATGCGCACCTGCCGGGCCGGCTCGCCGACGCCTTCCATGCCGTCGGGGAGCGAAGGATGCGATCCGGTCGTGATGCCGTAGACGTACGTACTCACTCCTGCTCCTCCTTCCGGCGTGCCGCGGTGGACTTGCGGGCGCGCGGCCTGGACTCGGCCTGGCCGTCCTCGCGGGCCTCCTTGAAGGCACCGGAGATCGTCTCGGCGGCGCCGGACAGCGCCCCCTTCGACTTGCCTCGCGCGCCGGACTCGGTGATCTCGCCGACCAGGTCGGGGAGTCCGGGGCTGCTCTTGGATCCGGCCTCCAGGTCGAGCCGGTTGCACGCCTCCGCGAAGCGCAGATACGTGTCGACGCTGGCGATGACGACACGCACGTCGATCTTCAGGATCTCGATACCGATGACGGAGACCCGGATGAAGGCGTCGATGACGATCCCTCGGTCCAGGACGAGTTCCAGGAC
>NZ_SDXQ01000121.1:0-1163 GCF_006964045.1 Arthrobacter sp. TS-15 | reverse complement strand
GGCGGCGCTGGTGATGTCCACGCTGCCCGCGGTGCCCGACTTGGCGACCGTGGTGTTGGTGTAGCGCACCAGCCCGTAGTCGTTGGTCGGGAAGCTGGAGCCGGCCGTCGAGCCGAGCGTGGTGGTGTGCCCGGAGTTCGACCACCAGGTGCCGGCGCCGTCGGTGCAGTGACCGGCGGTCACGTAGTAGTCGGCGCCCGCGCTGTTCTTGACGTTGAAGCCGAGCGAGCAGCGCCAGCTACTCGCATAGATGGCGTCGCCGCCCTTGATCAGCTTGTTGAACTTGCCCGGGGTGTACTTGATCTGCAGAGCGCCGGCGTTGGTGCCCGCGGCCCGCTTGATCTTCGCGATCTCGGCCTTGGAGACGGTGCTGTCGACCGTGACGACGACCTTGCCGGTCTTGGCGTCGGTCACCCAGGCGGTGCCGGGCACATCGGCCTTGAGCACCGAGGAGTTGGCGCTCTTCAGCTGGGAGGCGCTGAACGTCTGCGCGTCGCTCGCGTTCGCGGAAGGGATGGTGAATGCGGCCGCGGCCACGAGTCCGGAGGTGACGGCGATCAGCCGGGTCCGTCTCGCTATTCCGCTGCGGGGGGTGGTGCGCTTGGTCCTCACTGTTCGTTCCCTCCAAAGGGAAGTCGGGGGCCCGCGTGGGGTCGGGGCCCGTGAGGCGCACGCCAGAGGCAGAATGCCCGGATTCCGGACAAGCCGTGCCCCTGACAAGGCGCTGGGGGGAGTATTTGGCCGCACACCCGACGGGCGCAAGGGCGCCTTTCGGCCGTGCGGTGTTCAACTTACGTATGTCCCACGGGAGTTGATCTCATCAGCGGCAGTGTGTGGATTACGTGCGGATTATCGGAGCAGATTGCGTTCCCCGGCGGCAATCGCCGCGCTCAGCGTATTGCCCGGCGGCGGGAATGGGCAGATGAAGTGGTCTGCGAATGCGCAGGGCGGGAGCAGGGCCCGGTTGAAGTCCACCGTCGTGCGCCCCTCGGTGTCAGGAGCCGCCGGGCGCAGGAACCGGAAGCGATAACTGCCGTTCCCACTCGTCACATCGCCGAAAACAGCCCACAGCGATCCGTCCCCCTGAACCGTCACCTGAAGCGTCAGATCCTGCCCGCCGAGCGTGAAGGCGAGCTCACCGCCGAGCCCGAGCCCACGAGACT
>NZ_SDXQ01000120.1:0-1138 GCF_006964045.1 Arthrobacter sp. TS-15 | reverse complement strand
CGCGAGTGCCGTGCGGTGCCAGAAGCCGGACGTCGTGCGTGCGGCGGGCCGTTCGACCCGGTGGCCCCAGCGGGCCAGGGCCGCCGGCAGGAAGACCACAGCTCCGGCCACCGCCGCCACCACGACAAGGACACCCGCGTACGCGAACGAGCTGAGGAAGAAGAACGGGAACACCAGCAGCGCGCACAGCGACACCGCGACCGTCACTCCGCTGAACACCACCGTGCGCCCGGCGACCGCGGTCGCCCGCACGACGGCGTCGGGCCCCGGGCGTCCGGCCGCGCGTTCCTCGCGGTAGCGGCTGATCACGAACAGGCTGTAGTCGACGCCGAGTCCGAGGCCCAGGACGAGGGCGAGGTTCGCCGCGAAGGCCGACACCTCGGTGAACTGCGCGATCGCACGCAGCCCGGCGAGGGTTCCGATGACGGACAGCAGACCGACCGCGACGGTCAACAGGGCGGCCGTGGTGCGCCGGTAGACCAGGACGAGGAGGAGCAGGACGGCGGGCAGTGCGAACAGTTCGGCACGCAGGAAGTCGGTGCGTGCCTGTTCGCCGACCTGGCGCGAGATCTCCTCCTGGCCGCCCACCTGGACGGTGAGTTCGTCGGTCGTGCGCGTCAACCGCGGTGAGAACGTGGCGAGTTGCTCGCGTGCTTCCGTGGCGCTGCCTTCGAGGCGGACGAGGACGAGCGCACGACGGCCGTCGGTGCCTCGCAGGGCTCGGCTGTCGGCGTCCCAGTACGAGGTGACGTCGGTGACGAGTGGCAGCCGTTCCACCTCCTGGGCGAGCGCGCGGGCCGCGTCCCGTGTGCGGGCGCTGTCCACGTCGCCGTCGCGTGCCGTGACGAGCAGCGCCAGGTTGGGGTTGCCGGTGCCGAACTCCTCGCGCAGTACGTCCCCCGCGCGCACCGACTCCGTGCCGGGCGAGCTCCAGCGCGCGAGGTCCAGGTCGTTCTGGGCGCCGGCCCCGTAGGCGGCGAGGCCGAGGAAGGCGAGGAGTACGCCGATGAGGGCGGCGCGACTGCGCCGCACCGCCAGGCGGCCGAGCCGGGTAAGCATCGTGGTGTGGCCTTTCTCCGGGGATCCGTAGCGGTCACGGTCGTCGGCGCCGCTGACCGTCCGCTGGAAGATCCACTGG
>NZ_SDXQ01000119.1:0-1182 GCF_006964045.1 Arthrobacter sp. TS-15 | reverse complement strand
GTACGGGGCCTCGGAAGGGCTGCGGACCGTGCTCGTGGAGCGCTCCGCGACCGGCGGACAGGCCGGCCAGAGCTCACGCATCGAGAACTACCTGGGCTTCCCGGACGGTGTGTCCGGGGCGCAGCTCACCGACCGGGCACGGCGGCAGGCGTCGAAGTTCGGCGCCGAGATCCTCACCGCGCGCGAGGTGACCGGTCTGGAGGTCAACGGATCCTCGCGGACCGTGCGGTTCTCGGACGGTTCCGCGATCGCCGCGCACTGCGTGATCCTGGCCACCGGCGTGTCGTACCGGCAGTTGCAGGCGCCGGGCACGGCGGACCTGACCGGGTGCGGGGTGTACTACAGATCGGCGCTGACCGAGGCGGCCTCGTGCCAGGGACACGACGTGTACATCGTCGGCGGCGCGAACTCCGCGGGCCAGGCGGCGATGTACCTGTCCAGGGGCGCGAAGTCGGTCACCCTGCTGGTGCGCGGTTCCTCCCTGTCCTCGTCGATGTCGCACTACCTGATCGGACAGATCGAGGGTGCGCCGAACATCAGCGTCCGTACGGGGACGGTCGTCGAGGCGGCGCACGGCTCCGACCACCTGGAGCAGCTGACGCTGCGCGACATCGAGAGCGGGCACACCGAACTCGTCGACGCGCAGTGGGTGTTCGTGTTCATCGGCGCGGCCCCGCTGACCGACTGGCTGGACGGCATCGTGCTGAGGGACGAGCGCGGGTTCATCGTCACCGGACCCGACCTGGCCGTCGGCGGGCAGCCGCCGCCGGACTGGGAGTTGGACCGGGCGCCGTACCACCTGGAGACCAATGTGCCCGGGGTGTTCGTGGCGGGTGACGCCCGGGCCGAGTCCGCGAAACGTGTCGCCTCCGCCGTCGGAGAGGGAGCCATGGCCGTGATGCTCGTCCACAGGTATCTGGAGCAGTCGTGAGCGGGCAGCCGATGCCGTGCGACGCGGCGGAACTCAGCACACTGTTCCTGTTCGAGAAGCTGGAACCGGAACAGCTCGGGCGGCTGTGCAGCGAAGGCCGCGTCGAGAAGTTCGAGCCCGGCTATGTGTACGAGGAGGGCGAGCCGGCCACCTGCTTCTTCGTCCTCCTCGAAGGCACGCTCGTGATGTCGCGGCGGGTCGGCGAGGACGACGTCGAGATCAGCCGCACCTCCCAGCGCGGGGTGTACGCG
>NZ_SDXQ01000118.1:0-1221 GCF_006964045.1 Arthrobacter sp. TS-15 | reverse complement strand
TAGTCTCGTGGGCTCGGACCGTGTGGTGTCCGCCGTGTCGCGCGTCCCTTTCACCATCCCGCCTCCTGGGCGGCCGTTCGGCGGGGCACGTTCTCCGTGGCGCCGGTGATGGAGGAGATGATCTGTTCCTGGGACGAGGTGTTCACGTCGAAGAAGCCGTTGTTGCGGCCCAGCCGCAGGACGGCCGCCCGGTCCGCGAGAGCCTTGATGTCACCCATGTTGTGGCTGATGAGCAGAACGCCCAGACCGCGGTCGCGCAGCTGGTCGACGAGGTCCAGGACCTCGCCGGTCTGCTCGAATCCCAGCGCCGCGGTCGGTTCGTCCAGGAGGAGCACCCGCGGGTCGCCGAGCAGCGAACGGGCGATGGCGACCGTCTGCCGCTGACCGCTGGACAGCGAGACGACAGGGGCACGCAGATCGGGGATGCCTCGGGTCAGACGGTCCAGCAGGCCTCTGGTGCGGCGCTCCATCTCCACCTCGTCGAGGAACCCGAACCTGCGGATCTCCTGCCCGAGGAACAGATTGCCGACGACGTCGAGGTTTCCGCACAGCGCGAGGTCCTGGTAGACGGCGGCGATGCCGAGGTCCCGGGCGTCGTGGGGACGCCTGATGTGGACCGCCCGGCCCTCCCACTCGATGGAGCCCTTGTCCGCGGGTGAGACCCCGGAGATCACCTTGACCAGGGTGGATTTGCCCGCCCCGTTGTCGCCCAGCAGAGCGACGACCTGCCCGGCGTGGATCTCCAGCTCGATGTCGTCGAGGACCTCGATGACACCGAAGCGTTTGCATACGCCGTGCAGTGCCAGCAACGGGGGACTCGGCACGGAAACCATCTCCTTCCCGGGGGCGGGCCGGACCTGGTCGGAACCTGCTTGTCAGGTGAGTCCGGCCCTCTCGCAGGCGGCCTCGAGCTGCGGGGTGCAGATCTGCTCGACCGTGTACACGCCGTCGTCGACCAGGGTGTCCTCGATCGTGTCGACCGTCACGGACACGGGGGTGAGTAGGACGGCCGGAACCGTGTGCCCGCCACGGGGCGTCACCTCGCCCTTGGCGACCCGGTCGAGGCTTTCGTTGCGGGCCGCGGCCACGGCCATGGCGGCGCCGGCGGAGGCCTCGGGTGCGAAGGGCTTGTAGACGGTCATGTACTGATCGCCGCCGACGATGCGCCGTACGGCTCCGAGCTCGGCGTCCTGCCCGGTGACCGGGGGCAGCGGGCAGGAC
>NZ_SDXQ01000117.1:0-1354 GCF_006964045.1 Arthrobacter sp. TS-15 | reverse complement strand
GTCTCGTGGGCTCGGCGCTGCGTACGCTGGGCATGACGGACTTCTCGCCCGAGCAGCTGCGGCTGCTCACGCACGGCCGGGTCGTGGCGACCCGGCAGATGCGCGAGACGCTCGGCTACGGTCCCAGGTACACGACCGCGGAGACCTTCGCGGACTTCGCACGCAGCCGAGGGCCCGGACTCCTGCCCCCCGAGGCCCTTGCGGGGGCCGTCGACCGGATCGCGGCACTGCCTGTACTCGGCGGTGGCCACCTCCCGACGCAGAGCGCCAACTGAGGAGCGCATCAACGATGGCGGACGCCAAGGTCATTCCGTTCGACGACGACCGGTCCCGCGGGAGTGCCGTACAGCGGCCTCCGCGGCGCCGGGGCGCGGGGAACAGGCGCAAGGGCGAGCCCGTGGTGGTTCGTGAGGTCCAGCCCCTGCCCGCACGAACGATTCCGCAGGATGATGTTCCCGTGACGCGTGAGGAACCGGCTGCTGTGGAGAAGCCGCAGGAGAATGGCTGGGACCGGCGCATCGCCGGCGGTCTGGCCTTCCTGCGGCGGCGACTGACGGGTGAGTACGAGGTCGACGACTTCGGTTACGACCAGGAGCTCACCGACCAGGTCCTGATGTCGATGCTGCGGCCCCTCTACGAGAAGTACTTCCGCGTCGAGGTGAAGGGCATCGAGAACATCCCGTCGGAGGGCGGGGCGCTGATCGTCGCCAACCACTCCGGGACGCTGCCGCTGGACGGCCTGATGATGCAGGTCGCCGTCCACGACAACCACCCCGACGGCCGTCATCTGCGGCTCCTCGCGGCCGACCTGGTCTTCATGCTGCCGGTGGTCAACGAACTGGCCCGCAAGGCCGGTCACACGCTCGCCTGCGCGGAGGACGCCGAACGGCTCCTGGAGCGCGGCGAACTGGTGGGCGTGATGCCGGAGGGCTTCAAGGGCATCGGCAAGCCGTTCAGCGAGCGCTACAAGCTCCAGCGCTTCGGCCGCGGCGGCTTCGTGTCGACGGCCCTGCGCCAGGGCACTCCGATCATTCCGTGCTCCATCGTGGGCGCGGAGGAGATCTACCCGATGATCGGCAACTCCAAGACGCTGGCCCGTCTCCTCGGCTTCCCGTACTTCCCGATCACGCCCACCTTCCCGTGGCTGGGCCCGCTCGGCGGCGTTCCGCTCCCCACGAAGTGGACGATCCAGTTCGGCGAGCCGATCCTGACGGACGGCTACCCGCCGGAGGCGGCGGAGGACCCCATGCTGATGTTCAACCTCACGGACCAGGTGAGGGAACAGATCCAGCACACGTTGTACAAGCTGCTGGTGCAGCGGCGGTCAGTGTTCTTCTGAGGGCTGGTTCCGCAA
>NZ_SDXQ01000116.1:0-1023 GCF_006964045.1 Arthrobacter sp. TS-15 | reverse complement strand
CTCGGCCCTGGAGGAGGTGGGACGCAAGGGGATCCCCAATGCCGTCCTGATCCCCTCGGGGTTCGCGGAGACCGGTGAGCACGAGCTGCAGGACGAGATCGTGGCGATCGGCGAGCGCTACGGAGTCCGGCTGCTCGGCCCGAACATCTACGGCTACTACTCGACGTGGCAGGACCTGTGCGCCACGTTCTGCACGCCGTACGACGTCAAGGGCGGCGTCGCGCTCACTTCGCAGTCCGGTGGCATAGGGATGGCCATCCTGGGCTTCGCGCGAACTACGAAGACAGGTGTTTCCGCGATCGTGGGGCTCGGCAACAAGTCGGACCTGGACGAGGACGACCTGCTGACCTGGTTCGGCGAGGACCCCAACACCAAGTGCATCGCCATGCACTTGGAGGACCTCAAGGACGGACGCGCCTTCGTGGAGGCCGCGCGGGCGACCGTCCCCAAGAAGCCGGTGGTCGTCCTCAAGGCGGGCCGTACGGCGGCCGGCGCCAGGGCCGCGGGCTCGCACACGGGCGCCCTCGCGGGCGACGACGCCGTGTACGAGGACATCCTGAAGCAGGCCGGTGTCATCAGGGCGCCCGGTCTGAACGAAATGCTGGAGTACGCGCGCGGGTTGCCGGTACTGCCGACTCCTCAGGGCGACAACATCGTGATCATCACGGGCGCGGGCGGCAGTGGCGTCCTGCTGTCCGACGCGGTGACCGACAACGGCCTCTCGCTGATGGAGATCCCGCCGGACCTGGACGCGTCCTTCCGGAAGTTCATCCCGCCCTTCGGAGCGGCCGGCAACCCGGTGGACATCACGGGCGGCGAGCCGCCGTCGACGTACGAGGCGACGATCCGGCTCGGTCTCGAGGACCCTCGGATCCACTCGCTGGTCCTCGGCTACTGGCACACCATCGTGACCCCACCCATGGTCTTCGCCGAGCTCACCGCGCGCGTGGTGGCCGAATTCCGGGAGCGCGGGATCGAGAAGCCCGTCGTGGCGTCGCTCGCAGGCGACGTCGAGGTCGAGGA
>NZ_SDXQ01000115.1:0-1099 GCF_006964045.1 Arthrobacter sp. TS-15 | reverse complement strand
TAGTCTCGTGGGCTCGGTGGGAACGGATGCGGAAGTCGTCATATCTATAACGGTAGTGGTCACACGCTGTCCGGGCCTGCTGTGAGAGGGGACAAAGAACATCAATGAGCGTTGTTGTGAGGTAACCCACAAGGGTGGATCGGCTACGCCCGTACGGGTGGAAAAACCCGGTTTGGCGCTTCATCCGGGCCGAGAGCCGCGACGCGCAGGCCGGTTCGTTGACCGTGGGAGACCGTGGACTAAAGTGGCGCGAAAGCGGGGGACGGACGCTCTCCCTGCTGGACTGTTACCCCCGGAGGACCGGTGACGAGCCGGGATCTCCCCACGTGCGCGGCGCGTACGTACGGCTCGGCCTCCTCCCGCTCCCGGTCGGCTGACGCTTCCGGCGCCGGCAGGCCTCCCCTTCACGGAGCGGGCGGGGACCCGGCGGTGCGTGCGCGCGGTGCCGGACCTGAGAGGGCCCCTTGACCCAGAGCCGACATGTTCCGGTGATGCTCCAGCGATGCCTGGACATGTTGGCACCAGCGCTGGAGAGGCCGGGAGCGGTCGTCGTCGACTGCACGCTCGGCCTCGGCGGCCACAGCGAGGCCCTGCTCAGCCGGTTCCCGGAAGCCCGTCTTGTCGCCCTGGACCGCGACAAGGAGGCGCTGCGCCTCTCCGGGGAGCGGCTCGCCCCCTTCGGCGACCGGGCCACCCTGGTGCACGCGGTCTACGACGAACTGCCCGACGTGCTCGACCGCCTGGACCTCCCGCGCGTCCAGGGCGTCCTCTTCGACCTCGGGGTCTCCTCCATGCAACTCGACGAGGCCGACCGCGGCTTCGCGTACGCCCAGGACGCCCCGCTCGACATGCGCATGGACCAGACGACCGGCATCAGCGCGGCCGAGGTGCTCAACACCTACCCGGCGGGCGAACTCGTCCGGATCCTCAGGGCGTACGGCGAGGAGAAGCAGGCCAAGCGGATCGTGTCCGCGGTCGTGCGCGAACGCGACAAGGAGCCCTTCAGCAACAGCGCGCGGCTCGTCGAGCTGATCCGCGACTCCCTGCCGCAGGCCGCCAAGCGCACCGGCGGCAACCCCGCCAAGCGCACCTTCCAGGC
>NZ_SDXQ01000114.1:0-1102 GCF_006964045.1 Arthrobacter sp. TS-15 | reverse complement strand
TAGTCTCGTGGGCTCGGCTCGCCGGGGAGATCGGGGTGCACGGGCTTGCTCTGCCGGAAGAGTACGGAGGTGGGGGCTACACCTTCGCCGAACTCGCCGTGGCTCTGGAAGAGGCCGGGCGTGTGCTGTGTCCGGCGCCGCTGCTGTCGACCGTCGTGCTGACGGGGCATGCCCTGCTGGGGATTGGTGATCGGCGGGCCTGTGAGCGCTGGTTGCCCGGGATCGCCTCCGGTGCGGTCACGGCCACGGTCGCCGGGTTCGTGCAGGCCGCCGATGTGACGGCCGAGCGCGGGCCCGACGGCTGGGTGCTGCGCGGGGAGGCAGACTTCGTGCCCGACGGCGAGGGCGCAGATCTGCTGCTCGTGGTGGCCCGGGCGCCGGACGGGGAGCGGCTGTTCGCCTGTGAACCGGCGCCGCCGCACGGGATGCACGGCTCGACCTGTGATCGCACGGCCCGTCGCGTTCTCGATCCCACCCGCCGCCAGGCGCTCGTCCGCTTCCGGGGAACGCTGGCCGAACCGGTCGGTGAGCCCGGGCAGGTGTTCGGAATCGTCGACGCCGTCCTCGACGCCGGGCGCGTGGCGCTCGCCGCCGAGCATGTCGGCGGCAGCGCGCATGCCCTGGACGCGACCCTGGACTACGTCTCGCAACGAACTCAATTCGGTCGCGCCATCGGCTCGTTCCAGGCGGTCAAGCACCGACTGGCCGATCTGCTGGTCGAGGTGGAAGGGGCGCGGTCGGCGTCGGCGTACGCGAGCGCCTGTCTGGCTGAGTGGACTCCGGAGTTGCCGGTCGCCGCGAGCGCCGCGGCGGTGGCCTGCACCGGCGCGTACCGACTCGCCACGACCGAATACGTGCAGCTCCACGGCGGTATCGGCTTCACGTGGGAACACCCGGCCCACCTGTACGTCCGCCGGGCGCGGGCCGACGAGGCGCTGTTCGGCACGGCCGACGACCACCGTCTGCGGTTGGCGGGGCTGCTCGGCCTCACCGGCACTTCGGACTGAGTGTCGGCTCCCGATCCATTGACAGGGGCATCTACTGCCCACAGAATCGTACTGAATTCAGTTCAGTTTGGAGGAGCTCATGGCAGTCGAAGACG
>NZ_SDXQ01000113.1:0-1128 GCF_006964045.1 Arthrobacter sp. TS-15 | reverse complement strand
GCCGGACCAGTCCGTCGCGCAGCAGGAACAGGTCTTCGGCTAGGACAACTCGCAAGGGATCTCCATGGTCACCATGGTGGGGCCGCCCGCTGGACTGCTGACGGCCAGGACGCCGTCGAATGTACCCAGTCGCCGCTCGACTCCGGAGAGTCCCGAACCCGCGCCGATCGAGGCGCCCCCGCCGCCGTCGTCGGTCACGGCGATCCGCAGCATGCCGCCGTGCTCGGGGGAGTGGTGGATGTCGACCCAGATCCGGTCCGCCCCCGAGTGCTTGACGGCGTTGGTGAGCACCTCGCTGACGGCGAAGTACGCGGCCGCTTCCACCGGTTCACCCGCCCGGCCCGCCAACTCCACGTCCACCTCGGTGCCGATGGGCAGCCGCAGCGCCAACGCCCGTACGGCGTCGCCGAGTCCGCGCTCCGCGAGCACCGGCGGGTGGATGCCGCGTACGAGGTCACGCAGTTCCGTGAGCGCCTCGGCGGAGGACCTGCGGGCGTGTGCGAGCAGCTGCTTGGCCTTCGCCGGGTCCTTCTCGACCAGGGCCTCGATGGTGCCGAGATCCATGCCCATCGCGACCAGCCTGGCCTGCGCCCCGTCGTGCAGATCCCGTTCGATACGCCGCAGTTCGGCCGCCGAGGTGTCGACGGCGTCGCGCCGGGTCTCGGTGAGCACACGGACGCGCTCGGCGAGCTCGCCCTGGCCGGACCCGAGGACGGACCTGGTCAGCAGGAAGTGGGCCCGCAGCAGCAGGGGAGCCGTGTAGACACCGGTGACGAGCAGGGCCGCTCCCAGCGCGGCGGCCGCGAGGGCGCTGAGCTGCCCGCTGATGGGCACGAACCCGTACCACCAGCCGACGCGCGTGCCGTCCGTGAAGACCCGCCACAGCCCGGCGCCGAGCGCGAACCCCTCGAACGGATAGGTGAGCAGAGCGGCGGGCAGCAGCGCCGTGACGAAACCCGCGATCATGTCGACCGGCAGCCACATCAGGTCCCGCCAGGTCGCCGGATCGCCGAGCAGCCGGAAGCACCGCGTCCAGGGGTTCGCGTCCTTCGGCACCGGCCGGTACGCGGGCGGGATCCGCACCCCGCACCACTGGGCCGCCACCAGCCGCCGCCAGTTCGCGAAGCC
>NZ_SDXQ01000112.1:0-1340 GCF_006964045.1 Arthrobacter sp. TS-15 | reverse complement strand
AGTCTCGTGGGCTCGGCGACGATCGCGACGACCACGCGCGCGGCGACCGCACTGGCCTGAGGCACCCCGGCACCGCCCGGCACGGCTGTACGGCTACAGGGCTACACGGCGAAGAACTCCGCCAGCGCCGGTGCCAGGACCCCGGGATCCACCACGTGGGTCTGGCCCTCCAGTACGCGGTACGTCCCGTCCGGCGCCGCCTCCGCGGTGGCCCGGGCGGACTCGCGCATCCACTCGGGGCTCGCGCCGCCCGCCAGGGCCAGCACGGGCACCGGGACGGAGGCGAGGCGCTTGCGGGGCACCAGTCCGTCGCCCATCACGGCGTTGTCGTACGCGAGGGTCGGGGCGACCGCCTCCAGGGCCGGCCACACCGCGGAGTGCCGCATGCCCCTGATGACCTCGGGGGGCGCCCCGGTCAGGGCGATGAACAGCTCCACCGCGTCTCCGCGCCGGTCCTGCGCCAGCAGCTGGGTGAGGCGCTCCGTGTACTCCGCGCGCTGTTTTTCGCCCCCTTCGTAGACGGCGAACGGCGGCTCGTAGACAGCCACTTTGCGGACCGGGAGCCCGCTCGCCGCGGCCTCCACGACCAGCGCGGCGCCCGACGACATGCCGTACAGGCCCGCGCTGCCGTCGCCCGTGGCCTCGATGAGGGCCGCGATGTCCTCGACCTCCCGGGCCACCTCGAAGGGCCCTGTGTCACCGCTCTCGCCGCGGCCCCTGCGGTCGTACACGACCGCGCTGAACCGGTCCGACAGGAGCGAGGCCAGGGGCGCGTCGGAAGCGCCCGTGGCCATGGCCCCGGTCACGAAGATGACCGCCGGGCCCTCACCACTGACTTCGTACGCGATGGGAGTGCCATCGCGCGAGATCGTCTTCTTCTCCATGCCTGTGAGGACTGCCGGGCGGCCCGGAACTCATCGGTGGGACGTGGGTCCGTTCGGAGAACGGGGTCAAACGGCTTCTACTTCGTAGAAGCACAGGTGGTCCTTGATCTCGGCGACCTCCGGCTTCGGGTCGGGGTAGCTCCAGACGAGGTCGGGAGCGTCCGGCAGCGACCAGTAGGACGCGTCACCCTTGAAGGGGCAGTGGGTGCGGGTCTCCGACGGGGTCAGCAGATCCAGACGTACGTCCTCCGCGGGGAGGTAGTAGCGCACGGGCAGGCCCGTCTCGCGCAGCAGCAGCGGGCGTGTGCTCTCGGCGAGCACCTGTCCGCCGTGCACTACACGGACGTGCTCGGTGCCCTGCTCGATGGTGATGCGGTGGCCTTGGGTCACGGCTTTTCGGCCTCCTCAGGTAGCGGTCTCGCCCGGTACAGCGCAGGCTGCTGTCGTGTTCTTCCC
>NZ_SDXQ01000111.1:0-1305 GCF_006964045.1 Arthrobacter sp. TS-15 | reverse complement strand
GGGCTCGGCAGGGCCGGAAGCCGTCGGCTCCTGTCCGTTCTGCCCGTCGGAGGGGGCAGATCCGGGCGATGCCCAGCCCGGAGTGTCTTTCATCGTCGCTCCTTCACGGTGCCCGTCCGCGGTCGCGGCGGCAGGTTGGCAGCCATCGTGCCACGGTGTGGCCGGGAAGTGACCGGCTGCCGTATGGGCTGCACACCTTCAATTGTCCGGCCGGTACGGGGCAGACTGGGCGGATGGCTGATCAGTACGCGCAATCCCGCGAGAACCAGCGGCCCACCGAGATACCGGCGATCCGGTGGGACGAGCCGCCGGAAGGCCCTGTACTGGTCCTCCTCGACCAGACGCGGCTGCCCGCCGAGGAGGTCGAGCTGGTGTGCACGGACGCGCCCGCCCTGGTGGAGGCGATCCGTACGCTCGCCGTCCGCGGGGCGCCGCTGCTCGGCATCGCGGGGGCTTACGGGGTCGCGCTCGCCGCCGCCCGGGGGTTCGACGTGGACGAGGCCGCGGCCTCGCTCGCGAGTGCTCGGCCGACCGCGGTGAACCTCTCGTACGGGGCGCGCAGGGCCCAGGCGGCCCACCTCGCGGTCCTGCGGGGCGGTGGTGACCAGAAGCAGGCCGCCGATGCCGCGCTGGCCGCCGCGCGGGCGCTCCACGAGGAGGACGCCCAGGCCAGCGCCCGGATGGCCACGCACGGGCTGGCGCTTCTCGACGAGCTGCTGCCCGGCGGAAACCACCGGATCCTGACGCACTGCAACACCGGCGCGCTGGTGTCCGGGGGCGAGGGAACGGCGTTCGCGGTGGCCCTTGCGGCGCACCGGGCGGGGCGGCTGCGCAGGCTCTGGGTGGACGAGACGCGGCCGTTGCTGCAAGGTGCTCGCCTGACGGCCTATGAGGCGGCGCGGAGCGGAATGGCGTACACCTTGCTCACGGACAACGCGGCGGGATCGCTGTTCTCGGCGGGAGAGGTGGACGCGGTGCTGATCGGTGCCGACCGGATCGCGGCCGACGGTTCGGTGGCGAACAAGGTGGGGAGCTATCCGCTCGCGGTGCTGGCCAGGTACCACCATGTGCCGTTCATCGTGGTCGCGCCGGTGACGACGGTGGACCCGGACACTCCGAACGGAGCAGCGATCGAGGTCGAGCAGCGTGCCGGACATGAAGTGACGGAGATCACAGCACCCCAGGTGCCGGTGGCCGGAGCGGAAGCGGGAGGCGGGATACCGGTGGCACCCCTGGGGACCCAGGCGTACAACCCCGCCTTCGATGTGACGCCGCCCGAGTTGGTGACTGCGATCGTCACCGAGG
>NZ_SDXQ01000110.1:0-1305 GCF_006964045.1 Arthrobacter sp. TS-15 | reverse complement strand
AGATCGTGCCGACGGACGCCTTCGTGAAGGTGCTCGCCGAACTGGTCGACACGGGCGACTCGTTGCCGGTGGTCGACGAACCGGCGCTGCTGCTTGGCCAGTACCTCTCCGCGCTCGGCATCCTCACGCCCGAGGAGGAGGAAGCCCTCCACGTCCGGATGCTGAAGGGCGCCGTCGAGCTCGGCCACACCCGCGTGGTGTTCAAGCCGCACCCCTCCGCGCCGGCCCGCTGGACCCGCGGCCTGGAGAAGGAGGCCGAGAGGCTGGGCGCCGACCTGACGGTGCTCGACACCCCGGTCCTCGCCGAGGTCCTCTACCAGCGGATGCGTCCCGCCCTGGTCGTCGGCTGCTTCTCCACGGCACTGCTCACGGCCTACGCGCTGTACGGCCTGCCGGTCGCCCGCGTCGGCACCGCCACCCTGCTCGACCGGCTGACACCGTACGAGAACAGCAACCGCGTGCCGGTGACGGTCGTCGACGCGCTGCTGCCGGACCTGACCGACCGCAAGGCCGTCACTGGGCAGCGCCGGGGCACGGACGAGCAGGGCCTGACCGACCTCGTGCGGGCCGTCGGCTACGCGATGCAGCCGAAGATCTACCCGGACCTGCGCCCGGCCGCCGAGGCCTATCTGACGAAGCATCTGAACACGCACACCTGGCGGTACTTCAAGCGCAAGCGCCTCACCTCGCTGGCGCTGCCCGGCGCGGTCCCGGCGCAGCTGGCGTTCCTTCCGCGCAACGCGACCGTGCGCCGGGTGGCCCGCCGCGCCCGCTCCCTGAAGAAAGCAGTGGGTCGCTGAGTTCCTCCGGGAATTGAGAACAAACGGACGGTGAATTCATGGGGTCCGGTCAGGGAATGATCAGTTCTTCAACCGGGCCCCAGCTGTGAGTCGGACTAGTGTGCTGTGAATTAGCTGAGGCCCTCGGAGGCCCCGGGTCACGGAATCCACGGCCCGCACTGCGCACGACTTCACAGAACGGCCGTTGAGGGGACCCGTGACCGACATTCCCGAGGACACACGTACGACGTCCGTGGGCACGGTGGTCCGTGCCGTCCTCCCGGCGGCCGACAGGCCCAGCCCGCCTCAGGTGAAGAGGCCTCGGGAGAACCGGCTGCGGGCCCTGGACGGGCTGCGGCTGATCGCCGCGCTGATGGTGGCGGCGTACCACTACGGCGGTCGCGGCGGCGAGGTCACACAGGCCTGGGGAACCTCGGCGAAGGCCCAGTTCCCGACGCTGCACTCGTGGTTCGCGTACGGCTGTCTGGGTGTGCAGGTCTTCTTCGTCATCAGCGGTTTCGTGATC
>NZ_SDXQ01000109.1:0-1312 GCF_006964045.1 Arthrobacter sp. TS-15 | reverse complement strand
CGCGAAGATCCTCGCTATGCAAGACGGCGTCCAGAGGAAAGCCCAGCAGATCCTCGAATCGTTCGCGTGTGTGCATTCGCAGAATCATGACGACGTGCGTGTCCTGCCGGGTGAGCAAGTCCACGAGGGGCGCTCCATCGTGATGGTTGACCTCGGAGGAGACGACCAGGGTCAGCGGGGCGCCCAGGCCGCCGACGGGAATGCTCGCCGAGGTAGCGACCGATGTCACTGGTGCGGATGGGCTGGATTCCTCCAGGGCCCGTCGGATCAGGATTCGAGAGGTGGGGTCGGGATCGATCAGAAGGATGTGGCCGTCCGAGCAGTTCTTCGCTGGTGGGCCGTACTGCTCGGATGTTGTGTTGCGGCCCCCCGTGGCCGCACTCATAAGCACTGTGCCTGACGACAACAGGAACGGTCTTCCCCCACGACGATGTCCCTCCCGATAGACAACGAACAATGCTTGTCATCGGAAAGTACTATCGATCGCCGTATTTACATAGTCAAGCAGTTTGAAGCGACCCGGCACCCGGCCGCCTCGGGGGAAACGGCCGGGTGTCGGGCGTTGCGTGGGCGTCTGATGAACGCCGCTTGACCTGGAGCGCCAGGTGGCAGGCAGTGCCGGGTCAGTGTGCGAAGACAGGTCCTTGCGACGGGTCGGGGCGCCCACGCGGGAGTAGCAGCGCGCCGGCGACAGCGGCGCCCAGTGAGATCACGGCGCAGGCCAGGAACGCGCTGTCGAAACCGCTCACCGACGGGGCCGAATCCCCTCCGGATTCCAGACTCGCGCCCGCGACCGCGGCCACCACGGCCACGCCCAGGGCGGCGCCCATCTCATGACAGGTGTTCACCAGGCCCGAGGCGAGCCCCATGTCCTCGTGCGGCAGGTCGCTCATTGCACTGGTGGTGGCGGACACGAACCCGGCGCCCAGGCCGATCGCGACGAGCAGGAAGCCGGGGAGCACCTGGGTCCATGCGCTCCCGCTCTCCTCGACCCGGGACAGCAGCAGGCTCCCAGCGGCTCCGAGCACGAACCCAGTCGTCGCCACGGGGCGCCAGCCAAACCTGCCGATCGCCTGCGAACTCAGGTGCGCGGCGAGCGTGATGGCGACCGCCACAGGAAGGAAGACCAGCCCGGTCTTGAGGGCGCTCAGCCCCAGGACGTGCTGCAGGTAGAGCGAGCAGAGGAAGAACATGGAGATCAGGACGCCTGATGCGGCGTGCATGACCACGCTGCCGCCGACCAGGTTACGGCGCGTCAGTACGGAGAGCCGGACGAGCGGTGCGCGGACCGACTTCTCCACCAGTACGAACA
>NZ_SDXQ01000108.1:0-1199 GCF_006964045.1 Arthrobacter sp. TS-15 | reverse complement strand
GTCTCGTGGGCTCGGGCGAGGTCATCACGCCACGGTACGACGGGATCGTGCCGTCGGGTGACGTGAACCGCGCATCCTGTCCGGGCCCTGTCGCCCCGGCGGTTTCCCGCGCACGCTGGCCTCACCATTCGACGGGCGGCGCCCTTGGACGGCGCGTCCGGGAAGGAGCCCGGCATGCTCCTCGGCACCTGGAACCTGGAGAACCTGTACCGGCCCGGCGGCGCGTTCGGACCGCGCAGCGAGGCCGCGTACAAGGCGAAGCTCACCGCTCTGGCCTCGGTCGTCACGGAGCTGGACCCCACGCTGCTCGGCGTGCAGGAGGTCGGCGATCCGGAGGCGCTGGCGGACCTGGCCGGGATGCTGGACGGGGACTGGCACATCGCGCTCTCGGAGCATCCGGACAGCCGTGGCATCCGGGTCGGCTTCCTCAGCCGCCCGGAACCTCGGACGATCATCGACACGAACTCCTTCCCCGCACCGCTGCGCCCGGTTCAGGGTGACGACGACGGAGAACCGGTGTCGAGGACGGGCCGCGGCTTCCTGGCCACGGAGATCAGCGTCCAGGGGATGACGCTGACCGTGGCGGTCTGCCATCTCAAGTCGAAGCTGCTGACCTTCCCGGGCGGCCGGTTCCAGCCGCGGAACGAGGGCGAGCGGGCCCGCTACGGCGCGTACGCCCTGTACCGGCGGGCCGCCGAGGCCACGACTCTGCGTGCCGTCGCCGACAGCCTCCTCGACGGCAGGGGCAAGGAGCGGAACGTGGCCGTGCTCGGCGACCTCAACGACGAGGTCGTGGCCGCCACGACCCAGATCCTGCAGGGCCCGCCGGGTTCGGAGATCGGCACGCCGGGTTTCGAACGGCCCGACAAGGGCGACGCGGCCCGGCTCTGGAACATCGCGCCCCTCATCCCGGAGGAGCAGCGCTTCTCCCGCGTCCACTCCGGCCGCCCCGAACTGATCGACCACATACTGGTCAGCCGACTGCTGCTCAACCACGTGACCGGGGCGGGGACGGGGACACCGGCCCGGGAGACCCCGCTGCCGTCTGTCGACGAGAACGCGGGGGCACGGCGGGACGCGGCGGGGTCGGACCATGCGCCGGTGTGGGTGCGGGTTGAGCCCTGAGGACTCGTCTGAGGGGCATCCCTGAGGGGAGCCTTCGCGGAAGCCCTGGCGGGTTCGTCGGTCAGGCGCTGAGG
>NZ_SDXQ01000107.1:0-1359 GCF_006964045.1 Arthrobacter sp. TS-15 | reverse complement strand
GCGCGATACGGGGGTCTGGGGGCGGAGCCCCCGGGAATGGGGCGGTGCGGGCGGGAAAGGTTACGCTGCGGGGCATGACCTCGGAGGTTCCTACACGCGCGTACCGGCGACTCGGCGTCGAGGAACGGCGGAGCCAACTGCTCGACGCGGCGCTGTCGTTGTTCGCGGCCCGGGCCCCCGAGGAGGTCTCCCTGGACGACGTCGCGGAGGCGGCCGGCGTCTCACGCCCACTGGTGTACCGGTACTTCCCCGGCGGCAAGCAGCAGCTGTACGAGGCCGCACTGAGGTCCGCCGCGGAAGAGCTGGAGCACTGCTTCGCCGAACCCCCGGAGGGCCCGCTCACCCAGCGGCTCGCCAACGCCCTGGACCGCTACCTCGCCTTCGTGGACGAGCACGACGCCGGATTCAGCGCGCTGTTGCAGGGCGGAAGCGTCGTCGAGACGTCCCGGACCACGGCCATCGTGGACGGGGTACGGCGGGCCGCCGCCGAGCACATCCTGGTTCATCTGGAGGTCGAAGGGCCGGCGCCCCGGCTGCGGATGACCGTCCGGATGTGGATCACGGCGGTCGAGGCCGCCTCCCTGATCTGGCTGGATGAAGAGAAGGAACCGCCGCTCGACGAGCTGCGGGACTGGCTCGTCGAGCAGTTCGTCGCGTGTCTGGTGGCGACCGCGGGGCGCGACGCCCAGACGGCCGGTGCCGTACGGGCCGCGCTGGCGATGGAGCCCGCGGACGGCCCGATGGGCACGTTCGCCCGGGCGGTGCTGCCCGTGGTGAGCGACGCGGCCCACCTGCTGTGACACTGGCCGCGTGAAGAGCGAAGACACCCCCTTCGAAGGCGGCCCCCTGGACGGCCGGGTGCTGCCGGTCCTGCTCGGTGCGACCGGACACCCGCCGAAGGTGTACCGGGTCCCGGTCCCGGACAGTGCCGGTGGTCCGCCGACCGTGCTCGTCTACCGGCGGGTGCAGGCGGGGACCAGCAGGCGGCTCGCACTGCATCAGGGGTGGAAGTACCAGTACGACCCCGATGACACGAGCGGCGGCAGGCTGCGGTGGCCGTGGTCCAAGCCGGAGCCGAAGCCCGACACCGCGGCGCGCATCAAGCCAGACGCCACGCCGGACGGCAAGTCGGACGACACCGACGAGTGACCTTGTTGGGCCGGATCGCCCACGCTCGCCGCGCGGGGCTCGCGCGCGCGTCTGATGCTCGCGATGCGGAGGAGCGGAAGGGCCGCGCCCCGCACCGGAGGTGATGACGTGTCAGGAAGGCTTCTGCGGCTGGTCTGTACGGCGGCGATCGCGGCCAGCGCCGTCCTCGCACCGGGGCCGGCGGCGGCATTGCCCGAGCCCAGTGAAAGT
>NZ_SDXQ01000106.1:0-1117 GCF_006964045.1 Arthrobacter sp. TS-15 | reverse complement strand
GGCCGCGCGGGCCGCCGCGTCGGCCCCGACCGTCGTGCGGCCACCACAGGCCGCGGCGCCCGCACCGGCGCACTCGACGTCAGCCACGCACGCGCGTGGCACCCGCATCCCCCTCAAGGGCGTCCGCGGTGCCGTCGCCGACAAGCTCTCCCGGAGCCGGCGTGAGATCCCGGACGCGACCTGCTGGGTCGACGCCGATGCCACGGAACTGATGCACGCGCGCGTGCGGATGAACGAGGCCGGCGGGCCGAAGATCTCCCTGCTCGCCCTCCTCGCCCGGATCTGCACCGCCGCGCTGGCCCGTTTCCCCGAGCTCAACTCGACGGTCGACATGGAGGCCAGGGAGATCGTCCGGCTTGACGCGGTGCACCTCGGGTTCGCCGCGCAGACCGAGCGCGGGCTCGTCGTGCCGGTGGTGAAGGACGCGCACACCCGGGGCGCGGAGTCCCTGAGCGCGGAGTTCGCCCGGCTCACCGAGGCGGCACGCACCGGGACGCTCACACCGGCGGAACTCACCGGCGGGACCTTCACGTTGAACAACTACGGGGTGTTCGGCGTCGACGGCTCCACGCCGATCATCAACCACCCCGAGGCGGCCATGCTCGGCGTCGGCCGGATCGTTCCCAAGCCCTGGGTGCACGAGGGCGAGCTGGCGGTGCGGCAGGTCGTGCAGCTCTCGCTCACCTTCGACCACCGAGTGTGCGACGGCGGCACGGCGGGCGGATTCCTCCGGTATGTGGCGGACTGTGTGGAACAGCCCGCGGTCCTGCTGCGGACCCTGTAGCCCCGCGACCCGTACGACCTCGTCACCACCCCCGTCCACATGCTGTGCGCGGGGGTGGAAATGATCCATCGGGCGCCCATACTCGGGGGGTGACCGCGTACGAGCGTCCCAGCGCACCCGGTTCCGTCGGCGCACCCGGTTCCTCCATCGGGCCCGGTTCCTCCGGCGCACCCGGTGTGGACGGCCGGGACACGGACGGCCATGACGCCGTCGTGCTCGCCGGCGGTGCCGCCCGCCGCCTCGGCGGGGCGGACAAGCCCGGCGTTCACGTGGGTGGCCGCGCCCTGCTCGACCGAGTCCTGGCCGCCTGTTCGGGCGCGGCCACCCACGTGA
>NZ_SDXQ01000105.1:0-1087 GCF_006964045.1 Arthrobacter sp. TS-15 | reverse complement strand
TCGCCCTCGCCCTCGGCCTGCTGACGTGGTCGTTCGGGCGGGACATCGCTTGGCTGTGGCGCACGAGGGGCTCCGCCGGGCGCGAGGTGGCGGCTGTTGAGGTGGAGCTCCTCCACCGGGAGACCGCGGGTGTGGGCGCCCCTAAAGGCGACTGGGCTTGCCGCGGGCCTTGATCAGCGGCCGATCCCGTCGAGCTCCTCGATCTCCGCGGCCGGCAGGGCCAGTTCCGCCGCCGCGATGTTGTCGCGCAGGTGGGCCCGCGAAGACGTACCCGGGATCAGAACCGTGGTCGCGGAGCGCTGGAGCAGCCAGGCCAGGGCCACCTGCTGGGGTGAGGCGTCCAGGCGGGCGGCCACGTCGGTCAGCGTCTGCGACTGCAGCGGGCTGAAGCCGCCGAGCGGGAAGAACGCGGCGAACGCGATGTTCTCCGCCGCGCACCGCTCGACGAGGGCGTCGTCCTGGCGGTTGGCCAGGTTGTAGAGGTTCTGCACCGTGACGACCGGGGCGATGGCCTGGGCCTCGGTCAGCTGGGCGTCTGAGACGGCACTGACACCGAGGTGGCGGATCAGGCCCTCCTTCCGCAGCTCCGCCAGGGCGCCGAACTGCTCGCTCAGCGGCTCCTCGTCCGTTCCCCCGTCGTTGGAGCCGACGCGCAGGTTCACCACGTCGAGGGCGTCCACTCCGAGGTGCTGGAGGTTCTCGTGGACCTGGGCCTTGAGGTCCTCGGGGTCCCGCGACAGGATCCAGCTGCCGTCGTCGCCGCGGCGGGCGCCGACCTTGGTGACGATGCGCAGGTCGGCGGGGTAGGGGTACAGGGCCTCCTTGTTGATCTCGTTGACGACGACGGGCCCGTAGAAGTCGCTGGTGTCGATGTGGGTGATGCCCCGCTCGACGGCCTCCCGCAGGACCGCGACGGCCTCGTCCCGGTCCTTGGGCGGCCCGAAGACGTTGGGGCCCGCCAGCTGCATGGCTCCGTATCCCATGCGGGTGATCGTCAGATCGTCCGCCAGGGTCAGGGTTCCGCCGGAAACGGTGCCGGTTGCGTCCGTCATGGTGTGCCTTTCACTGCGTATCCATGGCTGTTCTG
>NZ_SDXQ01000104.1:0-1022 GCF_006964045.1 Arthrobacter sp. TS-15 | reverse complement strand
AGTCTCGTGGGCTCGGCGTGCGGTGTGTCGTTCCCAACCCGTGGGTGACGGGCGGGGAGTCGGCCGAACTCGCCCTGGCGCTCTGGGCCGTGGGCGAGTCCGACCGGGCCCTGGAGATACTCCAGTCGATCCAGCATCTGCGGGACCCCGGAACCGGCCTGTACTGGACGGGCTATGTCTTCGACGCCCAGGCCGTCTGGCCGGAGGAGCTGACCTCCTGGACGGCCGGTTCCCTGCTCCTCGCCGTCGCCGCCCTGGGCGGCGACGAGGCGACGTGCGCGGTCTTCAGCGGCGACCGCCTGCCGACGGGCCTGGACCCGGACTGCTGTCAGTAGGGGCCGGGCACCTGCTCGGTACGTACGTCAGTACTCGGTACGTACGTCAGTGACGGTGGGCGCGGTTGGCGATCGCGTGCCCCACGAAGAGGTACACGACGGCCGCGAGGCCATACCCTGCGACGACCCGTGCCCACTGCTCGTCGAAGGTGAACAGGTCGTGCGACCAGCCGGCGAGCCAGCGTGCCGCGTCATGGATGAACTGGACGAAGTCATTGCCCTGGTTGGCATCCAGCAGGTACATCAGGATCCAGAGGCCAAGGATGAGGGCCATGATGTCGGCGACGACCGCGATGACCGTGCCGGCCTGGTTGGCACCGTTGCTGCGAGTTCGAGAGGACATGCTCTGCGAGTTGCCCTTGAATCCCGAATGAAACCTGTTGTGTTCGAACACGTTGGAATCCTTCGAGGTCAAGGCGCCGTCGAAGGGTGGTGCCAGGCCCTCCCGGTGATGGTTCGTCAGCGATTAACCTTGGTTCCAACTGCCGTTCGTCGTGAGGTGGTTCGGCGGTAAGCGCTGTCACCGACGATCCTGCCCCACGCTAGGGGGAGACGCCGGTGTCCGCGAACAGATCCGTGTCAGAGGAACCCCGTCTGGTCGTCAACAGACCCGAGCGCAGTCGCCTGCGCCGCACACTCGCACTCACACTCCCGGTCCCCGTGGTCGGCCTGGTCCTGCTCCTGGCC
>NZ_SDXQ01000103.1:0-1388 GCF_006964045.1 Arthrobacter sp. TS-15 | reverse complement strand
GGGCATCAGCCTCCTGCGTGACGTGGTGCCGAAGGAGAAGCTGGGCTCGTCCATCGCGATCATGAGCGCGTCCATGGGCGTGGGCGGTGCGCTCGGTCTGCCGTTCTCCGCGGCGATCGCCGAGAACACCAGCTGGCGCGTGCTGTTCTGGGTCGTCGCCGCCCTGGCCCTCGCGGTCGGCACGCTGATCTGGTTCGTCGTGCCCGTAGGCCGGGCGAACACCGCCGCGGGCAACAGCTTCGACCTGCTCGGCGCGGCCGGTCTGGGCGTCGGGCTCGTCTGTCTGCTCCTCGGCGTCTCCAAGGGTGCCGACTGGGGATGGGGAAGCGGCACCACCCTCGGACTGCTCGGCGCCTCGGTCGTCGTCCTGCTGGCCTGGGGCTGGTGGGAGCTGCGGACGCGTGAGCCGCTGGTCGACCTCCGGGTGACCGCCCGCCCGCAGGTCCTGATGACGAACATCGCCTCGATCCTGGTCGGCTTCTCGATGTACGCCCAGTCGCTGGTCGTGCCCCAGCTCCTCCAGCTGCCCGAGGCCACCGGCTACGGACTGGGCCAGTCGATGCTGGCCATGGGCCTGTGGATGGCCCCCGCCGGCCTGATGATGATGGTGATGTCGCCGATCGGCGCCAAGGTCTCGGCCGCCCGCGGCCCCAAGGTCACCCTGACCATCGGCGCGCTGATCATCTCCCTCGGCTACGGCATCTCCCTGCCGATGATCGGCACCGACTCGCCCCTGGGCCTGCTCGCCGTGACCATCGTCGCCAACACGGGTGTCGGCTTCGCGTACGGCGCCATGCCGGCCCTCATCATGAGCGCGGTGCCCCAGTCGGAGACCGCCTCCGCCAACAGCTTCAACACGCTGATGCGCTCGATCGGCAGTTCCGTGTCGGCCGCCGTGATGGCGGTGGTACTGGCCCAGATGACCACGGACTTCGGCGGGTTCGCCCTGCCGTCCGAGGACGGGTTCCGGGTCGCCATGCTGATCGGCTCCGGCGTCGCGCTCGTGGCCGCGGCCGTCGCCTTCTTCATCCCGGTCCCGAAGGCCGCCGCCGATCCGGAGCCCGGCACGGCACCGGACGCCGCCCCCGAGACGGCCGAGGCCAAGGCCTGACCACAGCTCACAGTGACTCGATCACGGCCTACAGCGACCTGATCCCGGCGGCCGGATCCTGACTCCCACAGCCGAGCCCTGACCTCTCCCAAGGTCAGGGCTCGACCCGTACATCCGTGCTCGTCAGCGCCATCGGCGCCCCCGCGAAGGCCCGCAACCGGACCCGTACACCGTGCCTCGGCTGAAGCCGCCCCTGAGGGGCTGTCAGTAGACGTCCCGCACGTACCGCTTGTCCGCCGCGAGTTGCTTCACGTACGTGGCGGCCTCGGTCTCGGTC
>NZ_SDXQ01000102.1:0-1323 GCF_006964045.1 Arthrobacter sp. TS-15 | reverse complement strand
TAGTCTCGTGGGCTCGGCGTCGTACGAAGCGTCACGGAAGCGCGCGAGGAACGGCACGGTACAGACGATCAGCAGGGCCGCGATGACGAGGTATCCGCTCGCGGGGGACAGCGCGAACACGGAGACCAGGGCGATGCCGGTCACCACGCCGAGGGCCTGGGGGCCGTAGATCGCGCTGGACACCAGACCGCGCTGGCCGACGGGGACGCGGTCGGCGATCATGGCCGTCAGCCCGGCGGTGGCGGCGCTGAGACCGAGCATGCTCGCCGACCACGCGAGGGTCATGCCCGGCACCGTCGTCTGCTCCCCGGTGATCGCCAGCCCCGCCGCGAACCACAGCGCGCCGCCCGCGAGCCAGAGCCTTCTGCGTCCGAAACGGCTTCGGGAGCGGTCGCACAACGCCCCGCACACCGGGAGGGCGAGCAACGAGACCAGTCCGGCGAGGGCGTTGACGACGGCGAAACCGTGGACCTTGGATGCCGGATCGATGATCTCCAGCTGCTGGGGCAGCAGCAGTTGAAGGGGGACGAGACTCGCCATCCAGAACCCGAACCAGACCAGGCCGAACAAGGTGATCCAGCCACGGGAGACGGGTTCGGTCGGCGCATGGCCCGCGGGTTTCGTGACGGCGTCCGCCGGCATCGGGGCCGGCGGGTGGAACTCGGTGGACACAAGGCCTCCCGGGAGCGGAAACGGTCCTGTTCAGGGACGGGGCACAGTCACAGGAAGGCGTGTCCCTCGCCCCGGTAGGTCGTGACCTCGTCGACGACCTCCGTGCCCGACACCAGGTGGAGTGTGTTGACGCGCTCGCACAGCTCGCCGGCCTTGGCGTGCCGGAACCACACGTGGTCGCCGAGGCGCATCCCGTGCGCGGCAGCGCCCAGGACGGGTGTCTGGACTTCGCCGGCCCCTTCCCGTGGGTTCGTACGCAGCCCGTGCGGCCAGGCCAGGGTGGGCTGGCGGTCGAGGCCGGTCGCGCCGGAGGCGATCCAGCCGCCGCCGAGCACGGTGGCGATCCTGGGGCTCGGGCGGCGTACGACGGACATGACGAAGAAGGCCGCGGGCCGGGGGCGGAAGCGCCGGTAGAAGTCGAAGAGTCCGGGCCCGTAGAGCCCCGATCCGGCACCGATCTCGGTGATGACGTGTTCGGCGGAGGTCTGCTCGATGGAACCCGTACCGCCGCCGTTGACGAATTCCAGCGGCGCCACGGCCTCCACGGCGGCTATGACCGCCGCGCGCCGGTCGGCCAGTTCGGCGGCGGAGAGGCGCTGCATGGCGCGGATCGCGGCCCGCCTGAGCAGCGAGCCGGGCTGGTTGTCGCCC
>NZ_SDXQ01000101.1:0-1531 GCF_006964045.1 Arthrobacter sp. TS-15 | reverse complement strand
TAGTCTCGTGGGCTCGGTCACGGACACGCTCGTCACCGGTACGGGACGCAGTACGTCGAGGAGTACGGCCTCGGCCCGCGACCGGGCGTCCGGGGCGAG
The DNA here is from genome assembly GCF_006964045.1 of Arthrobacter sp. TS-15. Taxonomy (NCBI): domain Bacteria; kingdom Bacillati; phylum Actinomycetota; class Actinomycetes; order Micrococcales; family Micrococcaceae; genus Arthrobacter; species Arthrobacter sp. TS-15. The sequence goes on along the minus strand of NZ_SDXQ01000101.1, from coordinate 1,432 downwards.
GTCGGTGCGTACGAGGTGGTCGACGAGGGCCCGGAGCAGCGGGTCCACGCCCACCACCGTGGGCTCGGTCCAGGTGATCTCCGGGCATGCCGCCGGGTTCACGTACGGAGTCCGCATGACGGCGTCGCCCTCCGCCTCCGTCGTGTGGGCCAGCCCGGCGGGGATCCACAGTGCCAGCGACGGCGGCAGCAGCCAGGCGCCCCGCTCGCTGGTCACCCGCAGCAACCCCTTTGCCGCCCAGGCGAGTTGGTGGAAGGTGTGCCAGTGCCGGCCGAAGCCGCTGCCCCTCGGCATCGCGAAGTGGCCGATGAAGATCGCGGTGGCGGCCGGTTGTCCGGCCGACGGCCCGACCGGCGGACCGACCGACTGTCCGTCTGGCGACATGAAACGGCAGCGTAGCCCGTGTCGGACACTGGCGCCCCGCTCGTACCGTCGTCTCATGCCGATGAACCGAGCACACCGCAGACTGTGCAGCTCCGAGAAGTGGGCCCTGACGACCAGGGACCACATCCTCCCCTGGGCCCTGGCGGACGTACCCCTCGGCGACGACGTACTGGAGATCGGTCCGGGCTACGGCGCGAATCTCCGCGTACTGATCGAACAGGTTCCCCGTGTCACGGCCGTCGAGATCGACGAGGGCACGGCCGCCCTGCTGGAGGGGAAGTGGGGTGACCGGGCCACGATCCTGCACGCCGACGGAGCCGCTATGCCGCTGCCGGACGAGAGCTTCTCCTCCGTCGTCTGCTTCGTGATGCTCCACCACGTGCCGACGGCCGCCCAGCAGGACCGGATCTTCGCGGAGGCGCACCGCGTGCTGCGGCCCGGCGGTGTCTTCGCCGGGTGCGACAGCCAGCCGAGCTTCCGGTTCCGGGTGCTGCACTTCCGGGACACGATGAACACGGTGGATCCGGCCGGCCTTCCGGACCGTCTGGCGAAGGCGGGCTTCGCGGACGTGTCGGTGGACCGGCACCCCGAATCCGGTGCCGTCCGCTTCCGCGCCATTCGCCGCTGAAGGGCTCAGCAGCCCACCCGGCCGTAGTGCCGGGCCACCGCGTGGAAGGCCTCCTTCGGCTCCCAGTGCCAGCCGGACTCGGGGTCGTCGGGGCGGTCCTTGATGGGCTTGACGATCGCGTACGAGGCCATGTCGAGGTCGTAGAGCGGCTTGTCGGGGCGGTGCGGAGCGTCGGCGGTGACGAACTCGAACGCCATCGCCGCGTGCAGGTTCATGGACTCGAAGACGTCGAGGAGATCGGTGAGGTAGGCGGCCTGTACGCGCTCGCTACGGACCACGTTCCCCTTGATCTCCGGCGGTGTCTTGGTGTGGTCGACGATGCTCCAGCCCATCCCGCCCTGTTCCGGGGCGCCGACGAACGTACAGGTGCCGAACTCGGTGATGGCGAGCGGCTTGCCCCAGCGCTGGAACTTCCGCAAC
>NZ_SDXQ01000100.1:0-1260 GCF_006964045.1 Arthrobacter sp. TS-15 | reverse complement strand
GGATCTGACCGTGGCCGCCGTTGGCCTTCGTCCTGTTGTCCCGGTACTTGGTGTTCCAGTACCAGATCAGCGTGCCGCTCTCGTAGTGCAGCCGCTCCTTGAGCCGGGGCAGTGTGGAGCGCCAACCCAGTTGGAACGGACCGGACTTGAGGTATGTGTCCTCGCCGACGTACTGCCTGTTCTCGACGACGTAGTAGCGCGCGTTGCCGTCCGCGTCCGCGGGGAGCTTCACCAGGAGGGCTTCCTTGCCCCGCGTGGAGGAGTGGACCGACAGCGGGTTCAGGATGACGGTCGAGGGGGTGCCGGCCTGCGCCGTCGCATGGTCGAGCCAGCCGAGCCGCAGTTTGGCCCAGGCGCCCAAGTCGGCGGGATGGGCGGAGAGTTCGGCCTCGTTCGAGAGCAGTGAGCCGTGTGACATGACCGACCAGAAGCCGGTCGAGTTCTCGCCGCCGGAGGTGTCGTACAGATCGGGCAGACCCAGGATATGGCCGTACTCGTGGGCCAGCGTGCCAAGTCCCCTGTTCTCGTTGGTCATCGTGTAGTCGTTGACCCAGACGCCCGAGTCGCCGACCTGGCTGCCGCCGTCCCGGTTTCCGTTGGCGGGCCCCAACTTGCCCGCACCGGACTGGAGATAGCTGACGGAGCCGCGGTGCGAGCCGATGGCGTCGGTGCCGTTGACGCCGCCGCCGTTGGCCTGCGACTCCCCCGCGAACATCAGCATCACGCGGTCGAGATAGCCGTCGGATTCGTTGAAGATCCCGTCCCGATCGTGGTCGTTGCGGTCCCAGGTGTCGTACGTGGCAAGGTACTTGGCCAGCGAGGCCACGGTCCGGCCCGTCGCGCGCTGATCCTCGTACCACTTGTCGAGGCCGTCGGTGACGAGCTGCTCGTTGCAGTAGTACGTCGAGATGGCCACGCCGTTCTTCCGGCAGGTGTCGGTGCCGTAGTGCGCCAGGGGGTGGTCGACGCGGGTCCAGTCCTGGACGGTGCCCGTGATCGAGTAGACGCCACTGGACTGACGCTGGAAGTACGACCTGAGGGTGTCGCCCGCGGTCTGGTCCGCCATGCCGAAGATCTGCCGCTGGTAGTACGCGCGGCTGTAGTCGCGGGTCCACACCGTGGCGTTGTCGGTGGCGCGGTCGGGCTCGGGGATCCGGTTGTGCGTGTAGTCGCTGAACTCCACCGGCAGCACGAAGATCCGGTCCGCGGTACGGGCCGTCTCCGCGTACGAGCCCTCGCGGTACTCGATGCGCTGCGAGG
>NZ_SDXQ01000099.1:0-1080 GCF_006964045.1 Arthrobacter sp. TS-15 | reverse complement strand
AGTCTCGTGGGCTCGGGCTCCCAGGTGTCATCGCCAGACTCGTCTTAGGCCTCGGCATGGGCCTCGTGGCCGGGCTTGCCATCGGACTTCCCGTAACAGCATGGGGGTACTTCGCCGTTTCCCGCGCCTACCTGACAGTGCGCTACCGCATCCCATGGAACCTGATGGCGTTTCTGCAGGATGCTCATGACCACCGAGGGGTACTGCGGCAAGTCGGGGCCGTGTACCAGTTCCGGCACATCGACCTGCAACGCCACCTCGCCCAACAAGAGCACTACCGCACACGCTGGTCTCGCCCTCATCGGCGTCCGCGTACTGCTTGAAGTGACCCTGGCAAGATTTTCGTAGCCGGAGATCACCACGGGGGCGTAGGACACGGAGGCCTTTCCAAGCTGGCGGTGCTGACCGCGAGTCCGTCGTCGTCCTTCACCACACATCAACGTGAGGTTGGAAAAAGCTCACTGCGTGCCGCCCGGTTGGGAGATTGCGGGGCTGACCGTGAAAAGGTACCAGGATGGCGCAGCCGGCGCCCTGGTTGCCCTTTTCTGCTCAGCAGGTCAGGACAATTTCGGCGGGCGCGTCGACGATTCCGTAGCAAGCAAGACTGCGACGGTCGAACGTTTTCGCCAATAGGGGTTCCAATTTCAGTACCAATACATCTCCCAATGCATCTGCCTGCTAGGCCGGTAGCCCTCGCCCTCCTCCTTGGCGCAGGTGGTCGCACTCTTGGCTCCTTCCAGGGCTGGGCGCAACTGAGGTGCAGGTAGGCACATCAACAGACGGGACGGCGCGTAAGGGCCGCGAGTTCATTTGACGTGATGGAGTTCCAATTGATGTTTTGTATTGACTCCACATTCGCCACCCCTTTGCTTAGTTTGACTCCCATCTTCCATCCTCTATTGTTCTGTCTTGAATTGCCGGAATTTGCTTTGACTGTCCTTGGTGGCCCCTCTTCTCTCGGTGATATCGATTTTCTCGCCGGTCTGGGAATTCGGCAAATGATAGGGAAATCTTCGTGATGACTCTTGAATTGAAGCAGAAATGCGCGAGAATGGAAGGGTAGGGGCGCGGCACAAAGGG
>NZ_SDXQ01000098.1:0-1160 GCF_006964045.1 Arthrobacter sp. TS-15 | reverse complement strand
CCGCTGCCCGGGGCAACGTCCGCACGTCGTGCACGGTCAGCCCCGGCCACGGTGAGGTGGCCGCGACGCGCTGGGTCCCGTCCTCCAGGAAGCGGGCCCTGAGCATCGCGTGTCGAGCGATGAGGGCCCGCACGGCGGACTCCAGGCGGTCGGCCCGTACGTCCCGGCCGTCGAACTCCATATACGCGTGGCAGCCGTTGCCGCCCAGCGACTGGCCGTCCGTCCGCCCGATCCAGTACGCCTGCTGAACCGGTGTCAGGGCGAAGGAGGCCGCCTCGTCCGTCACGGTCTCGGCCGGTCCGTGCAGGCCGTCGGTACATCGGTCCACTTCCGCGGTCCCGGTACCGGAGAGTCGTTGCGTCAGCAGCCGTGTCCAGGCACCGATGGTCGGCTCCTGGGCCAGTTCCGCGTAGTCGACCTCGGCTCCGGACGAGCGCCAGCGCCCGACGAGGGCCATGGTGCGGATTGAGTCGAGCCCGTGCGAGATCAGGTTGTCCGTCTCCGCCACGGCGTCCGGCGGCAGGCCGAGCACTTCGGACACGGCCTCGCGGATCTGGCGTTCCACAGCGGGTGCGGCGTGTGTCATCGCTGTCCTCTCTCCGGGGCCTCGCCGACTGATTTACCGGCGATTTTCTAATGGCAAGCGCGGGAAATTTATGGGATTCATGCCGTTGTCCTTGGAGTCGCTCATGCCGACTCAACGTAAAACACCATGTGTGTCTCGGGGAAGGGAGGTACTCGAAGGAGTAGTACCCGGCAGGGGTATGTCGTAAGTGACCGGTTAATCCTCTCAAGTCCACCCAAAATGGAGCCGAACTTGACTTTTGCTTTACTAAGTCATTGCCAGTCATTTATTGACTTGGCTCTTTGAAGGAGACAGATTCTTTACGGTTCAGTAAGAGTTCGTGGATCCCTGAAAATCTCGATTTGAGGGGTGTGAATCCTGTGGCCGTGGTTTCGTGGCCCGCCGAATTCGTCGAACGGTATCGCCGTGCCGGCTACTGGCGAGGACGACCGCTGGGCGACCTGTTGCGCGACGGAGCGCGAGAGCACCCCGATGCCACCGCGCTGTTCTGCGGTGACCTGTTGTGGAGCTACGCTGAGCTCGACGAGCGGAGCGACCGGCTCGCCGCCGGACTGGCCGAACTGGGCATCCGCGC
>NZ_SDXQ01000097.1:0-1240 GCF_006964045.1 Arthrobacter sp. TS-15 | reverse complement strand
TAGTCTCGTGGGCTCGGCGATCGGTCGCGCGACGACGGCGATCCTCGACTCCGACCTGAAGCTGGCGGAGACCGTGATCGCCGGCGACCAGAAGGTCGACGATCTCCAGCACGAGCTGGAGGCGCGGGCGATAGCCCTGCTGGCCCGGCAGCAGCCCGTGGCCACCGACCTGCGGATCGTCGTCACCTCGCTCCGGATGTCCGCCGACCTGGAGCGTTCCGGCGACCTCGCCCAGCATGTGGCGAAGCTCGCCCGGCTCCGCTTCCCGGAGCGTGCGATCCCGCACGACCTGCACGCCACGATCCTGGAGATGGGCCAGCTCGCGCAGCGCCTGATGGCGAAGGCCGCGGAGGTCATCATCACCAAGGACGTCGACCTCGCGCTGCAGCTGGAGCAGGACGACGACGCGATGGACCTCCTCCACCGCACGCTCTTCCAGCACCTGCTGGACGACCGGTGGAAGCACGGCATCGAGACGGCCGTGGACGTCACCCTGCTCGGCCGTTACTACGAGCGGTTCGCCGACCACGCGGTGTCCGTGGCCAACCGCGTGGTGTACCTGGTGACGGGCGAGCACGCGGACGAGCTCCAGTCCGCGCCGCAGGTGGAAGGGGCGTAGGCCGCCGGCGGTGGGGCGAGGGATGAGGTGCGTGGGCGGGCGCGGGTGATCCCGGGCCGGCCGCGCCCACGCGGCGGAGCCGCACCTCGATACGGCCCCGCGTCCCTTGGGTGCCAGGCGCATTGAGTGCTCGTGAGGGCGCGCGAGCCTCTGTGCGCCGTTGATGCGCCCGACCGGGTGGGCATGCAATGGGTGTAGGCACAAGCCTTCGAGGAGGGACCCATGGCCGAATCCCCCACCACGCCCGACCCGACCCAGGACCGCGAGACCGAGCAGCCCGCCGAGATCAAGAGCCTGCCACTCTTCGGCGCCTGTGGCTGCGGCTCGGGCTGCGGCTGCGGGTGCCAGTCCGGCAATCCGTGCCAGTGCGGCTGACTGCGCCGGTACGGTGACGCGCCGGCGCCGCTGATCCACGTACGACGCACGACTGCGATCCACGTACGCCGCACGACTGCGAACGACCGACCGGGAACGACTGCGAACGGGCCCCACTTCAGGTGCGGGGCCCTTTCGTATGTACGGCCTCCATCACGGTGGAGCGCCGTCCCCGTGTGAGGACTGTGCCGGGCGCCGTCAAGGGGTTACGCGTCCCCACCGGCACTTCCTGACGGCGCTCGGGGG
>NZ_SDXQ01000096.1:0-1202 GCF_006964045.1 Arthrobacter sp. TS-15 | reverse complement strand
GGGCAACGACTGCTCGAACACCGGCCGCGGGCACGGCTCGACGCCTCCCGGGTACGGCGAGCCCAACCCTCCGGGAAAGCCCGGTCAGCCGGGTGACCCCGGGGACCCGGGTCAGCCGGGCAAGCCGGGGGAGCCCGGTAAGCCGGGACAGCCCGGGGACCCTGGTGACCCGGGTCGGCCCGGTGGGCCCGACGGCCACGGTGGACCGGGCCGGTCCGGTGGCGTGGACCTGGGCTCCGCGAACCCGAACGACCCCAGCGCCCAGGCCGTCTCGCAGCCCAAGGGCTCCGAGCAGCTGGCGCAGACCGGCAGTGAGCTGCCGCTCGGTCTCGCGCTGCCGGTGGGCGCGGGCGCGCTGCTGGTGGGCGCCGTGCTCTACCGCAAGGCGCGCGCCTCCGCGTGAGACGACGCCATGACACGGCAAACGGTGCCACGGCACCGGACAAACGGTGTCATGGCACTACAAAAGCCCCCAGGGGCAGGTGAACACGCCCCCGCGGGGTCGACGGAGCGGGCCCCGCACGCGCGGGGCCCGCTCCGTTTCAGCCGTCCCTCGTCACCACGTGGCACGCACCTGGCGGATGATCCGCCGGCGCAACCGCACTCTGCGGCTGCCGTCCGGGTGGAGGCTGAGGCGGTCCAACTCCCAGTGTCCGTACTCGGCATGGTCCGTCAGCAGGCGTGTCGTTTCCTTGCGGGAGACCCCGCGCGGCACGTACACGTCGACAAATTCGTATTCCGGCATCGCATCTATTGTGCGTGTGGAGGCCGTGTACGGATAGCGTCTGCACTATGTCTGATGCTGCGCAGCCCACCGCTGCCGAGGTACGCGCCGCCGCCGAGGGGGTCAAGGCCGCGCTCGACCGTCACCTGGCGGCGGTCGAGCGCAGGACGGGTGAGGACGACCCGGCCGTCTACGAGGCGTTCAACGAGCTGGCCGCGGCCGCCGAGGAGTACGACGAGCTCCTCTACGACCGCTATGACGAGGTCACTCCCTTCGAGATCCCCGGCACCGAGGACGCGCTGCCGTACACCGGGCCGGAGGAGCCCAACGCGCTGAGCGTGCTGATCCGCCGGGACTACACGGTGGTGGAGCCGCAGCGGCTGCTGGCGCAGGCGCAGCGGGTGGAGGCCGTGGAGGAGTCCGGGGCCGCGGCCGCGGGCTTCGACGCCGCGTCCGGGACTGTGCACGGCGCCCTGGG
>NZ_SDXQ01000095.1:0-1055 GCF_006964045.1 Arthrobacter sp. TS-15 | reverse complement strand
GTCTCGTGGGCTCGGTGCGGGTGATGGCGCGGACGCGGCCGACGAGCTCGGCGAGCTCCTGGTGGAAGATGCCGGCCCACGGGGCGCTGATGATCCATGGCGTGTACGCGGCCAGCCATGCCGCCCAGGTCCGCCCGGGCCGTATCCCGGGGGCGGCGGCGAGGCGGACGTGGAGGGCGGTCATCTCGGCCCAGCCGCGCAGGTGGGTGTCGATGGGCAGCGGGCCGGCCTGGTCGCCGCGGGCGTCGCCGTACGGGTCGCTCACGGTGCTGTTGGAGCCGGGGCCCAGGAGGGTGATCACATCGCCGCGCAGAGGCATGGGTGAGTGGGCGCGGCCGCCGTGGACGCTGCCGGTGGTGGGGCTGCGGTCCAGCTGTAGGGAGGCCTGCAGGAGCGGCATCTGTCCGACGAGCTCGCGCAGGAGCGCCCGCAGCTGGCGTGCGCAGCGGGCGCACATGCGGCGGTGCGCGGCCTCCTCGGCGGTGCGGGGGCAGCCGGGCACGGTGCAGCTACTCACGGTCGGCCTCGATGCTGGCGCGGGCCCGGAGCAGGTCCGGGATGGAGGGCTGGCCTCTGCGGCGGCTCTGCCGGTCCTCACCCGTGGCGAGGGCCTGGAGCTGATCGAACTTGGCGAACACACGCTTCACGGCCTGGTCCATGGCCGCTTCGGTGGCGGTGCCGAGCGCGTCGACCTGCTTTTTCACCTCGGCCTCGAACAGTTCGTCGGTGAGGAGCGGGACGAGCTCGTGGGCGGTCTTGATCTCGCGGCGGAGGTCCTTGAGCATGCCGCGGGCCTCCCGGATCTCCTCGCGCAGCTCGTCGCGGATCTTCTGCAGTTCCTCGGGGTACGGTTGCTGGATCATCGGCGGGGGTCTTCCTTGTCGTCGGCGGCCTGCTGTTCGAGGGCGGCGCGAACCTTGGCCTGCGTGCGGTTGACGGACTCGGTGAATCGATCGTGCGCGTGGGGGTTGGTGTCGTGGTCGACGGCGGCGAGGACGCCGCCGATGAGCAGGGCGAGGTAGCAGCGCGGCAGGACCAGGTCGATGGTCTCTACG
>NZ_SDXQ01000094.1:0-1507 GCF_006964045.1 Arthrobacter sp. TS-15 | reverse complement strand
CTAGTCTCGTGGGCTCGGACTGCGACAGGGGCGTACGGGCGCGACGGAGTCGGAGCCGACGGAACGTAGGGGACGTACGCCATCCGCACCGGAGCCCGAGAGACACTGAACAGACGTCTTTCGCACCGGAGTTGGCCGAACCGGCGGGTTTCACGGGGAGGTCCCTCCACAAGGCCCGCCCGATTCCGCCGCAAGTCTTCCCCGGGATGTGTGCGGTCCGTTAGCTTCCGTGACTCATAGGTCTCGTACGACCCGCGAGACCTCCGTTCGCGGAGCAACAGCGCCCTGTGAGCCCCCGGGGGTCACGTCCCATGTCACGCGCCATCTCCCTTCGACAGGTCAGCAAGTCCTACACACGCGGTGTCTCTGTGGTGGACAGGTTGTCGCTCGACGTCGCGCCCGGCGAGTTCCTGGTGCTGCTCGGGCCGTCCGGCTGCGGCAAGTCGACCGTGCTGAGGATGATCGCCGGCCTCACGGACCCCACCGAGGGACAGGTGCGGCTCGACGGCGCGTACGCCAACCATCTGGAGCCCGCCGACCGGGACATGGCGATGATCTTCCAGAACTTCGCGCTCTACCCGACCATGAACGGCCGCGACAACATCGGCTTCCCGCTGCGCATCGAGACGCCCGGCCAGGACCCGCGCTCGCGCGTCGACGCCACGGCCCGGATGCTCGGCATCGAGGACCTCCTCGACCGCTTTCCCAACGAGCTCTCCGGCGGCGAACGCCAGCGCGTCGCGATGGGCCGGGCGATTGCACGGCACCCCTCCGCGTTCCTGATGGACGAGCCGCTGGCCAACCTGGACGCCAAGCTCCGCAACCGTCTGCGCGCCGAAATCGCCCGCCTCACCCGGGGGTTGGGCGTCACCACCGTGTACGTCACCCACGATCAGGCGGAGGCGATGTCCCTGGGTGACCGGGTCGCCGTCCTGCGCGGCGGTGTCCTCCAGCAGGTCGGCACCCCGCGCACGGTCTACGCGCTGCCCGAGAACGTCTTCGTCGCCGCCTTCATCGGCACCCCGCGCATCAGCCTCCTGCGGGGCGTCGTCCTCGCCCCGCTCGACGGCGCCATGTCGATCGGCCTCGGCCGCCAGGCCCTCGTCCTGCCCGAACCCCTGTCCCTGGACCACCGGTTGCTCCGGGTGCACCAGGGCCACGAAGTCATCGTGGGCCTGCGCTCCGAGGCCATACGCATCGCCAAACCGTCGGAGGCCAGGCCCGGCGAGGTGGCGATCAGCGGACTCGTCGAGCACGTGGAGTTCCAGGGCCACGAGGTCCTCGTCCACTTCAACACCGGCTCGCAGCCCGCCGTCGTACCCGACCTGGAGGCACCGCGCCCCATGCCCCGGCCGCCGCGCCGCCGCCGTCCCGTGGGCGGTGTCCTCGGCCGCCTGAGGGACCGGGCGGGCGCGCTGCGGGCCGGACCCGTCGTGGTCCTGGCGGACCCAGGGGGCACCGGACCCGACCGGACCGAACTGCCGCCCCCGGAAGGCCGGTTGCCGGG
>NZ_SDXQ01000093.1:0-1189 GCF_006964045.1 Arthrobacter sp. TS-15 | reverse complement strand
ACCGGGGGCACCGAGCGGACGTACGACCCGAAGAAGGCGCTGAAGGTCCTCGACGCGGCCGGCTGGAAGCCGGGCAAGGACGGGATCCGCGTGAAGGACGGCGTCCGCGCGAGCTTCCCGCTCTGGTACGTCTCCGGCGACAAGCTCCGCCAGGACCACGCCCTCGCCTACGCCTCCGACGCCAAGAAGATCGGCGTCGATGTCAAGGTGCAAGCCGGCACCTGGGAGGTCATCGAGCCGCGCATGCCCAAGGACGCGGTGCTCGCGGGCGGCGGCTCACCTGCCGACCCCGACTTCGACCAGTACCCGCTCCTCAGGTCGGACCTCGCGGGCGACGGCTTCAACAACATGGGCTGGTACGACAACGCCACCGTCGACCGCGCCCTGAAGGCCGGCCGCGAGAGCGGCGACCGGGCCGAGCGCAAGGCCGCCTACGACACCGTGCAGCGCGAGCTGGTGAAGAACCCCGGCTACACCTTCCTGACCCACATCGACCACCTCTACGTGGTCGACGACCGCTTCGGCGACCTGTCCACGCAGGTCGAACCGCACGACCACGGTCTTGCGGCCGGTCCCTGGTGGAACGTCGAGGACTGGCGGCCGTGAGCCGTCCGCCGTGGGGGCCCATGGCGCGGCTGGCGGGACGGCGGGCCCTGTTCGCCGTCCCCGTCCTCGGGATCGTCACGTTCGGGGTCTTCGCGATCGCCGCGGCCTCGCCGTTCGACCCCGTCAAGGCATACGCGGGCACGGCCGGCCTCAGCGCCTCGCAGGACACCCTCGACCAACTGCGCGCCAACCTCGGCGCCGACGAGCCGCTCGTCACCCGCTGGTGGAACTGGCTGACGTCCGCCGTGCAGGGCGATCTCGGTGACTCCAGCGCCCTGCGGCAGCCGGTCGCCGACGTGATCGCCGAACGCGTCGGCTGGTCCGTGCTGCTGGCCTCCGCCGCCTTTCTCGTCGCGGTCCTCTTGGGCGGCCTGCTCGGCGTCCTAGCCGCGCGCCGACCGGGCGGCTGGACCGACAGGGCCGTCACCTCGCTCGCGTACACCCTGGAGGCCGCGCCGCCGTTCTGGCTGGGCCTGCTCGTGATGTGGTTCTTCGCCCTGAAACTGGGTGTGCTGCCCGCGGGCGGCCTCACGGACACCGGCAGCACGGTCGTCACGGCCGACCAGGTCGTACGCCATCTCGT
>NZ_SDXQ01000092.1:0-1364 GCF_006964045.1 Arthrobacter sp. TS-15 | reverse complement strand
CTAGTCTCGTGGGCTCGGAGCTCTGACGGTAGGCGATCAGGTCCTCGATGGAGATGATCGTCAGGCCGTGCTTGCGGGCGAACGGGATCAGCTCGGGCAGCCGCAGCATCCGGCCGTCCTCGCCCGCGATCTCGACGATGGCGCCGGCCGGGCGCAGACCCGCGAGCCGGGCGAGGTCGACGGCGGCCTCGGTGTGGCCGTTGCGGGTCAGGACACCGCCGGGCTTGGCGCGCAGCGGGAAGATGTGGCCCGGGCGCACGAGGTCGCTCGCCTGGGCCTCGCCACCGGCCAGCAGTTGGAGCGTGGTGGCGCGGTCTGCGGCGGAGATGCCGGTGGTCACGCCGTACGCGGGGCCCGCGTCGACGGAGACCGTGAAGGCCGTGCGCATCGACTCGGTGTTGTTCTCGACCATCTGCGGGAGCTGGAGGCGGTCGAGCTCGTCGCCCTCCATGGGTGCGCAGATCAGACCGCGGCACTCGCTCATCATGAAGGCGATGATCTCGGGGGTCGCCTTCTCGGCGGCGATGACGAGGTCTCCCTCGTTCTCCCGGTTCTCGTCGTCGACGACCACGACCGGGCGGCCCGCCGCGATGTCGGCGATGGCCTGCTCGACGGGGTCGAGCGCGAAGTCGGAGGCGTCCTGATCGTGGCCCGTGCTGTACCAAACCGGCGCGGTTGTCATGCCGGGGCTCCTTCCAGGAAGGGCTGCCCGGCCTTGCGGGAGCGCAGCCACCAGTCGCGCATGCCCCACAGGACGAGCGCGCCGTAGATGATGTAGACGAAGCCGGAGAAGGCGAAGCCGTTGGCGAAGTTCAGCGGCACGCCCACCAGGTCAACGAGCAGCCAGGCGAACCAGAACTCGACCATGCCGCGCGCCTGGGCGTACATCGCGACGACCGTGCCGACGAAGATGTACGCGTCCGGCCAGGGGTCCCAGGACAGCGTCGGGTACGCGGTGAACAGGCTGCCGACCGCGAGGGTGCCGACGGCCGCGGCGCCGAGGAGGTACCCGCGCTCGCGCCAGGTGGCGAAGCGGACGGCGATGGAGCCGTCCTGCGCGCCGCCCTTGCCGCGGTTCCACTGCCACCAGCCCCACAGGGCGACGGTCATGACCACCAGCTGCTTGCCGGCGCTGCCGGAGAGGTGGGCGGTCGCGAACGCGGCGAGGAGGATGGCCCCGGACAGGAACTGGACGGGCCAGGTCCAGATGGACCGCCGCCAGCCGAGGGCGAGACCGATCAGCCCGATCACGTTGCCGATCATGTCGGCCCACTTGATGTGCTGGCCGAAGAGCGTGAACGCCTCGGAGTTGAGCCAGTTCACGACGTCGCTCCCTGGGTGCCGGGCAGCCCGGCCGGCTGCTC
>NZ_SDXQ01000091.1:0-1455 GCF_006964045.1 Arthrobacter sp. TS-15 | reverse complement strand
TAGTCTCGTGGGCTCGGTCATGGTGAGCCTGGGCTGGAGCAGTCCGACGGGTGAGGGCGACGCGGACGTGTCCGTGCTGTTGCTGACGGCGGACGGCAAGGTCCGCAGTGACGCTGACTTCTACTTCTACAACAACCCCGTGGCGGCCGACGGGTCCGTGCAGTTGCTGGGCAAGACGCCCACCTCCGACGGCAACGAGGACCGCATCACCTTCGATCTGACCGCGATCCCGGCGGACGTCGAGCAGGTCGTCGTGGCGGCGAGCCGCTACAACGGAGGCCGGTTCGGGGATCTGGACGACGTACGGGTGACCCTGGCCGACGGCTCGGGCGAGGGGCTGCTGAGGTTCTCCATCGAGGACGCCGGTGCGGTCGGCGCGCTGCTCTTCGGCGAGCTCTACCGGCGGTCCGGCGACTGGAAGTTCCGGGCCATCGGGCAGGGATACGAGTCCGGTCTCGCGGGCCTCGCCCAGGACTACGGCGTCGATGTCGACGACGACGCGGAGGAGGCGGAGGCGGCCGAAGAGTCCGGGGCTGCCGTCGCGGAGGACGTCCCGCCGGAGGAGATCCCCGCGGAGGCGGCGGCCGAGCCCGTCGCGACGGAAGCGGGGCCCGAGGCCGCGACCGAGGTCGAGGTCCAGGCCGTGGGGACGGCGGTGCCGTTGGCCGCCGTGCCAGCCCCAAGTCCCGTTCCTGTGGTGGAACAGATCGTGACCGAGTCCGTCGAGGCACCGGCCAAGTCGGTCCCCCGGCCCCGTACGGCGAAGAAGAAGGTCACGCTGCCCAAGGTGGCCAGGAAGTCGCTCGCCGAGAACGACTCCTGGCGGGCCGCCCGGCTCTTCCCGGTCTCCGCTCTCAAGAGCGACCGGGACAGGGAGACCCGGGCGACCTCCGTGCTGCTGTCGGTGATGGCGCAGGTGCCGGAGTTCGGCAGGCGGCTCACCGCCGGTTTCGGGGCGCCCGCCGGGCGGATGGAGATGTTCACCGAGGTATCGCTGCCCAACGGCGACTCCCCGCGGCGGCCGGACGGCGTGATCCGGGTCGAGCGGGCGGGCAAGCTGTGGACGGCGCTGGTCGAGACGAAGACCAACGGCAACGCCCTCAAGCCGGACCAGGTGCAGGCGTACACCGAGATCGCCGCCCGCCGCGGCTACGAGGCCGTGATCACCCTCTCCAACGACGTGGAGCTGGACGGCAGTCCGCTGGTCGACGTGAAGACGGACGGCCGGCGCAAGCACAAGGTGGCGCTGCGGCACCTGTCGTGGGCCGACGTCGCCCACCAGGCCCAGATGCTGATCCGCCACGAAGGCGTCGGCAACGCGGCGCACGCCTGGCTGCTCCAGGAACTCCTGCACTACCTCCAGCACGAGAACTCCGGCTGCCACGGCTTCCAGAACATGGGCCCGGCCTGGGTGCCCGTGCGCAACGGGATCGACGACGAGACTCTCTGCCAGGG
>NZ_SDXQ01000090.1:0-1357 GCF_006964045.1 Arthrobacter sp. TS-15 | reverse complement strand
GGATGGTGTCCGGGTTGCCGGAGAGGATCAGCTCGGCGAGCTCGCCCATCCGCCACTGCTCCTCGGTGCGCTCCCACTCCCCGTCGAACCAGAGGACGTCGGGCCGGAAGCGCTCGACGAGTTCGCCGACCTGGCCGTCGCGGTAGGCGAGATAGCGCGCCCAGGCCGCCGGGTCCTCCTTGCCGGGCTCGGCGTGCGAGTACTCGTTGGGCGGCACGATGATCGGCCCGGGGTGCCGCTGACTCGCGTAGTCCGGGTGTTTCCAGTCGGAGTGCGAGTAGTAGAGGCCGACCTTGAGGTCCCGGGCGCGCAGCGCGTCGACGAAGCCGGTGACCAGGTCGCGCCCCGCCGGGGTGTCCCGCACCACGTCGAGGTTGCGGTGGTCGGTGTCCCAGAGGGCGACACCGTCGTGGTGCCGGGCGGTGAGCACCGCGTACCGCGCGCCCACCCGGGCGAACAACTCCGCCCAGGCGTCCGGGTCGTAGTGCGACGCGGTGAAGCCGTCGAGCTGTTTCATGTACTGCTCGTGCGTCATCTCGCCCGTGTAGAACGACCAGGACTCGGCGGCGCCGCCCACGGCGTAGATGCCGTAGTGGATGAAGATGCCCAGCTTGGCATCGGGAAACCAGGGTTGCATCGGCATGGCTCCACGCTAGGCGCGCACCCGGTTCGACGCGTGGGCGACGGTCACCACTACTGGTCCGTTTTCACCCTGGGATCGAGATGCCGTGCCCATCCCTCGGCGCGCCACCGGATCACTCCCGTACACCCCAGTGCGGAACTACTTGGCGCTATCCGGTGGGTACAGCAGCGGTCCGTGGCGTGTTCAATCACGTGTACCGCGTCACGTACGGACGGCCCCACACGTCAGGAGGCACCGTGATCGCCGCTCCCGAGCCCGGACTGACCGAACGCGAACTGATCGACCGAGCCGTCGCCCTGCGGCCCGCACTGCTCGAACGCCAGCCGGAGACCGAGCGGTTGACCCGCTACCCGAAGGACACCCACGACGACTTTCTGCGGGCCGGCTTCTACCGGATCCTGCAGCCGCGCCGCTACGGCGGATACGAGTTCGGCCTGCCGACCTTCTACCGCGTGGTCACCGAGATCGCTCGAGGCTGCCCCTCCACGGGCTGGGCGCTCTCCCTGACCGCCGCCCATGTGCTCCAGGTCGCGGCGCAGTTCGAGGAGCGGGCGCAGGACGAGATCTTCGGCGACGACGGCGAGTTCCGTGCCGCGTCCACGGTCATGCCGGTCGGCGTGGCCCGCCCGGACGGCGACGGGCATGTCGTCCTCGACGGAACCTGGCCGTACGCCTCCGGATCGCCGTACTCCACGCACTACGTCGGCCAGACCC
>NZ_SDXQ01000089.1:0-1296 GCF_006964045.1 Arthrobacter sp. TS-15 | reverse complement strand
AGTCTCGTGGGCTCGGGCGTAGCGGTGTATGCGTACCTGGAGGTTCATGCGCCGGGACTCCTTGCTGAGGCGGCGTCGTTCGCGGCGGCCGGATTCGTCGTCGTCCAGCTCGTTGTACCGTCGGCGGGTCTCCCAGAACGAGCGCTCCTGGGCAGCCGCCGCCTCCCCGGGCGTGACGTCCTCCGGGTCCTCCGAGTCGTCCCGGCTCCCGCCGGATTCGTCTGTCATGTGACCCAGAGTGGCATGAAGTGGCAATCACGGAGAGTGAATTCCCGGATGCTGCCATGTGGGTGACGAAGATCCTTCCCGCGCCGTAGGGATCCGGACAGCGCGGCTGTGCCACGGCCGCGATCTTCCCGGGAGTGTCGTGCTTCCTCCCGGGTCGGAGCCACCTTGCGCGGCTTGCTCGCGCGGAGAACGCGCCCCCGTTTCACGCTCCTCAACTCTCCCTCGCGCGACGTCATTTACTGGCCATTTGCCTGTTTGACGACAAACCGTCCCGGCCCACACGCTCCTTTGGCACGCGGTCTCCCTGTTGCTCAGGGTGACTCCGGATGGGCCCCAGGCTGCCCGGGGCCGGACGAGAGGAAGACCAACGATGGCCCGTAGCGCGGAGAAGCAGCAGAAGCCGGTCCGCAAGTCGCTGACCGAGCGCACCCACGACGAGCTGGAGATCGCAGGGTTCGACGAGGTCGAGACCCCCGAGGCGGACATCGTCAGCCTCGGCGGCGCCAGCTACACCAAGATGCTCGGCAAGATCTACGCCTGACCGCTCCCCCTCGCGGCTCCGGCGTGCGATGCGCCGGGGCCCGAGATCCGTCGCGCCGGACCCCGGAGAGCCCGTCGATGCTGCGCATCACCTCGGAACTGCCCTACTTGGACCAGGCAGGTCACGTCTACGTGCCGCTCGCCGGACCGGCACGGTCCTGTCTGAAGCTCAACCGTCACGCCTCCCGCATCTGGCGCGAGGCCCTGCGCCGCCCGGTGGACCTCGACACCCTGCCCGAGCTCGACCGGGACTTCCTCCTCGGCCTCACCCGGAACGGCGTCCTGCGCACCACACCCGCGCCGACGTCCGTGTCAGGGTCGGCGTCAGCCCCGGTACCCGCGCCCGCGTCCTCGTCCGAGGGAGTGTGAGATGGGCACGCTGACACGGCCGGCCATCGCCTTCGTGAACCCCTCGGTCGGCTTCTCGGACCGCCGCAAGTCCAAGCCGATCGGGCTGGCCTACATCATGGCCTACCTGGAGAAATCCGGATTCCCCAGCTCGGGCTTCGACTTCGGGGACTCCGAGGA
>NZ_SDXQ01000088.1:0-1214 GCF_006964045.1 Arthrobacter sp. TS-15 | reverse complement strand
TAGTCTCGTGGGCTCGGTCTGCGTGACGCGCGTCGGCGGTGCGAGCCGACCCGTGCGGTGCAGCCCATACAGGGCGGCCGCGCAGCTGAGACCGAGGACGAGCAGCGCCAGCCACGGCAACGCGGACATCCCGGCGTCCCGGGCAGCGTCGAGCGCGACACCGGTGAGCAGGTTTCCGAGGGTGATGCCGATGCCGCAGATGGTGTTGTAGAGCCCGTAGTGGGTGGCCACGAGGCGGTCACCGGAGAGGCGGACGATGGTGTCCATCTCGAAGGGGTACGCGATCATCGTGCCCAGGGCGAGCAGCAGTGCGGAGAGCGCCGGAGGCACGGCCGCCAGCAGCCACAGCCCCACCCCGCCGTCCGATACGGGAATTGCGGTCGCTGCCAGCAGTGGCACGAACGCCACTCCCATGACCAGCAGACCCCACACCAGCGCGCGGCCCGGTTCCATGCGGGCCTTGCACCATGCGGTCACCTTGGTCTGCCCGAGGATCGTGCTCAGTCCGGAGACGGCGAACAGCAGCGCCACCGCGGCTGTGCCGAAGGTCCCGTCTCCGCCGAGGCGCCGTACTTCCAGCGGCAGCGCGAGGTAGACCTGGAAGGACATGACATACGAGCCGATCATGGCCAGCGAGAACAGCAGGAAAGGCCGGTTGGCGAGGATGCCGCGCCACTGGGACAGCACGCCCTCCCGGTCCTGCTCGCGCTTCGCGTCATCGCCCCGCCGGGCCGGCAGAGCCCGGATCTGGACGATGCTCAGCAGAGCGAAGATCCCGGACGCGACGAGGCACGTGACGCGGAAGCTCACACCGGTCAGCAGCATGCCCACCAGCGGGCCGAGCAGTATCCCGGCCTGGTAGAAGACGTTGAACAGTGCGAACGCCTCGACCCGTCGCTCACCCGCGTCCGCGGCCAAGTAGGCCCGTACGGCCGGGTTGAACAGCGCCCCCGCCAGTCCGGTCGCCGCTGAAGCGGCGAGCAGGGCGGGTACGGAGTCCACCAGCCCGAGGGTCGCGAAGCCGACGATCCGCAGCACGAGCCCGGCGATGATCATCGGCTTGTAGCCGAGCCGGTCGGCCAGCGTGCCGCCCACCAGGAACATGCCCTGCTGGCTGAAGTTGCGCACGCCGAGGATCAGCCCGACCAGCCAGCCGGCCAGGCCCAGCGGGCCTGCCAGATGTGCGGCCAGGTACGGCATCAGCATGTAGAAGC
>NZ_SDXQ01000087.1:0-1295 GCF_006964045.1 Arthrobacter sp. TS-15 | reverse complement strand
CTAGTCTCGTGGGCTCGGGTCCGAAGACCTTCTCGACCGAGCCGGGGAAGTCGGTGTTGAGCGCGCCCTTCTGGCCGCCGGCTATCAGCTCCTTGTCCTTGAAGAGCTTGCCGAGGGTGGTGAGGGCCTCGATCACGGTCGGGTCGGTCCACTTGATCTTGTGGGCGGCCAGGGCGTCGTACTTCTCAGGGCCTGCCTGCGAGAGGTAGACGTTCTCGAACCAGTCGGTGAGGGTCCAGCCGTCCTGTCCGGCGACGGAGAAGGCCGCGAGGCCCGACTCCGAGACGGTCTGCCCGGCCTTGAGCATGGCGTCGTACGTCGTCGGTGTCTTGACGCCCGCCTCGTCGAGGGCGTCGGGGCTGTACCAGACGGTCGACTTGTGGGCGGCCTTGAAGTAGAGGCCGTACAGGGTGCCGTCGACGCTGCCGTAGTTCTTCCACACGCTCGCGTAGTTGGCGTCGACGGACTTCTGGGCGGTCTTGGAGAGCGGCTTGAGCCAGCCCTCCTTCGCGAACTGCTGGAGCACGCCGACCTGCGGGACCATCACCACGTCGGGGGCGTTGCCGCCCTCGATCTTGCTGCCGACGACCGTGGAGACGTTGTCGCCGGTGGAGGTGAACTGGGTCTTGGCGCCGGTCTTCTCGGTGAACGCGTCCAGGACCTTCTGGAAGTTCTTCTGCTCGCTGCCGGACCAGACACCGGCCACGTTGATCGTCTGGCCGTTGAGCGGCTTGTCGCCGCCGCCCGCCGAGACGTCGCCGCCTCCGCAGGCGGTGGCGCCGAGGGAGAGCGCGAGGGCTATGCAGCTGGTGAGCAGGGTCGTACGTCGTCGCATCATCATTGATGTCCTTCGAGGGCAGGGGGATTGACGGGCAATCAGCCGACGTGGGCGGTGCGGGAGTCGGCGGCTCAGGGGTTGGTGCAGTCGCTGATCCACCAGGCGGCCGTCGAGCCGGGCAGGACGCCGGGCGCGCAGGGGCCGCTGGACAGCAGGGGGGTGCCGGAGACCGGCGCGGGCGTCGGTGCCGTACCGAAGTTGACGGCGCATACGAGGCCGTCGCCGCGGACGAAGGCGAGGACGCCGGGCTGGGTGTCCAGCCAGCGCAGCGCGCCCTCGCCCAACTGGGGCAGTCCGGCCCGCAGTTGGAGTCCGTCTCGGTAGAGGTGCCAGAAGGAGTGGGTGTCGGCGAGGGCGCGGTCGGTGGCGTACTCGGCGAAGTAGGCGGGCTGCGGCAGCCACGGCTTGGCGCTCTCGGCGCCGGAGGTGAAGCCGAACGGCGAGGCGTGTCCCGACC
>NZ_SDXQ01000086.1:0-1897 GCF_006964045.1 Arthrobacter sp. TS-15 | reverse complement strand
TAGTCTCGTGGGCTCGGCCTTCGAAACCCACGCGTCCTTCGCGGCGTCGTTGTTCGACGGCACCTGCCCCGCGGCCTCGTTGAACTTGGAGTTCTCCGCCTTAGAGGTCGCGAAGTCGATGAACTTCCAGGCGGCGTCCTTGTTCTTGGAGCTCTTGAACAGGCCAAGACCGTCCACGGGGTTGGAGACCTGGACCCGCTTGCCACCGGGTCCGACCGGCTGCGGAATACCGCGGAACTTGTCGACGCCGAGCGCCTTCACATGGTCCTGATAGGAGCCCAGGTTGTGGTTGAGCATTCCGATCGTGCCGGAGTCCCACTGGGCGACCATCTTGGTGAAGTCGTTGTTGAGGTCGGCTGCCGGGGTGACCTTCTTGAAGAGGCCCACGTACTTCTCCAGGGCCGCCACGTTCTTCGGGTCGTTGACCGTGGTCTTCTCGTTGCCGCTGTCCCAGAAGGACGTGATGCCGGACTGCCCGTACATCGCGTCGAGGGCCTGGGCTATGGAGCCGGCGCCACCGCGGATGGTGTAACCGAACTCGTTCTTGCCCTTGTCGGTGAGCTTGTCGGCGGCCTCGTAGAAGTTGTCCCAGGTGGTCGGCTCGTCCAGGCCCGCCTGCTTGAACAGGTCGGTCCGGTAGTAGAGGACGCCGTTGTTGGCGGAGGTCGGGATCGAGTACAGCGTGTCGTCCCGGCCGCCGGCGGCCTTCAGCGACTTGACCATGTCCTCGTTGAGCTTGCCGTTGAGGGAGGACTTGCCGAGTCGGCTGTCCAGCGGCTCCAGCGCGTTCTGGGCGGCGAACCCGGCGAGCATCGCCGCGCCGACACCGCCGACGTCCGGCAGCCCGCCGCCCTGGAGGGCGGTGTCGACCTTGGACTGGTACTCGGTGGCGGCGATCCCGACGTACTCGACCTCGATGTCCGGGTTCTCCTTCTCGAAGTCGGCGATGATCTCCTTCCAGATGTCGGTGCGGACACCGCCGTTGTTGTCCCAGAAGACGACCTTGCCCTTGCCGCTGCCGTCGGCGCCCTTGTCGCCCGCGGACCCGCTGCCGTCGTCGCCGCAGGCCGTTGCGGTCAGCGCGAGTACGGCACTCACGGCGACGGCGGCGGCGGAGCGGCGCCCTCCTCTACTGCTCCTGCGCATACTGGTCTTCATGATCGGCTCTCTTCTTCTGGATCCAACGAGGGTTGTGTCGCTGTGACGTTGTGAAGCTGTGGGGGTCAATGGCGGGCGTGGGGCGCCCGGTTGCCGGTCCCGGCGGGACGGTCTGCAACGGTGTGCGTGCCGAGCCCCCTCTGCGGACCGGAGAACTTGGACACGAGCGCGGGGACGGCCGCCGCCGGGTCGAGCCGGTAGTCGTAGAAGTCCCGCGGGTCGAAGGCCGCGCCCCACGTCTCCTGGCGCCCGCTCGTGTTCTTCAGGATCGACCCGCGCTGCACCAACTCGGCGGTGGCGTCCGCCTGGTAGGGGTGCTGGACGTCCTGGTAGTAGCTGTTCTCGATGACCATCCTGGTCTTGCCGCGCGACCAGTTGCCGTACGTCCATATGGGGTCGCCGGGGTCCGCCTGGGCGGTCATGTAGTTGTTGTAGAGGTGTGCGTAGGCGCAGTTGTCGGCCGACGGGTTGCGCTGCTTCGTACCGCGGAACCAGTTGTGGTCGATGGTGATCTGCGTCTTCACGTTCGGCGTCCAGCCGATGCCGAAGGTCTTGTTGTTGTTCTCGAAGCGGTTGTAGGAGACGGTGACGTACTCGCTGTCCTTGCGGATGTCGAGCTGCCCGTCGCAGATCCGCGAGAAGCGGTTGTGGTCGATCCAGACGTGGTGGACGGTGTCCATCTGGATGCCGTCGAAGTCGGTGTCCTTGGAGTCCCAGTTGCCCTCGACGTACGAGTCTC
>NZ_SDXQ01000085.1:0-1387 GCF_006964045.1 Arthrobacter sp. TS-15 | reverse complement strand
GTCTCGTGGGCTCGGGCGAGATGGCTTTCGGTCGAACCGTCCGTCGGATTCATGGCCGGAAGTGAGTATTCCCGTGCCTTTGATGGGTGATTCGCAGGCTGTTATCCCAGTCTGGGTGTGTGAAGAGGCGGGGCTGATTCCGGCCCGTATCGGAAGATGATTGCGGGGCACCCCGCGTCGTTCTGTGTGCCTGTCGTGACAGCTTGTGCGTCGTCTGTGGCCGTTGGGGTCACGGTTTCTGACTTCCTGTGGGGGGAAGCCGATGCAGTCACCTGCTGCGCGCATGCCGTCTCTGCGTGCCCGAAGATCATCCAGAATTGCTCTCGCCGCCGCTGTCTCCTCAGCGGCTTTAGTCGTGGCTGCCGCACCGGGTGTGGCAGCGCCGTCCGAACCGGAACTGCCCAAGCAGGAAAGCCCGTGGACGAAGCCGACGAAGGTCGACGTCCCGGCCACGCCGGCCGGCGTAACGAAAGCCCCGCGCTCCGAGGCGGAGACCGAGGTGTCGTCCGACGTCACCGTCTGGCGGGAGGCGCAGAAGGCCCGCACGACCGGCATCACAACAGCAAAAGGCGGACGGAACGCTGCTGCCGAGGCCGTTCCGTATCTTCCCGAGGGGCAGGGGCAAGTTCCGTGGCACCGCATCCTCGACACACGCCTGAACGACGCGACCGTGGCCCGGGTGAACCTGTCCAATGGCAACCTGATGCTCGCTGCCACCGATTTCGACATCGCAGGCGTCGGCCAGAAGCTCCAGCTCACGCGGACGTTCAACAGCCTCGAAGCGCCGTGGGGCAAGGTCTCCCAGCGCTGGTGGCAGGGATACGAGCGCTACCTCCAGGTCAACGACGGTGAGGTGGACGTCTTCGACGCCACCGGCGGCCTGCAGCGGTTCGCTGAGAAGACCGGCGGTGGATACACCACTCCCATCGGCTACTCCAAGGACCTCGCCAAGAACGCGGACGGCACCTACACGCTGACCGACCGCAAGTCCGGCAGCCGTGACACCTACGACGCGGACGGCACCCTGACCAAGGTCACGGACAAGAACAAGGGCATGATCACCGTCGACCAGCACGACGACGGCGCCGAGCACAAGGGTTTCAAGCTCACCGAGACCCGCTCCGGCCGCTGGATCGACCTGGTCAAGACGTACCCGAACCAGTGGCAGGCCAAGGACAACACCGGCCGCACCGCAGTCTTCGACCTCGACGCGGACGGCAACCTCGCCACGAGCACCGACACCGCGGGCAGGGCCACCGGCTACGAGTACGACAGCGACGGACGGGTGAACAAGGTGACCACCCCCGAGGGCACGGTCACCCTGTTCACCTGCGACGGCCAGAACCGGGTCACTTCCATGCAGCGCGCCACCGAGCCCACGAGACTA
>NZ_SDXQ01000084.1:0-1214 GCF_006964045.1 Arthrobacter sp. TS-15 | reverse complement strand
CTAGTCTCGTGGGCTCGGGTTTTTGGGTGCTGCCATGGATGGCTATCCGGAGCATGGGAGTGTCCGGCTGGCGCAGAGTTACAGCGATCAGGCGGGGCTCTTCAGTACGGCGTTCACGTATGACAACGCTTTGGCGGTTCTGGCGCAGTTGGCGGGGCGAACCGCCGGTGGGCTGGGTAGAGCCGTGGTGCTCGGGGACGCGTTGCTCTACGCCCAGGAACATGACCCGGTGTACGACGACGGCAGGTTGCGGCAGGCCTACAACGTCGGGCCGTACACCTTCTTCGACGGGTCGCTGCAGCCGGATGGATTCGTGCGGGCCGACGGCACTGCCAACGTGGGTACGCAGTTCGGGTTCACGGGGACGGCCGTGGGTGACATGGCCTGGGCGGGGATCGCGTTGAGCGCCCTCGCTCGGCGGACCGGGGCCCGTCGTTTTCTTGAGGGTGCTGTGCGGATCGGTGCGTGGATCGAGCGGGTCGGGCGTACCGACGAGCCCCTCGGGGGCTACAAGTTCGGGGTCAACGGGGCCGACGAGAAGTTGCCCTTCACCTCCACCGAGCACAACACCGATCTGGTCTGTCTGTTCGGTCGGCTCGCTCTGCTGACCGGTGACCGGGTGTGGCGGGAGCGGCGTGCGCGGGCCGAGGCCTTCGTCAAGAAGATGTGGGAGCCGGCCGGGGGCTTCTTCTACACCGGTACCAATGACGGGGTGACTGTCAACAAGTCCCCGATCCCCGAGGACACCCAGACCTGGACCCATCTCGCTCTCCGCTCTCACACATACTCGCGGTCGCTGGACTGGGCGGCGGCCGAGTTGGCCGTGGTCGACCACGCCGGGCGGCGGAACAGTACGGTGCCGACCGGGCAGACGTACGAAGGCGTCACCTTCAGCTCCGCCAGCCTGGTGGCGAACGAGGACGCCCCGATCGCCGAGTTCCAGCCCAAGCCCGACCGCAACGGGGTGTGGTTCGAGGGGACCGCTCATCTCGCGCTCGCTCTGCGGGACCGGGGCAGGGCCGGTGATGAGACGGGTGCCCGTCGGCTGGTCGCCAGTATCGAGCGGGCCCAGGATCTGCTCGGGGCCGGGCAGACCGTGGGCGGTCGTGCGCTTCCCGAACGTTCCGGTGTCGTCTCGGCCAGCAGCCCGCTCGACACCGGGTTCGGCTTCGGCTACTACCCGTACCGGCATGTGGGGGCCACCGCGTGGTACC
>NZ_SDXQ01000083.1:0-1344 GCF_006964045.1 Arthrobacter sp. TS-15 | reverse complement strand
TAGTCTCGTGGGCTCGGCCTGCTCCACCAGGTTCAGCCGGCGCTCCAGGCCCTGGCCGGCCGGCATCCCGACGACTTCCTTGTGGAACGCGTCCTGCTTCTGGTCCGTGAAGGCACGGGCCTGCTTGACCGTCGCGTTGTCGCGGTCGCCCTCCAGCAGCGGCTGGGCGGAGACGTCACGCTCGTTGAGGAGCGCCTCGGCGTACTGCCCGGCCGCGTCGACGATCTTGGCGACCTTCTCCGCGTCCTGGGCCTCCTGCCAGGTGTCGATGGAGCTCTTCACCTGGAAGCCGCCCATGACGAGCCCGACGATCACGGGTATGAGGAGAATGGCGTTCAGCCTGGTGGGCACGCGCCAGTTGCGCGGGGACAGGCGACCGCCGCTCTTCGCGGGTGGGGCCGCCGGCTCCGAGCCGGACACATGTGCGGGTGCCGCTCCGCGCGGCGGCGGGGTGAAGTTGCCCCGTGCCGACGGCTCGGGACCGTTCTTGCTACGCCTCACTCGACCAACAACCTCTCGGCGTGTGCACCTTCGTCGTGCCGCGTGTGTCTTCCGGCCCTTACTACTGGGCAGTTCTGGCATTCCAGCACGTCAGGGTGTGCTCGTCCAAACACTCGGAACCAAGGATTCCGAGTGATGTAAGCCCTAGATAAAACGGTCATAAAGAGCGAGCCCCGCCAAAAGGCGGGGCCTTTGTGAGCACAGCGGCATCAGACGACCGCGACGCGTGTCGGTACCACTCGATATCTCTGTCGAAACGTTATGAACACCAAGGCCGACCGTGTCAAACGACACAGCCGGCTCCAGTGCGTCTACGACAACTGCCGTACGGCGTTGCCAACTTGTGTGCCAGGCCCGCCAGGACATAGCCCGCTGCACGCTCCCTAGCGGAGGCGAGCCATCAGGGCGTGCTCGACCAGGGTGATCAACGCGCTCTTGGCGTCCGCGCGGTGGCGGGCGTCCGTCGTGATGATCGGGGCGTCCGGGCCGATCTGCAGGGCCTCGCGGACCTCGTCGGGCGTGTACGGCTGGTGTCCGTCGAAGCCGTTCAGGGCTATGACGAACGGCAGTCCGCTGTTCTCGAAGTAGTCGACCGCGGGGAAGCAGTCGGCGAGACGACGGGTGTCCACGAGCACGACGGCGCCGATCGCGCCGCGTACCAGGTCGTCCCACATGAACCAGAAACGGTCCTGTCCGGGCGTACCGAACAGGTACAGGATCAGGTCCTGGTCCAGGGTGATACGGCCGAAGTCCATGGCGACGGTGGTCGTCGTCTTGTCCCCGGTGTGGGTGAGGTCGTCGATACCCGCCGAGGCGGACGTCATGACGGCCTCGGTGCGCAGC
>NZ_SDXQ01000082.1:0-1305 GCF_006964045.1 Arthrobacter sp. TS-15 | reverse complement strand
TAGTCTCGTGGGCTCGGCTCTGGACTGGAGCGGCTCCAAGGTCAACCGCATGGAAACAGGCAGCGGTCGGGTCCAACCGTCCGACATCGATGCCCTGTGCCGCTTCTACAACACTGGCGAAGAGCTGCGCGAATTCCTCAAGTCCTTGGCCAGGCAAGCCAAGACGCGTGGCTGGTGGCAGGTGCACGGCTCCGGCGTGCCCCAGTGGTTCTCGATCTACATCGGTCTGGAGCAGGAGGCTTCGACGTTCCGTCAGTATCAGTGCGAGTTGCTGCCAGGCCTCATGCAGACTCCGGCCTACGCCTGCGAACTCCACAAGACCGGAGCGCATCTTCCTGCCGAGGACATCGATCGAGCCGTGAGTGTGCGCATGGAGCGCCAGGGCATGCTGACGCACGCCGGGGCTCCGGACGCCTGGTTCGTGGTGAACGAAAGCGCTGTGCGCAATCTCATCGGGGACCGGGCGCTGATGCGCGAGCAACTCGAACGCCTCTTGGAATGCGCGGAGTTGCCGAGCGTCACCTTGCAGGTCCTCCCGTTCGACTCAGGCACCTACCCGGCCACGGGATCGTTCACCATGCTCGGCTTCCCCGACCAGGAGGACCCGGACATCGTGTATCGGGACGGCATCACCGATGCCGTCTACCTGGAAGGGGAGCATCATGTGCGGGAGTACACCCGGGCCTTCGACGGCTTGAGGGCCGCCGCCCTGAGCCCTCAGCGCTCCGCCCAGCTGATCAAGTCCGTTCTTAAGGAATACGCACGATGAACATTGCGCGGTCTGCTCCCGAGGCGCCATCGTCCTGGTTCAAGTCCTCCTACAGCAACGGCGCCGGCGGTGAGTGCGTCGAGTGCGCCCACACCGTCGACGGAGCCTTCGTGCGCGACTCCAAGAACGCTCGTGGCCCAGTGCTCACGATTCGCGTTCACGCTTGGCGGGCCTTCATACGGGCTTTGGACGGAGACGCTCTCGAGGCGGGCTGAGTTGCCGAGTTGAGGGCGTGGCGTGGCCGCCGCTCTGCAGCGTCAGCTCGTTGGAATGTGAGCGTGGTGGTGCGGGGATTTGCGGGTCAGGAGTTGGATTCCCTCTGACTCTTGGCCGTTCATGGTGGGGACAGTGATGTGTCGGGTGGCGATGGGGTCCAGTTCTGCGAGCAGGGTGGTGAACCAGCCGCTTGGGTGGTGGCGGCAGACTGCGCCGTCGGCGGTCTTGAATACCCCGTAGGTGCCGTAGCGTTCGGCGGATTGGCGTACCGGTCCTGGTTGCGCTGGTCGGTCTGTAGGAGCTGGTCGCTGACGTAGAGC
>NZ_SDXQ01000081.1:0-1395 GCF_006964045.1 Arthrobacter sp. TS-15 | reverse complement strand
GTCTCGTGGGCTCGGTCCTGACGACCGTGTTCTCCTTCAAGGACCCGGGCGACTGGTTCGGCTGGGCCATCAGCGCCTGGCTCTGGCTCACCGTGATCTTCGCCAACCTGGCGGAGGCGGTGGCCGAGGGCCGCGGCAAGGCCCAGGCGGACACCCTGCGCAAGGCCAAGACCGACACCGTCGCGCGCCGGCTGTCCAAGGACGGCGGATCCGAGGAGCAGGTGCCGGGCACCGAACTGCGCGTCGGCGACCTGGTCGTCTGCGAGGCGGGCGACATCATCCCCGGCGACGGTGACGTCGTCGAGGGCGTGGCGTCCGTGGACGAGTCGGCCATCACCGGCGAGTCGGCCCCGGTCATCCGCGAGTCGGGCGGCGACCGGTCCGCGGTCACCGGCGGTACGAAGGTGCTGTCCGACCGCATCGTCATCAAGATCACGACGAAGCCGGGTGAGACCTTCATCGACCGCATGATCGCCCTGGTCGAGGGCGCGGCCCGGCAGAAGACGCCCAACGAGATCGCGCTGAACATCCTGCTCGCCTCGCTGACGATCGTCTTCCTGCTGGCCGTCGCCACGCTGCCGCCGTTCGCGGACTATGCGGGCACGCACCTCACGATGGTCGTGCTGGTGGCCCTGCTCGTCTGTCTGATCCCGACCACCATCGGCGCGCTGCTCTCCGCGATCGGCATCGCGGGCATGGACCGCCTGGTGCAGCGGAACGTACTCGCCATGTCCGGCAGGGCAGTTGAGGCGGCGGGCGACGTGTCGACCCTCCTCCTCGACAAGACCGGCACCATCACGCTGGGCAACCGGCAGGCCGCCGAGTTCGTGCCGGTCAGCGGTACCACCGACGCCGTCCTGGCCGACGCCGCCCAGCTCTCCTCGCTGGCCGACGAGACGCCCGAGGGCCGCTCCATCGTCGTCCTGGCGAAGGAGAAGTACGGGCTGCGCGAGCGGAGCCAGGGCGAGCTGTCCGGCGCCGAGTGGATCGCCTTCACCGCCCAGACCCGTATGTCGGGCGTGGACGTCGACGGGCGCAAGATCCGCAAGGGCGCGGCCGGTTCGGTCATGGCCTGGGTCCGGGAGCAGGGCGGCGAGGTGTCCGAGGACGCCGACACCCTGGCCAACCGGATCTCCGAGGCGGGCGGCACCCCGCTGCTCGTGGCGATCGAGGACAGCGAAGGTGCCCGGGTGCTGGGCGTCATCCACCTCAAGGACGTCGTCAAGGACGGCATGCGCGAACGGTTCGACGAACTGCGCCGCATGGGCATCAAGACCGTCATGATCACCGGTGACAACCCGCTGACCGCCAAGGCGATCGCGGACGAGGCCGGCGTCGACGACTTCCTCGCGGAGGCCACCCCCGAGGACAAGATGGCCCTCATCAAGCGGGAGC
>NZ_SDXQ01000080.1:0-1124 GCF_006964045.1 Arthrobacter sp. TS-15 | reverse complement strand
GCCCACCGGAAACCTCGACCCGCAGACCTCCGTCGGCATCATGAAGCTGCTCGACCGGATCAACCGGACGGGCACGACCGTCCTGATGGCGACGCACGACCAGAACATCGTGGACCAGATGCGCAAGCGCGTCATCGAGCTGGAGAAGGGCCGACTAGTCCGCGACCAGGCGCGCGGCGTGTACGGCTACCAGCACTGACCGCGACCTCCCTCACGCTCGCGGATTCACCGCGGAGCAGGGGGAGGACTCCCCACGCATCCGCCACGGAAAGGCCTGAGAAGACGCCATGCGCGCCCAGTTCGTTCTGTCGGAGATCGGTGTCGGTCTCCGCCGCAATCTGACGATGACCTTCGCGGTCGTCGTCTCGGTCGCCCTGTCCCTCGCCCTGTTCGGCGGTTCGCTCCTGATGAGCGACCAGGTGAACACGATGAAGGGCTACTGGTACGACAAGGTCAACGTCTCGATCTTCCTCTGCAACAAGAGCGACGCGGAGTCCGACCCCAACTGCGCCAAGGGAGCGGTCACCACCGAGCAGAAGAAGCAGATCGAGACCGACCTCGACAAGATGTCCGTCGTCGAGACCGTCTCGCACGAGTCCAGCGACCAGGCGTACAAGCACTACAAGGAGCAGTTCGGCGACTCCCCGCTCGCCGCCTCGCTCACCCCGGACCAGATGCAGGAGTCCTTCCGCATCAAGCTGAAGGACCCGGAGAAGTACCAGGTCATCGCGACCGCCTTCGACGGCCGGGACGGCGTGCAGTCCGTGCAGGACCAGAAGGGCATCCTCGACAACCTCTTCGAGCTCCTCAACGGCATGAACTGGGCCGCCCGCGCGGTGATGGCGATGATGCTCGTCGTCGCGCTGATGCTGATCGTCAACACGGTGCGCGTCTCGGCCTTCAGCCGTCGGCGTGAGACCGGGATCATGCGCCTGGTGGGCGCCTCCGGCTTCTACATCCAGGCGCCGTTCATCATGGAGGCCGCGGTCGCCGGACTGATCGGCGGCGGGGTGGCGTGTGCCTTCCTGCTGATCGCCCGGTACTTCATCATCGACCACGGTCTGGCCCGGTCGGAGAAGCTGAACCTGATCAACTTCATCGGCTGGGACGCCGTTCTCACGAAG
>NZ_SDXQ01000079.1:0-1114 GCF_006964045.1 Arthrobacter sp. TS-15 | reverse complement strand
TAGTCTCGTGGGCTCGGGGTTCTTCGTCCACCCGGAAGGCCAGACGGTGGCCGGGTTGGGCGGAGACCTGCCGACGCGGATCGTCGGCTCACGCGAGGACTCCGTGGTGGTTTTCGGGTCCGACGGCGGCGGGGCCCTGTTCGCCCTGAGTGCCACCGACGGCTCGACTGTGTACCGCCTGCCCCCTTCCCGAGTCGAAGGAGACGTCTACACGGAAGGGCCCATCCCGTGTGAGATCGCCGCTCCGGACCTGGCCGGCTGTCTGTCTCTCTTCGAACGTGAACTGCGGGCAGGGATCTAGGGTGTACATCCCAGAAGGAGAGCAAGAGCGCGGAAACTGCGGTGTATCTGAATCTGAGTCCGGCGCGCGCTGAGATGTCCGGGCAGCCGCTCGAAAAGATTCTGGGAAGCTGTGACTTCAAGCTCGGTGGCAGTGCAGTGACCACTACGCCGAACGGCGAGGACGAGGAGTCGGTCGGCTACAGAAATCGGAGCGGGACGCCCGGAACTCGTTCATGGAATCCACAGTGACTGTTGCTGACTTGTTCGGCTGGGACCAGGAGTGAAGCAGGCCGCTCAGAGGCCTGCTTCATCGGTGCCGGTCAATCCGACGTGTCCGTGAACAAGTCCCCGGCAGTCGTGGCCGTGACGGAGCGCCTGAGCCAGGTCCGGAGGATTTCCAGATCGATGCAGTCCGTGATCCGGGCGCGTACGTCGTCCGGGACCCCGATGCCACGCTCGTCCAGGATCAGCAAGATGTCCTCGGCACGGCCCTTGGTCCGGCCTTCCGCGCGCAGGCGCTGGGACGTCTCCGAACGGAAGAAGGAGAGGTCGACGGACATCAGATGCCTCCAGATCTTGGCGGACGGCATGGTGCCGAGGCCGAGTTCGGTGAGTTCGGCGAAGATACGCGCAGTCTCTTCGTCGACGGTCTTCAGGGCGGCGGCCAGGGCTTTCAGTATGGCAGCGGCGTTGTCGTCCTTGCCATGAGTGATGGCGGAGAGCGTGGCGAGGGGGATGTCACGGGCCGCGGTGGACGGGTCGGTGATGGCCGGGACGTTGTGCGGGCCCAGGACAAGGGGGCGGAGGGTGAGGGTGCGCCACTGCCGGGGGC
>NZ_SDXQ01000078.1:0-1081 GCF_006964045.1 Arthrobacter sp. TS-15 | reverse complement strand
GCGGGCAGCGGGTCGTCCCAGCGCGTGTCCGTCCCGGTCACGGCGGCGCCGAGATCTTTCAGGCTGAACGCGGCCTCGCGGGCTGTCGCCACCACGCGCCGCGTCTCGTCCGACACATAGGTGCGCGAGAACCCGAAGTCGTCCGTCCACCCGATGCGCAGGCCCGCGATGCCGGCGTCGATGTGCTCCAGATAGTCGGGTGCCGCGAACGGGGAACAGGCGATGTCCCGGCCGTCCGGGCCGGCCAGCACCTGCGTGACAATCGCCGAGTCACGAACGGATCGCGTGAGCGGCCCCGTCGACAGGAGGAGCGAAAGGGTCGGCCAGGGGTAGTCCACGACCGGGACCAGCCCCCGCGACACATGCATGCCGACGATCCCGCACAGTGCGGCGGGCAGCCGAACCGAGCCGGCACCGTCCGTGCCGATCGCGACGGGAGTCAATCCGGCCGCGACGGCGGCACCACTTCCCCGGCTCGAAGGTCCCGGGTCACGGCTGAGATCCCATGGATTCGCCGGGGTGCCGACCACGTCGCTGTCGGTGCGGAACTCGACCGGCATCCCGCCCAGCGAGCTGCGAGACCCCGCCAGCTGCTCGTGGCGATCAGCGCGGCTGGTCATCGCGGTCGTCCCGAGGATGACCGCCCCGGCGTTCCGCAGGCGTTCGACAGCGATGTAGTCATGCGGAAAGGAGGCGATTCCGGCAGCGGGTGCCGGCAGCCCCTTGACGCCGATGGTCTCCTTGACCGCGACCGGCACACCATGGAGGGCGCCGACAGGTTCGTTGGCCAGGACCTTGCGTTCGGCGGCCTTCGCCTGCTCTCGTGCACCGCTCGCGTCGACCGTGGCGAAGGAGAACAGCTTCGGATCGAGCTCCTCGATCCGGTTCAGGAAGTGGTCGGTCACCTCGACAGGCGAGATCTCCTTCTCGACGGCCAGTTCTCGCAGGCGCCATGCGGGCAGCCAGGTCAGGTCCTCCGGCACGTTCTCTCCTCAGCTCTCCGTACGGCCTCGCACAGGCCGGATCGTTCGTTCCCCGTCGATTCCGATTCCGATTCCGGTGCCGTCCGACGTCGGACGGC
>NZ_SDXQ01000077.1:0-1120 GCF_006964045.1 Arthrobacter sp. TS-15 | reverse complement strand
GTCTCGTGGGCTCGGTGCGGCCCGACTGGGAGTCGGTGAACGCCAGCGCGATGCCGTAGAGGAGCGGTCCGACGCTGAGCACCAGGATCGGGATCAGCGCGGGCAGCACCAGGAACCAGGCGCCGTGGTCGACGAGACGGTCCCGCGCGCCGCCGCCTCCGCCGCCGTCCGGCGCACCCCTCGCCGACCGTTTCACTGACCGCTTCCTCACGGTCGCCGATGTCACGGAATCAGCTCCTCTGGGCGGCTCGTGCGGGTCTGGCCGTCCCGGCGGCCCCCGTCATCGTGCTGACGTACTGACACGCCGTCAAGACAGCGCACACACCCTCCCGAGGGCTCTCACCAGTGTGAATGCGACACTGGGCGGCGTATGGCGTGATCTCGACCGCCGACGCGACGGGACCCACGGGAAACACGGACTCCACGGGAGGCGAGTGATGGACGAGGCTCAGGCGCGGGACGTGCTCGCCGAGGCGGGGTTCGGACGGGGCGCGGAGCTGCTCGCGCTGGGCGAGAACGCCGTGTTCGCCGCCGGTGACCTGGTGGTCAAGGTGGGCCGCGACGCCGAGCTGCTCGACCGGGCGCGGCGGGAACTGGCCATCGCCGTCTGGCTCGCCGAGGCGGGCGTCCCCGCGGTGCGGGCCGCCGAGTCCGAGGCGCGGTCCGTGACCGGTCACCCGGTGACGGTGTGGCACCGCCTGCCCGCACCCGTACGTCCCGCCGAACCCCGCGATCTCGCCGAGCTGCTGCGCCTGGTGCACGCCCTGCCCTCCCCCGCCTTCACGCTGCCGCGCCGCGAGCTGCTGGGCGGCGTCGAGCGGTGGCTGCGGCTCGCGGGCGACGCGATCGACCCGGCGGACGCCGCGTTCCTGCGGGACCGGCGCGACGGCTTCGCCACGGCCGCCGCCGCACTCACGCCGCATCTGCCGCCGGGCCCGATCCACGGCGACGCGCTGCCCCGCAACGTCCACATCGGTCCCGACGGGCCGGTCCTGGTCGACCTGGAGACCTTCTCCACCGACCTGCGCGAACACGACCTCGTGGTCATGGCGCTGTCCCGCGACCGGTACGGGCTGCCCGCCGAGGCGTACGACGCGTTCACCCGGACGTACGGCTGGGA
>NZ_SDXQ01000076.1:0-1100 GCF_006964045.1 Arthrobacter sp. TS-15 | reverse complement strand
GGGCGCCGTGCTCGACGGCGTAGGCGAACGCGGCGCGGGCGTCCGGGACCTCGATGGCGAGGTCGACCACGCCGTCACCGTGCTCCGCCACGTGTTCGGCGAGGAAGTGGCCCCAGGGGGTGGCCGCCTTGATGACGGAGGTGAGGACGAAGCGGGCGGAGCCGTTCTCCAGGACGTAGCTCGCGGTCTCGCGGCTGCCGTTCTCCGGTCCGGAGTAGGCGACCAGCTTCATGCCGAAGGCGGTGGAGTAGTAGTGCGCCGCCTGCTTGGCGTTGCCCACGGCGAAGACGACCGCGTCCATTCCCTTGACCGGGAAGGGGTCTGCCTGCCGCGCGGTCTCGGGGGTGTGGTGAGTGGTCTGAGTCATGGACGCAGGCTCTCCCCCTTCGGCAAGGTGCGCAATAGTTTGCGGATCTGCTGGGCAATATGTGCAGTGAAATGCCTGCTGGGCCGGGCTTTGTGTACAGGTTGACCACCTCGGAGGCCTTCATGGCGATCGATCATCTGGACGGGCGGCTGCTGGTGCTG
Organism: Arthrobacter sp. TS-15; assembly: GCF_006964045.1. Classification (NCBI taxonomy): domain Bacteria; kingdom Bacillati; phylum Actinomycetota; class Actinomycetes; order Micrococcales; family Micrococcaceae; genus Arthrobacter; species Arthrobacter sp. TS-15. The sequence goes on along the minus strand of NZ_SDXQ01000076.1, from coordinate 572 downwards.
CTCGCACGGGAGCCGCGGATCGGGGTGCTGGAGATGTCCCGGCGGCTCGGGGTCGCGCGCGGGACCGTGCAGGCGCGGCTCGACCGGCTTCAGTCGAATGGAGTCATCCGGGGGTTCGGGCCGCAGGTGGATCCCGCGGCCCTCGGCTATCCCGTCACCGCTTTCGCGACGCTGCAGATCCGGCAGGGCCAAGGCACGGACGTACGGGCGCACTTGGCGACCGTGCCCGAGGTGCTGGAGCTGCACACGACGACGGGCGGCGGGGACATGCTGTGCCGGCTCGTGGCGCGGTCCAACGCCGATCTTCAGCGGGTGATCGACCGGGTTGTCGGTTTTGATGGCATCGTCCGGGCCTCCACGGCGATCGTCATGGAGAACCCCGTGCCGCTGCGGATCATCCCGCTGGTGGAGCAGGCCGCGGAGGACGACGACTGAGGCGACAGTGATGGCTGAGGCGACAGTGGGGTGAAACGCGGGTGAGCTTCTGGGAGTACGTGAGCAGTCGCCATCAGCAGCTCCTCGCCGACGCCTACCAGCACGCCAGCGCCGTCTTCCAGTGCATGGTCGTCGCC
>NZ_SDXQ01000075.1:0-1051 GCF_006964045.1 Arthrobacter sp. TS-15 | reverse complement strand
AGGCCCCACTTGATCTGGGTCTTCGGGTTCGTCTTCCAGTCGGAACCGGCCGAGGCCATCTTCGAGGCCGGCAGGGCCTGGACCAGGCCGTAGGCGCCGGACGAGGAGTTGGTGGCGGTGACGTTCCAGCCGCTCTCGTGCTCGACGATCTTGCTGAACGCCTTGTACTGCGAGTCGTTCGGGATCATCTTCTGCGCGATCGCCTTGGCCGAGGTGGGGGAAGCCTTCGCGGGGGCCGCGGCCTGAGCGGGGCCCGCCGCGAACACCATGCCGGCGGTGGCAGCGGCCACGGCGGCACCGGTGAGGGCCTTCTTCGGAGTGGCGATGCGGCGGATGCGGGTAGAGATGGACACAGAGAACCTTTTCCTTCGGGGACATGGCGGTCGCTCGTACGCCGTGACCCGTAAGGCCTTGGCATGCGTTGGCGCCGAGGCCCGGGTGGGCTCGTCGGCGCCTTGCGACTCCTCCAGAGAAACAGGCTCGAAGGGCGTCCGCAATGACCCCTTTTGCTAGTTGTGGTCGTATCCGCCGCAAAAGGTCCTTCTGTGACGTGGCTCTCAATCCGCAGGTCAGGGGCGATAAAGGCGTGCGCATGACAATCGGAATGATCTACTACCGCGCTTAGCAAGTGACCTAAGTCCTGTGGGCCGCCTCACGGTGGGTGTAACCCGCAGTGGTTGAAGTGTCTACGGTGTGCGGCCGGACGGTGTGACGGGCGCCGCATCACGTGGCTCCTCGAAGGTGACCGAGGTCTCGAAGGCGGCCCTCCGCGTGGCCCGTCGGAGCGCTTTGAGGACGGTCGCGCCGAGCGTGAGGGTCAGTACGACGGTCACGACGGCCCGGCCCAGGTCCCAGCCGAGCGAGGTGGCCAGACAGTACGCGACGAAACGGGCCAGGTTGGCGTCCACGTCGTCGTGCGGGTCGAAGGCGACGTTCGACGACAGCGCGTCCATGAAGGGCCAGCCCGCCAGGTTCATGAACGTGCCGTACGCGAAGGCCGCGGCGAACCCGTACAGGGCGAGCATCGACAGCTCGCCCCGGCCGCGCAGCC
>NZ_SDXQ01000074.1:0-1669 GCF_006964045.1 Arthrobacter sp. TS-15 | reverse complement strand
TGAGTTCTCAAACAACAGACCCTCCAAAACATCACCCACAGCACACCACAAAAGCAGCACACCCAACAGGGCCATTGGAAAAGAAGAGTTATTTTAGGCCGCCTACCGAACCGTACACACCTTCCGGCTTTCCGTTTCGCACCCGGCGACTCAGAAAACAATACACGCCCCACACCCCCAACGCAAATCCACCCCGGATGGCATGCATACGGGCTTCTAACGTTCTTCATTTGCATGCCCAGGAAGCAGTCCGTTCGCCTGTCACCTCAGCGTGTATGCGCCGTGTAATAGCATCCGCGTCGAGCTACCCAGCCATCCCTTCAGGCTGGCTGTAGGGCCAACGGCCTGGGTACGCATGAGGGACGGCAACCATTTGCACTGCATCCTCGTTGGCAAGCCGTCCGGGCTTGCTACTCTGCAACTCCGTCAAAGGGCTCCTGCCGCACAAAAGAATCGCCTTGGTCGCCACGTGCCTGCACTAGAACCCCGAAAGTGCAAGGACTGAAGACCTGCAACGAAAGCCGTTTGCCGGGTTCAGCCTATTCCTGGCTCGCGGTTGAACGGCTCAGCTGCTGCCGGTTCCAGCCGAAAGGAACTTCCTCGAACGAACAGCTGTGTGAAGGCAAAGTGAAAGGATTTGTCCATGACAGCATTTCGTCTCCCGGCTGGAATCCGCGCGGTGGTGTTCGACGTCGGTGAAACTTTAGTTGATGAAACTCATGCGTGGACGATCCAGGCAGAGCGCGCCGGAATAGCTCCATTCACGCTGATGGGCCTCCTTGGCGCGCTCATCGCCCGAGACGAGGACCACCGACGCGTATGGGACCTACTGGGGGTCGAACGTCCGGCCGCGCCCCCTCCTATGGAGCGAGCTGACCTCTACCCCGATGCGCTTGGTTGTCTACGCACGGCCTCGCAGGCCGGCCTATTGATCGGCATAGCGGGAAACCAGCCAGCTGGCGTCGAAGCCCAACTGCGCGATGCCGGCTTCAATGCAGACTTCATCGCTTCCTCCGCGGCCTGGGGCGTTATGAAGCCTTCAGCGGAGTTCTTTTCCCGAATTGTCGACACCGCCAAGGTTGATGCCGGGCAAATCCTGTACGTCGGCGATCGCCTCGATAACGATTTGTCCTTCCTGCCGGCGAGGCGGGCATGCGGACTGCCTTTGTTCGTCGCGGCCCGTGGGGATACCTCCACGCACAGCGTCCGGAAATCGAGCCGACATATACGTCGATTCATTGGCGGAGCTGGCAATGGCTTTCGGCTGAGTGCGGAAGTTATCTCCTCCCAAGTTGTCGGGCCGCCGAGCTTCTACCAAGCATTCGACGTTTCCATCCAAGTTTCGGCCCAAGACCATACCGTCGCAACGCATCGGGCGTGGGATAAGGGACCCACCGCATGGGGACCAGGGATGAACTCCGGCAGGTACTAAAGCGACGGCACGTTCCCCGAGGGTCTGGTGGTCATACGCCCCTAACCAGAGCTTTCTGAGGCACGTGCGGGTACTCTCCACATAGACCGGGGTCTCAGCGTCGAGACCGGCCCGAAACCAGCGGTTAAACAAGTGTGGCCCCTGTGTTGGGGCTTGGCTTGTTGTGGTTTGGGTTAAATGCGGGGAGCCCCGACCGTGTGGTCGGGGCTCCTCCGTGAATGGTTGTCCGGCGGTGTC
>NZ_SDXQ01000073.1:0-3632 GCF_006964045.1 Arthrobacter sp. TS-15 | reverse complement strand
GTTCGAGGACGGGCAGTGCGACCGCTGGCCATGACCGCCGGAACTGTCTCGTTTATCTCACCCTGCATCCTGCCCTTGGTGCCCGGGTATCTGGGGTACGTCTCGGGATTGACCGACCCTTCACGCCCGGACAACCGCCGCCGGGTCCTGACCGGAGTTGGGCTGTTCATTCTTGGCTTCGCGGCAGTGTTCAGCCTGTACGGGGCGGCCTTCGGCGTGGTTGGCGGCTGGCTTGTGCAGTGGCAGGGCATGTTGATACGCGGTCTGGGCGTCTTCGTTGTCCTGATGGGACTCGTCCTCGTTGGCAGCTTCTCCTTCCTTCAGACCACCCGCAAACTTTCCTTCCGACCACGGACCGGCCTGGCCGGTGCCCCGTTGCTCGGCGTCGTCTTCGGCCTGGGATGGACGCCCTGCATGGGGCCAACACTCAGCGCCGTCCTGGCACTGAGCACCACGACCGGGGATCCCTGGCGCGGAGCGCTGCTGGGGTTCATCTACTGCCTTGGATTGGGAATCCCCTTTATCCTTGTCGCACTCGGGCTGAACTGGGTCACCAGAACCCTGGGCTTTATCCGAACGCACATCCGCGGCTTCAACATAGTCGGTGGTTCCTTGCTCATCCTCGTCGGGCTCCTGATGGTCTCAGGAGTGTGGATGCTCTGGATCTACCAGTTGCAGAATCTCGCCGCGACAATCACCACTCCCGTCTAGACGCAAAGGACCGGTCATGGACAGCCACCCCCCTGCGCCCTCAAACGCTGGCGCATCTTTGCCCGGCCGGCGCGGCCTCCTGCTGGGTATCGCCTCCGGAGCCCTGCTGCTGGCCGGCTGTGCACCCGAAGATTCCCTGGCCGCGCAGGCCCGGTCCGGGGACAACAAAAACTACATCGCTGGCGATGGATCCGTCTCGGAATATGCCCCCGGCGACAGGGGCGCCCCGGTGCAGATGGAGGGATCGCTCTACGACGGGGCCGTCGTCAAATCCACGGCCTGGCAGGGAGCGGTGGCAGTTCTGAACGTCTGGTACGCCGCGTGCGCTCCCTGCCGGACCGAGGCACCTACCCTTGAAGCCCTGTACCAGGAAAGCAAGAGCGAGGGCGTGCTGTTTTACGGCATCAACCTTCGCGATACTGCCGCGACGGCTGCCGCTTTCGAGCGGACCTTCGGCACCACTTATCCCAGCTTCAATGACGCCAACGGATCAATCCTGCTGGCCCTGGCCGACTACGTTCCCCCTCGCGCGGTACCGACAACCCTGGTTCTGGACAAACAGGGCAGGGTCACCGCCCGCGTCCTAGGACTCGTCGATAAGGGCACCCTCAAGGCCCTCATCAGCAGTGCAGCCGCGGAGTCGTAAAGAGCCACCTGATGCCCCTCGGAACCACCAATTGAGCGGTGAGCCCACCTACATATTGGAGGGGACGATGAGGTAGAGGAACCGGAAAAAGATTGACGCGACGACGGCGACGTAGAGAAGGGCCGTGATGAGCCAGCCCCAGTCCCTGATGGGCCGGGACATCCGCTCAGGCAGCGGGATGATCCCGTGGGTCAGGTTACGGATGGTCACCCATACGAAGAGAGGGATCATCGCGGCCCACACGATCATGCAAAGGGGGCACAGGATGCCGATGGCGTACAACGCCTGGCTCCACAACCAGACCACGAACGCGAACCCGAGGGTGACGCCCAGCTGTAGCCCGATCCAGTACCACCGGCTAAAGCGCGCACCGGCAAGCAGCCCGACGGCCGTGGTGATGATGACGGCGAAGGCCACAATGCCGATGAACATGTTGGGGAATCCGAACACCGAACTCTGCCAGGTTTCCATGACCTGGCCACACGAAATCCAGGGATTTACGTCGCACACGGTTGCATGGCCGGGATTCTTGAGCTTTTCCAGTTTTTCAAGAACGAGGGTGGCGGATGCAGCCCACCCCACAGCGCCCGTAATCAGGAGCAGCCACGCGAACGGCCGGGTCCGGGCCGCAGCCGGGATGCTGGATTCATCGGTCTCAAGGGGTTGTAACTTATTCATAATTCTCCTGTGTCAGGTTCAAGAAAGCGCACCTACGGCGTGGCAGGAACGGGAAGCGGCCCGGCCACGCCGGGTTCGGGTCTACGGGCGGAAGGGAGCGAACGATTTGCCGCCGTCACGGGAGACCTGGAGGCCGCCGTTGACAAAGACCCACACGAATACGGCCCCACTGGTTTCGGTCGTGGCGTAGAGCGCTTCGACCTCACCTGAAATCGAGCCTGCTTCAGTCCAGGTCAGGCCTGCGTTGGAGCTCGTGTACACGCTTCCGTCCGGAGCAACACCGACGGCGACTTCCGGGGAGGCCAGGGAGACGAACTGGACAATCGGGGAGCTGCCCACAAGTGCCCAGGTCCGGCCGCTATCGGTGGATCGCTGCACTCCTGATTCGGTGGTGGCCAGGACAGTCGATGTCTCCGGCCGTCCGGCGAGAGCTGCGACCTTGGGCTGCGAGCCTGCCGGTGACCAGGACTTGAAGTCAGTGGTGGTTTTCAGGGCTCCGTCGTAGCCAACGACGCCGTCCCGGGTGACGGCCAGGGCGTGAAAGTCGGAAATCCCTTCGTTTGATAGCGTCGTCCAACTTGCTCCGGAGTCTTCGGAACGGAGCAAGCCGAGCGGGTTGATCTGCTTGGATCCGGGGCGGGGGTGCCCGGAGGCGTAAAACACGGTGCCGTCGCCAGTGAACCCCATGTAATCATTGGCTTCGCCCAGCAGCTTAGGGACTCCCGTGGAGTAGTCCAGTACTCCGTTGTGCGTGGCCACCAGTACCTCGCGTCCGTCGGTGCTGGCGTAGATTCCGTGGGCGTGGCCAGGCGCAGGTGTCGTCGATGATTTATCCGGGGAAGTTTGAGCAGGTTGAGGGGCGCTGCAGGCGCCAAGGAACAGGGTGCCGGCTACGGCAACAGCGATCGCTGCGGTGGCGCGGGAATAGGGCATGCGGAACATAGGGAACTCCTGTGGTGAAGTTAGGCACGGCTGGAAAGTTGCGCGGCCACGGGCCGCTTTGCCGCTATCTGCGGATGAAGGCATCCATGGCAACAGCGACCGATTCCGTGCTTACGTTCGCAGGATTGAAAGTTGCGACAGTTCCGGAGGCAGGAGGGGTTGGTCGTACCGGAGGCGCCAGACCTCTCCCCTCTCAAGATCGGCGGAATATCCCGTGGATGCGGGCAGGCTGGCTGGCGCCAGGATCGGAGCCGCTTCCGAAGGGATTGAGCGTCCACTTTGTATCGGACATTCCGGAACCGCGGTACACGGCCTATCGTCCATGGAGACGGAAACGGACGCCGGGCCAGCGGAGTGGTGGATCGTTGCCTCATGGCCGCTGGGACTCATGCTTGTGGAGTTGCCACCCGCCGCACAGACCAGGAGCGCCATTCCACACAAGAGGGCAAGCACTGCGCGTGCGGCACGGGAAAGGCGAACGTGAGGTATCGAGTGGAGCACTCCGATCACCTCACAATCCTGTCCGTCAGCCAGGTCTACCGGACAAAATGATTTTTCCACATTGCATGAAACCGGTCCGTCCGTGGCCTCGCGGCGGTTGGCGCGCTCAGGCGCCTGTAGCCGGTGAGCGACGTTCGAGCAGGAGCGTGTCGCG
>NZ_SDXQ01000072.1:0-1922 GCF_006964045.1 Arthrobacter sp. TS-15 | reverse complement strand
GTTGCCGGGAACTGGTAGAAGAGCTCAGGGTCGTCTTCATCCAATCACGCGGCGCAGATCCGAATGATCCCGTCCGGCGAGGTACTGAACAGGCCCACCGGGCCGAGTGCCGCCGTCGTGAGTTCATCGCCTCAGCGCACTGGGCAGCTCTCCCCATGGCACTCCTGCGGTCCCGTGCCTACGATGACAGGGGACCGCTCGGTCCGCTCAGTCACTTTCTTGGGGAAAAGGACCTTACCCATGCCGTTGGCTCGACCTGCCACTCACCATCCGCTTCGAAGGACACGGCAAGGAGTGTGGGCCGCCCTGGTGACGGCCGTCCTGGTGGCTGCCGGCCTTTTCGCCGGCGCGGCACCCGCCTCGGCCGCAACCTACACCTTCAAGGGTGTGGTCAAAGGAAAACTGACAGCAACGGCAACGGCCACTGCGCTTGGCGACGTATGGGTGGGGGCGTACACCAATGACGACCGCGCCTCCTTGGTGGCCGGTGCGTGGTCTGCCCCCGATGGCTCCTACAGCTTTAGCGTGCCGACTGCCGGCAGTTACAAGCTGTGGACCACCTGCAGCAGCGGACCTTGCTCCGCCACCTACGCCGACGAGTGGAACGCGAACCAGTCCAGTTCCTACGGTTCGACGCCGGTTGCCGTCACCGACGCTGCCCCCATCACCACTTTCAACCCGCAGTTGGAAGCCTTCGGCAGCATGAGCGGCAGGGTCACTAATAAGGCTGGCCAGCCCGTGACAGCAGTGTCCGTCTCTGCCTCACCCAACAACGGCGGACAGGTGAGCAGCACCAAGCCTGATGCCAACGGCTACTTCACCCTCACCAAGATTCCGCCCAACCAGGCATACATCAGCGTCCGGGACGAGTCGGGCCAGCGTCTCTACCTGGAACAGTATTGGAACGGCACGGGCACCGTGCATACCTACAGCACGGCTACCGTCCCGCCCGGTGTGCAGTGGACCAACGTGAACTTCATCCTCAAGGATGAAACCCTCATGGAAGCAACTGTCGTCGATCCGGCAGGCGCGCCGATTGCCGACGTCGGGTATGTCCCGTGGGTCTACAACGACGCAACGGGAGCCTGGGACGGACCACAGATGGGTCCGCTTACCTCGGATGCGCAGGGCAAGATCTACTGGCGCATGGCAGTGGGAAAGAAATACAAGCTCTGCGTCTCGGACACGGTTTACGAGGGCACGCCCCGCGAAAAACGCTACAAGGCCGAATGCTACGACAATACGGCCACCAAGGACACGGCCACCGTTCTGACGGCAACCGCTGCCGGCCAGCGTGTAAAGCTGACCATGCAACTGGACGTCGAAGGGCTGTCGCTGGCACCTGGCAGGCCATTCGTTTACGGTTCTGCCCAGGCCGGACAGAAACTGACCGTTGATCCCGGTGTCTGGGGACCGGCTCCGGTGACCCTCGCCTACCAGTGGCAGCGCTCCAAAGACGGCGAGGCCCTTCAGGACATTGCCGGCGCCACCACCACTGCGTACGTGCCCACCGCCGCTGATGCCGGGTACGACATCTGGGCGAAAGTCAGCGGGACCAAGACCGGGTATGCCTCATACTCCACCTCGGTACACGGCGGAAAATCGGGCGCCGATGCCGTCACGGCTTCCAAGCCCTTCACCCTTCTGGGAACGCCCAGCGCCGGGAACACTCTGACCGTTGACCACGGCACCCTGAATCCCGCTCCCGATTTTGGTCCTTACTACGACTGGTTCGTCGACGGCGTGCAGGACTACAGGTCAAACGGGCCGACGTTCCTCCTCCAAGCCTCCGACGCCGGCAAGAAAGTCACTGCCCGGCTGAGTGTCCACGACTGGCCCCTGCAGCCCTATTACGGCCAGGCCACCGTCACCGTCGCTGCCGGGACCTTGACGGCTCCGGTACCGACGATGTCCGGGACGGT
>NZ_SDXQ01000071.1:0-1508 GCF_006964045.1 Arthrobacter sp. TS-15 | reverse complement strand
TGAACTGGTCCCCGATTGTTGGACTGGCTTATTGGGATTTTAGGCTGCGAGGGTCTGGGCCCGGTATTGCACCGGGCTCAGGCCGTTGAGTTTGGTGGAGATCCTTTCGTTGTTGTACCAGTGGATGTACTCGTGCAGTGCTGAGGCCAGGGCCTCGGTGCTGAGGAACCGGACGTGGTGGAAGAGTTCTTCCTTTAGATGTCCGAAGAAGTTCTCCATGACGGCGTTGTCGTAGCAGTTGCCCTTGCGGGACATTGACTGGGTGGCGCCGGCCTCGGTGAGCAGCTCCCGCCAGAACACGTGCTGATATTGGAAGCCTTGGTCCGAGTGCACCAAGGGTTTTTGTCCCGGTTCCAGGCAGGTGATTGCCTGACGCAGCGAAGTGTTGGCCAGTTCCAGGTTCGGTGAGTTGCCGATGGAATAAGAGATGATTTGCCGGTCAAAAAGGTCCATGACCGGTGAGAGGTAGAGCTTCCGGTCCCCGACGCGGAACTCGGTGACGTCGGTGACCCACTTCTGGTTCGGGGCATCGGTGTCGAACTTCCGGTTCAGCAGGTTCGGTGCAATCACACCCTGTTCGCCTTGGTAGGAGTTATAGCGTTTCCGCCGCCGGACCTTGCAGCGCAGGGCCAGGGCACGCATCAGTTTCAACACGGTCTTTTTCGCGACCACCCACCCCTGCTTTGTCAGCTCGGTCTGGATGCGGCGATGTCCGTAACGGCCGTGGTTGGTCGTGAAAACCTCCGTGATGGCGCTCTTGAGTGCTTCCCGCGGGTCCGGGGACAGGAGCCGGGCTTGATGGTAGAAGAACGTCGAGCGGGCCAAACCTGCGACCTGCAGCAGGACCGGGAGCGGGTAATCAGCCTTGAGGGCAACGAGGGCTTGAACCTTCACCGTCGTTCCTGAGCCCTCAAGGCCCGCAATTTTCCCAAGTAAGCCACCTCTGCCCGCAACAGTTCGTTCTCGCGGCGTAGTTGCTCAAGCTCCGAGCCCTCCGCAGCCCGCGACGACCTGGACTTTGCGGACGGCACGGCCCCAGGCTTTCGAGAAGACGCGACCCCGGGTTCCTGAGGAGGTGTGTCCTTCGGCTTCGCTGGCGTGCCTTTGCGTTTTGGCATCAGCCCGTCCTCGCCCTCCAAGCGATAGGCCCTGACCCATTTCTGCAGCAGTTGACGCGAAGACAGACCCGCTTCAACTGCCAAGTCCGGCCCGGTTTCACCACCCAAGAACCGCTGCACCAAGGCCAGCTTGACCTCGAAAGAGTATGACTTCGGCGCCTTGGTCACCAACACTCCATCCCCATGAATCTTCCATAGCCCATAAAGTCCCCTTACCGGCACGGAGGGCGCATCCAGGTACTGGGCCGCCGCCCGATACCCGAGACCCCTTTCAAAACACGCTACAGCCGACACTCGCTGCACCACAGACAAAGAACTACGCGAACACATAAAACTGCTCCCCTCAAATCGGAACTGAAATTCTCAGTCCAACTTCAGGGGAGCAGTTCA
>NZ_SDXQ01000070.1:0-9866 GCF_006964045.1 Arthrobacter sp. TS-15 | reverse complement strand
CCTGCTTATCCGGTACAGCTTCCGCCCGGACTTTAACGTCTTCGACAGAGATTGATGGCAGGAATGCTCTGTTGAAGACGGGGCTATCCGGTACTCGTCTTCATCGGCCGGTCCGCATCTTTCCCTTCGGTGTTCACTTCTAGTCCCACTCGAATTGGCTTCCGCACATGAAGCTGATGGGGGAGTGGAACGGGGAGCTGATCTATGGTGCGAGTCCAGCGGGTTCAAAGCGATGGCGCAGAAACCACATGGACAGTTCTCGGAGACGACTTCCTCCCGGTTCCGGAAATTGAGCTCTACTTCGAGCACCTGAGGCAGACCGGTCATTCCCCCAACACCGTTAAGTCCTACGCACGCTCCCTCTGCTTGTGGTGGGAGTTTCTGGGACTTCGCGGGCGTGCTTGGGACCACGTAGAACTTGAGGACTTGTCGGCCTTTCTGGCATGGATTCGTACAGGCCTTCCGCCAGAGGTGGTTATCTTTCGCGGGACCGCCACGTCGTCCCGGATTGCTCCTTCAACTGCTGCCCTGAGGGTTCAGGGCGTGCGCTCCTTCTATGCTTTCCATCAGTGGCGCGGGTACGATTTCGGGTCGATTGTCTACTCCGACCGCCCGTCCCGGAGCCCGTATCTGCCGTTTCTGGGTCATACCAGTCGTGGACTGCGCCGCAGCGCTTCGGTAAGTGTCCCGAAGCGACGGTCCAGCGCTCCTGTCCTGACGGTTCGGCAGATCGACGCGATCAAGGATCACTGTGGTCGGTTCGATCCGAAAAAGAGGGAGTGGAGCGGGTCTGTCCGGGACCTTTTGCTTTTCACCTTGTTGGAGGAGACCGGGCTTCGGTTGGGCGAGGCACTCAGTTTGCAGCATCGGGACTGGCGTGCCGGGCGTGGGGAGAACGCCTACCTCGAGGTCGCTCCGCGCGATGACCACCCATACGGGCTGCGGGTCAAGGGCTCCCGATACCGCAAGATCCATATCTCCGATGGCCTGGACAGGCTCTACGCCGAATACGTCTGGCAGTTGTGCGAAGCCGGCATGGACTTGGCTGTGACGTCCATGGATGAGGCATACGTGTTCGTCAACCTCAGGATGGGGCATGAGTTCAAGCCCCTGCGGGCAGAGACCGTCTATAAACGCGTCGGGCGCATTCGCAGGGCCCTGGGCTCTGCGGTGCCGCCGGACTGGACGCCTCATTGGTTCCGCCACACCCACGCCACGGCAATGCTCCTGGCAGGTGCCCCGCTCCATGTGGTGAGCCGGCGTCTCGGGCACTCTGACGTTCAGACAACCCTGAATCTGTACGCCTGGGTCACCGATGACGAGGAACTCCGTTCCCTTGCCGACTGGCGAAGAATGACGAATCGATGGAGAGTCCAGGATGAAATCGGCTGACGCGCGAACCCTTGAGGCACTGAGCCTCAATGGCAGAAACCCATTCACCACCCACGCCAACCAGGCGTTGGGAAACCAGGTCCCAGCGGAGATGCAATTGCTCCACTACACCCGGACCACGATCCCCGAACAATACCTGCCGTTCTTCGCCTACTACCACGCCAAGATCGGGAACATTCACCTGGACGGGCTCCCACCGGTGATGCAGAGGGAAATGCAGTACGTCATCTGGAGCATCGTCAAAGGTGGTGGCCGTGTTCCCTGCTCGCCGCTGGGACTACTCATGAGGGAACTGGCAGAGACCTCCCGCCGGTTGAAAGCAGAGGGGAAAGCCGCGGAAAGCCTGATGGACCGCACCCCATCCCAATGGCGGAAAGAGCTCAGCAGTTCCTGGGCGAAAAGAACCCGGGCGCTGCCGAACCCCTCGACCCTGCGAACCATCACCGGGCCTCTGGACCGGGCCTCGAAGTTGTTGTGGTTCGCCTACGATGACGGTCCCTGGTGGAAACGGGAAGTCTGGTCACTGGACTTGGACACCCGCATTCCCCGGGGGCGGAACATCCCTCCGAAGACGGATGCCATCCATTGGCACGAAGTCACGCCGGCCTGGCTGAGGCTGGGAGCGATGCTCTACGTCAAGACTGAGCTGGAACGGGGTGACATCGCCTGGGGGACAGTGCTGCAGCGACACCACGGGATTAAAGTTTTCGGCAGATTCCTCACCCTCAGAGGTGTCGATACGCCCCTTCTCGCCAGGAATGCCCAGGAGCGCAGGGCCTTGATCCTCGACTTCCTCACCGAGAGCGCCTTCACGACCCAAAACGGCCGCCGACGCGAGCAGTCAGGCATTTCCTCGATCGTCGCAGCCGTCCGGGGGCTGTATGAGTTCATGGTTGATCATGCCGAGGACGCGGCACAGACCGGAATCGACGCCCGCTGGACTACATTGTCCCCGGACTACCTCCGCCTCATACGCCCGGGCGACCTCCCACGAAAGTCGAAGAAAGAGCCGCTCGACGAAACCCGACTCTATTCCGACCACACGATGTCCCAAATCGCCCTGCACGCACCATTGCTGGGGGCTTCAAGGACAGACGGAGGTCTGGGAGATCCCCAAGCGATGCGGATCCTCCTTTTGCTCATCGCGACAGGTCGCCGCGCGAGCGAAATCTGCATGATCGACGTCAATCCCTTGATACCTGTTCCGGGAGCCGAGGACCCGGGATCGGACAGAATCGCCAAGCTGCGATACCAGCAGACCAAGATCGACGGAGCACCCGAAACGATCTTCATCGATTCCGAGGCAATTGAGATCATTGCCGAACAACAGCGATGGCTCAAAGACCACCTTCACCGAAACCAAATCACAGAGCCTCCGCAGTATCTGTTCATCCGGAGCCATAACAACCTGCACGGTCAACGCCCCTACAGCAGTAACGTCTTCCGTACGCAGCTGCGAAAGCTGGTAGATCTCGCCGACATCCGCGACGAAAACGATCAACCACTCAAACTCGCCAGAACCCATAACTTCAGGCACACCAAGGCAACGAACCTACTCAACGCCGGCGTCCCACTTCACGTCGTTCAGCGATACCTGGGCCACACCACCCCCGAGATGACCATGCACTACGCCCAGACCCTGGACGCGACGGCCAAAGCGGAATTCATCAAGTACCGAAAACTCACAGCCGAGGGCAGCCGGCCGGTTATGTCCTCGGAGGACCTCTACGAGCTTATGGCTTTGGATGCCCGCACCGACCGAGTCTTGCCGAACGGGTGGTGCACGCTCCCGCCGGCCCAGACCTGCGGCAAAGGCAACGCGTGCCTGACCTGCGACCTGTTCGTCACGGACGAACGCTTCCTGGGCGTCCATGAGGGCGAGCTCGTTGCACTGGATACTCTGGTCGAGAAACGCCAGGAGGCCCACCAACAACGAACTGGCGAGCCGATGGGCGAAAACCACGTGTGGCTGACCCTCCGGCGTCGAGAACAGCGTGCCTTGGGAAGAATCGTCGAGGCCATCAAAGACCCTGCACGCGGCAAGTCTCCCGTGGCCGGAGCTGGCACGCCGGCACGGACTGAGTCCGACATTCACCGGGCACCACGTCAGGTCACCGGGTAAATGGTCCGGGGCAACACCGAGAATCTTCGGCTGGCCGCCCAGACGAAACGCGATGCCGCTTTGGCGCGCGCCGAGAAGGGACTGCGAAGGCTCCTCAAAGCCGGCCGCCCAATCACATTCCAAACCGTGGCAGCAGAAGCAGGAGTCTCCAAAGACTTCCTCTACCGGACCAGCGACCTGCGCGAACGAATCATGGATCTCCGCTCCAAAACCACGCCGGGGAGCGAACCAAAGCGTGACCATCCACGGAGCGAACCGCCGCATCCCGACACCAGCAGCATCGTCAGGACTCTGGCGGCCAAACTTGCCGCGGAGCGATCAACCAACGGGAAAAAGATCGCCGAGCTCGAAGCCGCCCTCGCAGCAGCCCACGGCGAAATTCTCCAGCTTCGGCGCCGGAATCCCTGCCCACCGCCTCGCACCGCGCCATCCGGGCAGTAGGCGCGGGATCAGTTCGTGCTGTCGGTGAGGTCGTTGTAGAGGGCCTGCACGCGGGTTTTGATGTCGTCGCGGACCAGGCGCATGCGTTCTATGCCCTCGATACCGCGGGTAGAGGGTTCGTCGGTTTCCCAGATCTCAAACCGCTTCCCGGCAGGTGCGTCGAGTTTGGCTTCAGTGCCGAGGACGATGACGGCGTCCACGAGGTTCAGGACCTCGTCGGTGACGGGTTTCGGGTATTCACCGGTGACGTCGATGCCCAGCTCCGTCAGTGAGTCCACGGCTTGGCCGTTCAAGGACTCTGCGGGTTTGGTGCCTGCGGAGTAGACGGTGATGTTGTCCCCGGCGAGGTCGCGCATGAGACCTGCGGCGAGTTGGGATTTGCCGCCGTTCTTGCTGCAGACGAAGAGGACCGCGGGGTGTTCGGTTGTCATTAGAGGGCTGCTTCTTTCGTGAGGGAGGCGACCAGGGTTTTGACCCGGTCGTGGATCTGGTCGCGGATGTCCCGGACGGTTTCCAGCGATTGGCCGGCGGGGTCGGTGAGGTCCCAGTCTTCGTAGCGTTTGCCGGGGTAGATTGGGCAGGAGTCCCCGCAGCCCATGGTGATGACGACGTCGGAAGCCCGGACGACATCATCGGTGAGCGGTTTGGGGTATTCCTTGCCCAAGTCCAGGCCCATCTCGCTCATCACGGTCACGACGGTCTGGTCCAGTTCGGAGGCCGGGAGGGACCCGGCGGACCGGACCCGGATCCTGCCTTTGGCTTCGACGTTGAGCAGAGCGGCGGCCATTTGGGACCGGCCGGCGTTCTGGACGCAGACGAATAAAACTTCGGGCACGTCGGAGACGATGGCGCCCTTGGATTTGGCCAGGGCGTGGAGCCTGTCGTTGGCGAAGTGCTCGGTGGTCGCGGGCAGGTAGGCGCTGATCTTCGCGGTCCTGGCCAGGGCGGTGTAGGACTCGAAGACGTAGCGTTCGACGGTTTCGGCGGCGAACGTTCCGGCGTAGCGGTCGGCGAGGCGGTTGCTGATCCGGTGCAGGACTTCGGTGTTGTCCTGCAGTCCCAGCGTTGTTTCCTGGTGGTCGGTCATGGCAGTACTCCCTAGGGGTGGGTCCGGCTCGATGATGACTGGCGCTGTGGGTTGGGTGGGTTAGTTGTCGGCGGAGCGTCCGTGGGCCAGCCCGGTCGGGAACCCGACGAACGCTGGTTTGGGTGCCGCGCAGCAACCTCCCTGGGCTTCGGGCTCCTGCGTGGTGGCTGCGGCCGGGACGTCACAGCTGGTGCCCGCGTCCGCGGAGCAGACCCCGGTTTCGGGCAGTTCCAGGTGCACGGTGTCTGCTGCTGCTTGGTCACCCGCGAGGGCGGCGGCCACGGAGCGGACCTGTTCGTAGCCGGTGGCCAGCAGGAACGTCGGTGCCCTTCCGTAGGACTTCATCCCGACAATGTAGAAGTCCTTCTCCGGGTGCGCCAGAACCTTAGCGCCGTGCGCTGGGACGGTGCCGCAGGAGTGGAATTCCGGGTCGATGAGCGGGCCGAGCTCGGTGGGGGCTTCCACTGCCGGGTCCAGGTTCAGGCGCAGTTCCCGCAGGACATCCAGATCGGGCCGGAATCCGGTGCAGGGCGCGATGACGTCAGCCTCGACGGTGCGCCCGTCCACCGCTTCGACCGTGACGTGCGTGTCGAGGGTTTTCAGGGCGGCGATGCCGAAGCCGGTGTGCAGTTCGATGGTTCCGGCGTCGACCAGGCGGCGGAGCCGGGAGCCGAGCTGGCCGCGGGCGGGTAGACCGTCGGCGTCTCCGCCGCCGTAGACCTTCTCCGCGGACTCGCCGCGGACGGCCCAGAGGATCGTGGTGCCGGGTTCTTCCTTGGCCAGTTCGGCGAGGTTGATCAGGGTGTTCGCAGCTGAGTGACCGGCACCGACGACGAGGACGCGGCGGCCGGCGAACGCGGCACGGTCCCTTCCAATAGCGTCGGGCAGCGGCGAGGAGATCCGGTCAGCTGCGGTGGTCTCGCCGATGGCCGGCAGACCCGAGGTGCCGAGCGGGTTTCGCGTGGACCAGGTCCCGGAGGCGTCGATGACAGCACCGACGACATGGTCCCGAATCTCGCTGCCGTCGTGCTCAACGCGGACAACGAACGGGGTGGTGTCACGGTCCCGGACATGGGTTTTGTCCAGCCCAGCGCGGGTGACGGCAATGACGCGGGCGCCAGTCTGGAGCCGGGAGGCGATCTGGGCGGTGGCGGCCAGCGGGGTGAGGTAGTTGTCGATGAGTTCCCCGCCGTAGGGCAGTGCCGTGGGGCGGGGGGACTCCCACCCGGTGGGTTCGAGCAGGCGCACGGCGGCGTCGTCGAGGTTGAACCGCCACGGAGAGAACAGCCGGATGTGGCGCCATTGTTCAATGGCGGCACCGGCGGTGGGGCCGGCTTCGAAGATGACCGGTTCGAGGCCGCGCTCAAGCAAATGTGCCGCGGTGGCCAAACCGATGGGTCCTGCGCCGATTACGGCGACCGGAAGGTTCTTCACTGAATCCATGCTGTCCTCTGTTCTTTTCCGTTGGTGCGGTTGGTTTCGGGGGTGCCTGCCGGTCCTTGTGGGTCCGGCAGGCCGGGGCTGTGCTGTTTAGCAGCAGTCCGGATCGTCCTCGTCGCAGCAGCCCGTGTCGGTGCAGCACCCGGTGTCCATCCAGTTCACCCCCTCCCCGTTACTGAGTGGTTAGGCGTGGGTTGGTTCTTCAACCAGTGCCGTGGCGATGCTGTCGGCATCCTCCAGCGCGACCAGGAACCGTTCGGCGTCCAACGCGGCCGCGCAGCCGGTGCCCGCGGCGGTAATGGCCTGCCGGTAGCGGTGATCCACCGCATCACCACAGGCGAAGACACCCGAGAGGTTGGTGACCGTGGTGGGTGAGTCGACCTTGATGTAGCCCTCAGCGTCCAGGTCCACCTGTCCGGTGACCAGTTCGGTGCGGGGCACGTGGCCGATGGCGACGAAGATGCCGGTGGCGGCCTGTTCGCGGGTTTCCCCGGTGCGGGTGTCCGTCAGGGTCACGCCGGTGACCTTGGTGTCGCCGTGGATCTTGGTGATGGCGGAGTTCCAGGCGAAGGTGATCTTGGGGTTGTCCTTGGCGCGCTGGGCCATGATCCGGGAGGCCCGGAGTTCGTCCTTGCGGACGACAACAGTGACGGTCCTGGCGAAGCGGGTCAGGAAGGTCGCTTCCTCCATCGCGGAGTCACCGCCGCCGACGACGATGATGTCCTGCTCGCGGAAGAAGAACCCGTCGCAGGTCGCGCACCAGGACACACCGTGGCCGCTGAGCTTCTTCTCTTCCGGCAAGCCCAGCTCCTTGTAGGCGGACCCGGTCGCGAGGATAACGGCAGGTGCTTCGTGCGTGGTACCGGCGCCGGTGACGACACGCTTGAGGTGACCGGTCAGATCAACCTCGGTGGCGTCGTCGAACACGATCCGGGCGCCGAACTTCTCGGCCTGTTCCTGGAGCCCATCCATCAGCTCCGGGCCCTGGACGCCGCCCGGGAAGCCGGGGAAATTCTCTACCTCGGTGGTGTTCATCAACGCGCCACCAGCGGTGACCGAACCGGCCAGGACCAAAGGATTCAACCCGGCCCGGGCAGCATAAATCGCGGCCGTGTATCCGGCAGGGCCGGAGCCGATGATGATCAGATGTTCTGTCTGGACGTCGGTACTGGCGTCGGTGCTCACGGAAGTCTCTCCTGGTGCTCGAAAAAAGATGGGTTACTTGGCGGCCGGGACCAGCGAGGCGATCAGGGCCTCGATGCGGGTCTTGATCTC
Organism: Arthrobacter sp. TS-15; assembly: GCF_006964045.1. Taxonomy (NCBI): domain Bacteria; kingdom Bacillati; phylum Actinomycetota; class Actinomycetes; order Micrococcales; family Micrococcaceae; genus Arthrobacter; species Arthrobacter sp. TS-15. Next base: position 2,109 of record NZ_SDXQ01000070.1, on the reverse strand, counting down.
GTCGCGGATCGGACGGACAGCGTCCACGCCTTGGCCTGCGGGATCTTCAAGGACCCAGTCCTCGTAGCGCTTGCCGGGGAAGTACGGGCATTCATCGCCGCAGCCCATGGTGATGACGACGTCGGATTCCTTCACGGCCTCGGTGGTGAGGACCTTGGGGATTTCGGCGGACATGTCGATGCCGAGCTCGGCCATGGCTTCAACGGCGGCTGGGTTGACCTTGTCCGCGGGCTGCGAGCCGGCGGAACGGACCTCGATGGCCCCTTCGGACAGGGTGGTGAGAAACGCTGCGGCCATCTGGGAACGTCCGGCGTTGTGGACGCAGACGAACAGGACGGAGGGCTTCTTGGTGGTTTCGGTGCTCACGGGGTTTCTCCTGGGATCAGTTGGGTGAGGGGTTGGGAACTCTCTGAATCTCTGTCCGCTCCGTTGCAGCAGCACCGGCCTGATATTGATGCTTGTCGATATATGGAGTATCGGACAGTAGATTGATGATTGTCAATATTTAGCTTGGAAGGCTCCCCGTAAGCGCCCGGTCGTTCTTGGATCAGGCGGCGTGCAGGCGGGGAGCGAGGTCGTTGATGCGTGCGGACAAATCTGTGAAGGCGTTCTCGAAGGCGTCTTCATTGTTCAGTCGCAGGGGGTCGGGCACGGACCAGTGGATACCGCCAAGGCCGGCCAGTTCCTCATGGGCGTTGTCGCAGACGGTCACGATGAAATCATCGGCGGCCGCCACCTGATCCAGCTGGCGCGGGGTCAGCTGGTCAAGATCGACACCGTGGCGGCGGGCCACGGCTACAGCGCCGTCGGCAATGCGCTCGGCCGGATGGGTTCCGGCCGAGATGGAGGGGATGTTACTGACCTGGCGCCAGAGCGCGGTCGCCAGCTGGGAACGGGCGCTGTTCCGGGTGCAAATGAACAGCACACGTCGCGCTGCGTGCTCACGCCCGGGTGCCAGTCCGTCAAGGGCTCCGGCTGCGAGCCGGAAGTAGCTGCGTCGCTTGTCCGCTTCCGAACGGTGGCGGGTAGCAAGCCCGGCTTCCTCAAGGCTGCGCAGGTGGTGCGAGAGCAGGTTCGAGGGCATCCCAAGTTCAGCCTGCAGCTCCGTCGGCGACAAATCCCCCAGGGTCAACAGGTCCACGATGCGAAGGCGGGCAGGATCGGCGAGGGCGGCATGCTTTGCAACCCGCGCCCGAAAGATGGTCATCTGCTCAGTATCCATTGACTCAATTTTGACTGAGATACTTTCTTCGGTCAAGCTGGTTGCCATGACTTCACACCAGCCGCCGTTGTGGCGCCGCGCCGTCGCCGAACTGCTCGGCACCGCTTTGCTTGTCTCCGTCGTCGTCGGCTCGGGGATCGCCGCAGCCCAGCTTTCACCCAATGATGTGGGCTTGCAGTTGCTGCAGAATAGCACAGCGACTGTACTCGGGTTGACCGTTCTGATCCTTGTGTTCGGGCCCGTCAGTGGGGCGCACTTCAACCCCGTAGTGTCCCTGGCCGACTGGTTCCTGGGCAGGAGTACCCGAACCGGCCTGTCGCTGGCCGAAGTTGGAATCTACGTGATCGCGCAGGTCATCGGTGCCATCGGCGGCAGTGTGCTCGCCAACGCCATGTTCGAGGTCGGCACCTCCATCTCGGTCAAGGACCGCGCCACCACCGGGCACCTGCTTGGCGAAGTCGTCGCCACTGCTGGATTGATTCTGTTGATTTTCGCGCTGGCGGCCACCAACCGCGGCGCTCTCGCGGCCCCTGCGGTCGGCGCTTACATCGGCGCAGCCTACTGGTTCACCTCCTCGACGTCCTTCGCCAACCCGGCAGTGACCGTCGGGCGCATCTTCAGCGACACCTTCGCCGGTATCGCGCCCGGATCCGTTCCAGGGTTCGTGGTGGCGCAGCTGATCGGTGCTGCACTGGGTATCGGCGTCCTGGCGTTGCTGTTCCCGACAGCATCTCGCGCCGCGGACGACATCGTCGTCCCGCACTCGCTGGAGAAAACCGGGGCCTAGTCATCCGCTGACGGAAGCGGCGGGCCGCTTGCCCGACTACATTGATGATGGTCAATATTCGGGCATAATGGATAAATGAACGCACTGCCCGTCCTCGAAC
>NZ_SDXQ01000069.1:0-53621 GCF_006964045.1 Arthrobacter sp. TS-15 | reverse complement strand
AAAGCACTTAGAGTCATTACTACTTGACATAAGGTCCATTATCGGCTCTTTGAAAGGGCAGGGAGGAGCTCCAGGAGGGGCTTCTGAATGTTGACGGCCGAGGCTGCAGCACTATGCGCCACCTTCCACGACCGCGCGTCAAGTTGCAGCGAACCCAAAGCCGAATCACGGCTCCTTGCTTTCTCCTCGGAACAGGTCCGCCCCGCCCACAGTCGGAGGGCGCGCGAGCAAGAGCTGCGGCGCGCCCAAGCGGCCGAGGAACAACAGGCCCGCGAACTGCAGGCCCGGTTCGATGCGGAGCGCTCAGCGGCCCGTGCACAGCTCGCCCCGGTCATGGACAACCGGTGGTGGGACACAGCCACCGGCCGCGACGTCGAAAGGGCACATGAGACGGCCACCGCGTGGAAAGACCACGACCCGGCGGCACGCGACGCGGCCGAACTGATCCGTGACCAGGTGCAGCGCCGCTACGGCTTGGACGTGGACAACCTCGGTGCCAATGAAGCAACGGTGGCGGACGCCCTGGCTAAGGCCCAGCGGGACCGCGAACAGGCAGAACAGGAACGCCGTGCCGGCGGTGAGGAAAACGCCCAGGCTGTGCAACTGCTGGCCGAGGCCGACCGGGAAGATCGGGACCGTGAACGAGACGTCACCGAAGAAAACCAACACCCCGAAGCGCTGCGCGAAGAGGCTGGCATCAAGTACGACACTGTAGAGCGCCGCCAAGAGCTCGCGACCAGCCTTGAGGGGCTGGCTGACCGCGAGGCGGTGGAGGCACGCCTTAGGGCCGACCAGGACCAGGCAACCCCGCCCAGCGCGGCCGTTGCCAAGGCACCAGGACGCAATCCTAAGGCACGCAAGACACGCGGGCCCAACGGCCAAACCAAGCTTCTACAAAAAGGCATGACCCGATAGGTGTCGAGGACTATCCAGCAGGCCCTACAGACTCCCAGCGCTTCTGGGCTCCCTGCCGGCTGATACCGAACGCCTTTCCGTTCTTGTCCCAGGAGACGCCCGCCATCCTCGCGGCGACCACGGCCTCGTGGAGCTGGGCCTCCAGATCCTTTAAGCTCTGGCTCAGTGATCGAATGGTGTGCAGCGACAGGTCCGGAGCGACGTGTCGGTGCCACACATCCAGGAACAGCGGCTCCAGGTCCTCTCGATCACGCGTCGGGGCCGGCCGGCGGTCCGGCGTAGATACGCGCCGCGGCCCACGTCCTCGTCAGCCGGATCCCAGACCCGCGTCCACAACGGATCCAGGATGACGTTTTCCCGGAACGGAACACAGCTGCAGGCGACCCTCCATCCCACCACCTGCGACGGCGGCCGCCACGCAGCGCGGGCCAGATCCTCCTCATGCCCGACCGCCCGGCCATCCGGCGTCATCAGGTCTATCTCCATGTACCTGCCACCGGACCCGTACATGCCGCCTGCGAAAACGCACACGAGGTAGCCTTCATGGTCGCTGCCCTCTGTGAACCAGCCCATTACGCTTCCCTTCACCAGATCCCTGCTGCTATAGCGACAGCATGCCTGAGCGCAACCGCAGTTGCTAACGGAGCGGGAATGGAGCAACCTTAGTTGTCCCAAATAGTATCGTCGTTTGTCGGGAACTCCTTGACACCCCTGACCGCGTTTGGCGGCAAGGATCTTGAGCTTAACGCGTTTGCTCCTGGGAATCTTAAAGTTCACCCGCTGCATGTCTTCCGGGGGCGCCTGATTCTCAAGGCTTTCCCTCAGCTCGGCCTTAGCGCCTGGAGACTGCCTTCGAAGCGCTGAAGACGCCCCCGGATCAATACTCATTTACTCATCCTCCCGATTCGGGGATGGCGCGCAAACAGTCATTGGCGCACGGACTGCCGGACCCTTGGAAGACACTGAATTCCTTCACGCGCGGCGTTTTCGCAGCTGCTTCTACTACCGCATTTTGAACCCCGTTTCCCGGCCTTTCCTCAGGCCGTAGGCCGCGCCGGGGGAGAGGGCACCCTTTGTCGTAGCAGTAGGCAGCGGGGCCTGTAAAAATTGGTGGCATGGCCAAATTTGAGGGCGGGACCGGGGGCTGGACAGGACTCGATCCTGGAGGTTCGCGTGGAGCTGGTCGACAGCGAGTCTGAGATTTGGTGTCGATTCGAGCTCGGGGGCTTCCCTGACTTTGAGTCAGGTACATCAGGTCCTGCAGGCGGTAGTTTGGTGGGAGGACGCGCCCCCTGCACAGGTTTGTAACAGGCGATCCGTTCGCGCCGCTGCGGCCGGATGAAGGCGAATTTCCGGAAGGATCCAGCATTGCAAGTCATTCTCAATGGCGCCGCAGAATTGCCTCAAGAATGCGAAAAAGGCCAGTCGTCAGCTCTAGAAAGGTTATTCGCCCGAACAGGGTCTCGAGTGCAGGAAATTTTCCTGGCTTTGCAGCTTGGCATCACCTGCCCAGGGGGCAGCAAATGCCAAGCTGCAAGAGCGGATAAGGAGGCAACCTCGTCAGTTGGCATAGCATCGGCCATAGCGCGGCCTCGCGGAGATTCTCAGATATACCCGCACATAATGGACCGGAGCTTCGGTCAACCGCTATTTAGCCGGAGCTTCGCCAATTGCAAGGTGCCCTTGAGAAAAGCAGGAGAGGCTCTTCGATACGGTAAAATAGCCGCCCCACCGGGTGCCGCGACCCTACGGAGCAGAGCGATGTAGGACGAAAACTGCCTTCGCGATCATACAATGCCGCTAAAGGTGCCAGTTGTACCAAGGGCGTTGAGAACCCGGACGGTAACCTCTTCGATTTGGCCTATGCCGTCCACCTGGGTTAGGATGCTGCGCTCGGCGTACTTGGCCACCACAGCCTCAGTCTGCTCGTGGTAAAGGTCCAGGCGGTGACAAATGACGGCTTCGTTGTCGTCGCTGCGGCCTGTTTGCTTTGCACGATCTAGCAGGCGGGAGACGAGTTCAGCATCATCCGCGGTGAGCCGCAGGACGATGTCTAACCTCTGGTCGCCATCCGCCAGAACCTCGTCGAGGTAATCCACCTGCGCGGTAGTGCGCGGATAGCCGTCCAACAGGAAGCCGTTCTCGACGTCCGGCTCGCTCAGTCGGTCGCGCACCATCTTGTTGGTGACGCTGTCCGGAACGAAGTCGCCGGCATCTATGTACTTCTTGGCTTCAATGCCAACCGCCGTTTCGCCCTTTACGTTTGCACGGAAGATATCACCGGTGGAAATCGCTACGACGCCGAGGCGCTCGGAGATCCGCTCAGCCTGCGTTCCTTTTCCGGAACCGGGAGGTCCCATAATCAGCATTCTAGGCATAACTGTCCTGTCTTTGATCGCTTGGAGGGGCATATGTTGTGTCGCGATAGTTGGACGGGGCGCCATCCGTCCCCAAACATAAAGCGTCGGGAAGTTGCCGGCTATACGTTGCCTAATAGTCGCTCTGGTGGAGGGAATTGCTGCCCTTGACCCAAATGCCTGGTGAACTACCCACCGCTGGCATACGGCTGCCCTGGCCGACAAACCGGGAAGTCGGCACCTCACTCTTGTCCTCCGACTGCAGCGGTTGCCACCAACCGGTCTCGGGGCAGCTATCACCAGTATGCACAACGAGGGTTTCGAATTGGGTGCCAGCGGTGGGTATGCGCATTTTCATGACAATTCCTTAGTCAGGGAGGCGAGCGGGTGCGGCCCCGCAGAAAGCGGGGCGGTCATGGGACTGAAATTCTCGCCTCTATAAATCTTGCGTGACGGGGCGAGGGATGGACTTCTTGGAATTTCAGAGGGAGTGAGCAGGGTTGCCTTAGATGCGTGCCGTTACTGAGGGGCTAACACTTGCGGAACATGGTATCGGCCGGCAGCGTCAGGAGCGGTTCCGGATTAAGGTCATTCCTTCGCTCTCCGGGTAGAAACAGGTGGAGGCCCGAGGAATGTCCAGAGGTGTGAAATGCAGCTCGGAAGCAAACCACACATCAGTCAGTTGTTGTTGATACGGTCCTTCGGTGCACTTTCAGGAGACATAGATTGGAATTGCGCGAGTGTCATTGGCCGTTGACCTGTTATTGTTTCGATGTCTTGGCTTATTCTTGCCATTTCCCCGGAAGCGATCGCTGTATACGTGGAGACCCAGGCGTCGTTCTGCCAGTTTGGCGCCGCCCATGCCTTGCGAGACTCATAGGCTTCCGCAACTGTTTCGTTCTGAAACTTGACGGCCCTTCCGTGCGCTGTGGCTAAAATCTGTGCAATTTCAGTCAAAGTGAGCGCTTCGGGGCCGGTGAGATCATATGTAATATTCCGATGCGCTGAAGGGTCCCGGAGGATGACTGAAGCTGCCCGAGCCACATCGGCCCTAGCAACGATTGCTACGCGTCCGTCACCAGCAGGACCGCGAATGATGCCGTCTTCTCCCACCAGGGCGTCCATGAAATCCATATAGAAACTGTCGCGCAGAAACGTGTAATCGAACCCGGACTCTTGGATGTACTGCTCTGTGAGGTAATGGTCGCGCGCGAGTGTAAACGTGGCATCGGGTGCAGCCGAGATGAATGACGTGTAGATAATATGCTTGATTCCTGCCGTCTTGGCAGCATCGATAAATGTGCGGTGCTGGTGGATACGTTCGCCGCTTTCGGATGCCGAGATCATGAAAAGGGTTTTGGCTCCGTACAATGCCTGTTCCGAGGCTGAGCGATCGGAGTACGAGAAAGGGAACACTTCTGCCTTCTCGAGGTAAGGTGCCTTATCGACCGAACGCACAAGGAGCCGTTGGGGCACTCCAAGCTGGGCTAGATGACGGGCGACAGCCCCGCCGATAGCTCCCGTGGCTCCGGTGACGGCAAGGGAAGGACTAGACAAATTCATTGGGTTAGCTATCCTCCGATAGTTGGCGTGATGGGGCCGGACAAAGGCTTCCGGTGGATGGACTTATAGCTCAGATAGGCGTTCAGGCCTTCGATCCCATACTCGGTGCCGAGCCCTGAATCGTGCCGGCCGCCGAACGGGGCGGCGTGGTTGGAAGCAAAGAAGTTAATGCCGACAGAGCCGGTGTCCATCCTGTCCGCAACAGCGAGGGCAGCTTCAGGGTCCCGCCCGAAGACCAGGCCTCCAAGGCCGAATGTGGTGTTGTTTGCCAGCGCAACGGCCTCGTCAACATCGTCGTATTTCAGGATGCAGAGTACGGGGCCGAAGATCTCTTCCCGCGAGATGCGCATGTCCGGGGTGACGCCGGCGAAGACGGTGGGTTCCACGAAATAGCCGCCTTCCAGCCCTCCGCCCAGCGTCGCCGCGCGTCCGCCGGTGGTTGCTAGCGCCCCTTCGGCAAGGCCGGATTCCACGTACTCCAGTACTGTCCGGTACTGGGATTCCGTGGCGCACGGGCCGAACATCGTCTCCGGGTCAAGTGGGTCTCCCTGCTTCCCGGCAGCGATCGTGGCGGTGACCATGTCTACTACTTCCTCGTATCGACTGGCCGGCGCGAGGATGCGTGAGGAGATGTAGCAGGTCTGACCGGTATTGCGCATGGACGAGCGGATCAGCACCTTGGACATCGCGTCCAGGTCCGCGTCCGGCAGTACGATCCCGCTGGATTTCCCGCCGAGTTCCAGGGTAACGGGACGCAACAGTTCCCCGCACGCCGCTGCGATTTTCCGGCCCACCGGCGTCGACCCGGTGAAGGCGACTTTGTTTACATCCGGGTGCTTCACGAGGGCATCCCCCAGCCGGCCGGAGCCGGTGACGAGGTTCACGACGCCGGCCGGCACGCCCGCGGCGGCTACGGCGTCGACGATCAGGCGGATGGACAGCGGCGTGGGCGAGGCCGGTTTGATCACCACGGTGCAGCCGGCCAGCAGCGCCGGGGCGAGCTTGATAACCACCAGGTTGATGGGGAAGTTCCACGGTGCAATCAGTGCGCACACGCCCACGGGGTCGCGCCGCACCACGGATTCGCCGCCGCCCTTGGGGAAGGCCCGCACGTCCTCGCGTTCCAGGTAGCCGGCCAGTGTGGCGAAGTAGCGGAAGATGCCTGCGGCGTTGGCGGCGGCACCGGCGGACTCGGAGACCGGCGAGCCGTTCTCGCGGGTGTTGGTCAGGGACAGTTCCTTTGCGCGCGTGTCCACCTCGTCGGCGATCCGCAGCAGGTACGCGGCCCGTTCGGACGGCGCCAGGCGCGGCCACTCGCCGTCGAACGCCCCGCGGGCGGAGGCGACGGCGGCGTCCACGTCTTCGGGTGTTCCGTCCGGTACGGAGCCCCACACTTTTCCGGTGGCGGGGTCGGTGACGGGGTTGCGGTCGGTCCCAAGGGCCGGCGTCCAGGCACCATGGATGAACATGTCGTCCACCTCGGTGTAGGGCAGGGCCAGCGCGGCGCGGGCCTCGAGGGCGGAGGGAGTCACAGCGGTCATCGGATCACTCCGGTCTTGAGTAGAGCATTGGAACGGTTGAGGTCCGCGGTGGCCATGTCCACGGCGGCTTGGGTAATGAGCTCCGGGATGATTTCGGCGGCGAGGCGGTCCGTGTAGGTGGCCGGGTCCATGCCGAACCACGACGAGGCCAGTGCGATTCCTGCTTGGTCGAAACGCCACAGTCGGTCGGCGTCGCGCATCAGCGCGTCTTCCAGCGACTGGGCCACCGAGCGGGTGTCGTGGCCATCGATGATCTCGCAGACGCGTTCAATGAATTCCGCGGAGTAGCCCAGGCTCGGGAGCACCCGGCGGGCCACGTCGCAGCCCTGTTTCTCGTGCTCGTAACGAATAGCAGCTTTGCGCCAGTCCCCCGCGAATCCCTCGGAGAGGATGCGGGACTCGTCCACGTGGGCCCAGCCGGTGTCGTGCAGCAGGGTTGCCACCCGGACCAGTTCGGCATCGGCGTCGGGGTAGGCCCGGCACAGCCGCTCGGCGAAAGCGAGCGAGATCGGCAGATGGATGTCGTTGCCGCGGGTCCGGGTCTCGTGAACCACGGCCCGCCAGAGACCGTCGAGTTCCTTGAGCGTGGCCGGGGTCGTGGCGATCGGGCCAGTGTCCACCGGACCGATGGCGGGAACGGGACGGACAGGGTGCCCTGCGGCAAAGGCGTCAGCCGCGGGATTGACGTCCGCGGGGTGCTCGGACGCGGCGCCGGTGTCGGTGTCGGCAACCGGATTCTTGGGCGTGGTCATAGTGTTCCTTTGGGTGCGGACGGCCGGGTGGCTAGCTGTCCGTGCTGATCGTCTTGAGGGGTGTGGCCAGGTCAGCGGCCGCGTCGGCAGGGATGTTCTGACCCTTGGCGAGGGCGTTCTTGACGGCCATGAAGTCCAGTGGCGCGTTGACGCAGTCCGCGGCGATGATCAGGCCCCGGCGGTAGTAAAGGACGGTGAACTTTCCGCGCTCCGGATCGCGCCGGATCACGGTCTGGTCATAGCCGTTGCAGAGACCGGCGATCTGGAGTTTGAGGTCGGCCTGATTGGACCAGAACCACGGGATCCCGGCGTACTCCTCGTGCCTGCCCATGATTGAGTAGGCGGCCACCTTGGCGTGCTCGATGGCGTTGTTGACGCTTTCCAGCCGAATCCGCTCCCCCGGCGCGGAGCCGGGCACCGGGTTGGGCATGTTTGCGCAGTCGCCGATTGCTACCGTGGTGCCGTCCGAGGCCAGCGCGAAGCGGTCCACCACGATCCCATTGTCCAGGGTCAGCCCGAGCTGTTCGGCCAGCTGGGTGTTGGGAATCACGCCGATACCCACCAGCACAATCTGCGCGGGCAGCACCGTGCCGTCCTGGAGTTCAACGCCGGAAACTGCAGTGCCGCCTTCGTTCGCGGTGAGGCCTTTGGCGCTCGTGTTGAGCCGGATATCCAAGCCGCGGGAGCGATGCGCGTCCAAGAAGTAGTCGGCGGTTTCCTCGCCCACGGCGCGGCCTACCAGCCGTGGCCCGAATTCCAAGACGGTGACGTTCTTGCCCATCTTCTGCAGGCTGGACGCTGCTTCGAGGCCGATGAACCCGCCGCCTATCACCACGACGTCCTTCGCGTTCCCTACCCGTGCCTTGAGCGCCAGCGCGTCGTCAGCGTTGCGGAGGTACAGCACGCCGTCGAGGTCCCCGCCATCGATCTCCAGTTTGCGGGCCCGGGCACCTACTGTGAGGGCAAGCCGCTTGAATGGAAACTGTTTGCCGGAAGATGCGTGAGCGACGCCGGAGCCGTCGCCTTCCTTGTCGATCCGGACGATGTATTCGCCCTTGACCAGGGCCACGTTGTGTTCGGCCCAGTACTCGTTGGAGCGGAAGATCAGCGATTCACTGTCCACGGTGCCCTGCAGGAACTCTTTAGACAAAGCTGGACGCTGGTAGGGGCGGTGGTCTTCATCGCCGAGCAGAGTGATGTGCTCATCGAAGCCGAGCGCCCGCAATGAGACGGCGAGCTGGACGCCAGACTGGCTGGCACCGATGATCAGGAGACCGGTGCGGGTGGGCGTGCCTGTTTCGACACCGGGGGCGCCTGTTGCCCCGGGCGCCGGCTGCGCGGCAGTGTGCGTTCCCATGACTACACCTGGGTTTCCGGGGTGGTGACGAATAGTTCGACCTCGTCGGTCAGGCGCAGCTGGCAGGATAACCGCGAGTTGTCCTCGCGGTCCACGGCCGTGCCGTAGAGCATCTCATCCTCCATGTCCTCCATCGGGGGAAGCCTCGAAAGGCAGTCCTCGCGGACGAAGACGTGGCAGGTGGCGCAGGACAGCGAGCCTCCGCATTCGGCCACGATTCCGGGAACGCCATTGCGCACCGCGGTTTCCATGACAGAGTCGCCCGGATTGCCTTGGACGTCGCGGACAACACCTTCGGCGTCGGTGAAATGAACCGTTGGCATTTGGTCCTCCTTAGGGTTAAGAATCGGATGATGGCATCCAACGGGGCGTCAGATGAACTGTCGGCCGCCGTCGACCACCATGGTCTGGCCGGTGTAGTAGGAACTGTCCGGTCCGGCCAGGAACAGCGCCGCGCCGACGATGTCCTCTGGCTGGCTGGCCCGCTTGATGGCGCCGCGGTCCACACCGTAGTTCTCGGCGTTCTCCATGAGGCCGTAACTCGCCTCGGTGAGGGTGAAGCCGGGGGCGATCGCGTTGACCGTGATCCCCCGCCGGCCCAGTTCCTTGGCCATCACCCGAGTCAGGGCCACCACACCGCCTTTGGAGGCGACGTAATGGAGCCACTGCTCGGAGCCACTGAAGATCGTGGCGCTGGAGAGGTTGATGACCCGCCCGCCGTCGGGCAGGTACGGGCTGGCAGCGCGTGTCACGAGCCACGGGCCCTTGAGGTTTACGTTCATTACCAGGTCCCACTCGACCGGGTCGATGTCCTCGAACGGGCTGCGTGTCACCCCCGCGTACACCGCGGCGTTGTTAAGGACGACGTCGATGCTCCCGTTCCCGAAGTCCGCGCAGCTTCTCGCGAGGTCCTCCGTAGAGTCCACACTAGTGACGTCGGCGGAGAACGCTGCCGCTTTGGCGCCGGCCTCGCGGACGAGCTTCGCCGTCTGCTCGGCACCTTCAAGGTTGATGTCGGCCACCGCCACCCGGTAGCCGCGGCCGGCGAAGCCGAGCGCAAACGCCCGGCCCAGCCCGCCGGCGGCACCGGTGATCAGGACGGTACGGGCCAGCTGGCCCGTACCCTCGAATTGCGGATCAGACATGGCTGTGGCTGTGGCTGTCGGCACTGTGACTGTGGGCGCCGGGGCCGGTCACCAGCAGCTCGGCTTCATCATCGAGGATCTGGACGGTGCCTTTGGTTCCGTCCACGCGCAGCCGCTGTCCGGTCTTGATGGTGGTGGAGGCTGAACCGGTTCCGGTTACGGCCGGGAGCCCGTATTCGCGGCAGACGATGGCAGCATGGCTCATCATGCCGCCGATATCAGTGACCGTGGCCTTGATCTTGCCGAAGATCGGTCCCCAGGACGGCGCCGTCACAGTGGCGACCAGGATTTCGCCCTGCTGCACCTCGGAGAGCTGGTCCGCGTCGGTGATGACGCGGGCCAAGCCTTCGACGACGCCCGGTGAGGCGGCCATGCCGCGCAGTCCGCCGCCTTCTACCGCTTCGCCGGCACCCAACCACTGTTGGACCTGCTCGGTGGTGATGCCCCACAGCATCCGAGTGAACGGTTCGGTGATGACTTCCGGCGGGGTGTTCAGCGCCGGGGCGGGCCGGGCGGTCTTGAGCGCGTCCACGATGCCGCGGCGGCGTTCGACCTCTTCTGGCCAGTAGTCCGGGCCGATCGGTTTGGCGCCGACGCCCCAACCGGTGACCAGGTCAAAGAGCGCGTCACGTACCTCGTTGCGGCCCAGGTACAGCAGGTCATCCGGCTCGCTCCAGAAGCCCTCGGCCTGCATCATGCGGGACAGTTCACGGATCTTGCGCCAGAAGACGCCCATGGTCCAGTGCTCGATGTAAAAGTTGTGGTTCTCTACGTAGGGGTAGGCGGTGGCGGCCAGCCCGCGCTTCGCATCGAACAGGGCCAAGTTGTCGCCTTCCAGCAGCTCCCGGTATTCCTCGACGATACGTTCCTTTTCCGCAATGAGTTCCTCGGTGGGGCGCATGATTTCCTGGCCCTCGTCGACCCGGCGGATGTAGTCGGCGATGTAGCCGAGCGGGATTTCCTGGTGCTCATTCCAGTACTTGTCGTGACCGTAGAAGCCGTTGCCCACGGTGAAGTTGAACCACGGGTCCTTAGCGGTCTCGTACCGGGTGATCCAGCGGTCTCCGCCTTCGGCGGCGGCGATGGCGGCCAGTGTGGCATCGACGTCGTCCGTGTGGCCGAACTGGGACTGGAGCCCGAGTTCCACGGCGAGCTTGGCAAGCTGCTTGAGCTCGTCGTCCGGGCGGAAGAGTTCCATGTCCACGCCCTGCACCATGGTGGCGATCGACTGGTCCGGAATGTTGGGAAAGACCTGCTTGCAGAAGTTGAAAAAGTCCAGGTAGGCGATGTAGCCGAGGTTCAGGAACTCGAAGTGGGACTGCCAGTTCTGGTACGCGAGCTGGATGAGGCGGTCGTAGCTCTCCAGCAGCTTCTCTGAACCGTCCTTGCCCTTGCCGGAGGTGATGTCCTCCATCGGCACCATGTCCGGGAGCTTGGGGAAGGAGATGGTTTCCATCTCATCGATGGTGTCCTTGACCTTGACGTGCCACTGCTTAAGGAGCTGCTCCCAGTTCTGGAAGTAGTGGCCCACGCGCTGTTCGAACAGGGGCACGCGGGCGGCGATCTGGTCCTCCGGGACCGGGATGGGTGACATGTAGAGGTAACCGTGGTGGATGCGGAATTCGATGCCGTTGGCGTTGGGGATCATCAGGTGCCGGGCGTTGTACTGGCCCAAGCACTTGACCGCGAACTCGCCACCGATCGTCTCAAACGGCTTGAACACGGTGGGCCAGTGCTGGCTGTCGCAGAACCAGAACTTGGCATCCTCCTGTTCCTTGAGCTTGTCCTGGAAGACAAGGTAATACGGGTAGATTTTTTCCCATCCTTCGGCGCCGGCGGGAACCACAAGCTCGGAGGGTTTGGGGAAGGACTTCAGGGACATGGCGGTCCTTTCAAAAGGGCTCGGCGGTGAGCCTTGGTGTGTGGAGTCTTGCTGGTGTTCTTGGCTTAGACAGAGGGCTTGAGCAGGGAGGCGGTGATGCTTCCGAGGCTGAACCCGCCGGTAGTCGGAGCGGGGCTGGAGGGCGCCGGGGTAGAGATTCCGCCGAAGTAGCCGCCGGTGGTGGCCGCCGGCTGCGGCTGCGCGGCAGGCTTGGAGGAGTGCACGGTTTCGGGGCGGGACTGCAGCAGGAGCAGGTTTTCGCCATCGGGCAGGTCGGTGTCGAGTGCCCATTCAATGTCCTGCGGGCACTTGTAGTGCTTTTCTGCGCGCTTGGCCATCTGCGCGACGGCGGTGAGTTCGGCGTCGGTGAGGCTGCGGCGGGCGCGGCGTTCGGCGTCGACCTCCCGCTCCACCAGGCGGCCGGCACCGGCGTCGGGGACGAGTTCGGCGTGCTTATCTCCGATGTGTTCGGAGATAACAGTCAGCGTGACCTTGTCCAGCATGATGTTGTCCGGGGTGACTTGGCCGGAGACCACCATTTCGCCGACCCCGTAGGAGGAATCGATGGTGATCTTGGAACGGTCGCCGTTGGCGGGGTCCATGGTGATGGCGACGCCGGCAACCCTGGCGTTGACCATCTTTTGCACCACCACGGCCATGGAGAGGCCCTCATTGGGGATGTGGTTCTTGAGCCGGTAGATGATGGCGCGGGAGGTGAAGAGCGAGGCCCAGCACTGACGGATGTGCTCGGTGACGGCCTTGACTCCGTCAAGCCAGAGGTAGGTGTCCTGTTGGCCGGCGAAGGAGGCGTCCGGGAGGTCCTCCGCGGTCGCGCTGGAGCGGACGGCCACCGGGACCGGTGCTTCGAAGCGGGACATCAGAGCCTCGTAGGCGCCTATGGTGAGTTCGCGCATCGCCTGCGGAACCGGGCGGGAGCAGATGTCCTCGCGGATGGCGGTGGAGACCTTGTCCACCTGGCCCATGTCCTCGGGGTCCAGATCGGCGAGGAGTTGGTGGATGTGCCGGGTGATGCCGGCTTCCTCCATAAAGGTGTCGAACTGGGCTGTGGTGACCACGAAGCCGGGCGGGACGGGCATGTCGGCGGAGGTCATGGTGACCAGGGAGGCGCCCTTGCCGCCGAGGTTTTCAAGCTTCGGCTCGATGCCGCCGTCGAAGAATTGGATGAATTCGTTGCTTTGCATGTTGTTAGGCCTTCCAGCTAACAGGCACGGTCTCGGGAACACGAAAGGAGAGGTTTTCCCGGAAGGCGATGCCGTCCGGATCCTCGAGCTGCAGCTCCGGGGCGAGTCGGGCCACTTCCTCGAGCACGATTTTGGCCTGGAGTTTGGCGAGCATGTTGCCCAGGCAGTAGTGGATGCCGAACCCGAACGAGAGATGCTCGCGGGCGTTGGGCCGGTTGATGTCGAAGTCCTCGCCGGCTTCGAACTTGGCCTCGTCGCGGTTCGCGGAACCCATCAGGAGCAGCAGCTGGGCTCCTTCAGGGATTTTGACCCCGTCCACCACGGTGTCCCTGAGGGCCTTGCGGCGCCAGCCGACGATCGAGCCGGCGTAGCGCAGGACCTCGTCGAGGGCGGCCGGGATCTTCTTGGGATCCGCCACCAGCTGCCGCCACTGCTCCGGGCGGGCGAGGAGTTCGCGCAGGGCGTTGGAGATCAGGGTGGTGGTGGTTTCGTGGCCAGCGAAGAGCAGGCTGTAAAGCACCGAGGCGATCTCGTGGTCGGAGATCTCCGCGCCGTTCTGCTGCGACGTCACGAGGTCCGCGGTGAGGTTGTCGCCGCCTTCCTCGTGGGCCACTCTTACCAGGCGGAGGCATTCCTGCCAGTACTCCACGAGGTTGTGGGCGTGCGGGACCTGTTCCTCGTCGCTGAGGTCGCCCCAGGTCATGGCGGCACGGGAATCGCTCCAGCGTTTGAACGTGTCGACCTGGGAAACGTCGGCGCCGATCAGGGTCAGGATGGTGATGGTGGGCACGTCGTAGGCAAGATCCCTCACCATGTCGCCGCGGTGATCCGGCCGGGAGAGCATGTTTTCGAGCAGCTCAACAACGTTCTGCCGGATGAAGGGTTCCAGTGCCTTGTAGCGGCGGGGCGTGAACGCCTTCTGGACCACGGCGCGGATCCGGGTGTGCTCCGGCGGGCGGCGGGCCGACAAGCCTGAGTAGGCGGTGAAACCGCCGTCTTCCATGATCTTCCTCGCGGCGGCGCCGCGTTCGCGGACCGGTGCCTGGGCGTTTTCGCTGGAGAACGTCTCCCAGTCCTCAAAGACCGACTTGATGTCGTCATAGCGGGAGACGACGTAAAGGCCGACCCGTTCATCGAACATGACGGGTTGCTCGGTCCGGAGTTCGGCGTACGCGGTGAAGGGATCCTTCATCTGGAACGGCTCGTAGCCGTGGTGCCCTGCGGGTGCCTCGGCGCCGTGTCCAAAGGGACAACGGCCGGCCGTTTCCGTCGACGATGACATTCAAACTCCTTGGGTTTCGCTACCTCCGGCAGCGCCACTGCATGCCGGGGTTCTTACTCCCCAGTGTGGGCCAGTTCACGCAAAAATGGCAGCGAGGACTTCCACTCAGCGGAAGCCAATAAATCCCGGGCCAAGAGTTCTCCAAGTTGTGGGAGATCGTCTCAGCTCTTTCCTTGAATATGGCCGCCCAACAATGTTTCCAGAGGGATGCGGGCGGTGGCGCGCTCAATCTGGGCGGCAATGCCCTTCAGCACCGCAAGGTGCCGGGTCATCGTGGCCGCCTGCGAGGTGGGCAGCACCAAACCGAGGCCAGCGCCGACCTTTCCCGAGTGAATGATCGGGACGGCAATCGAGCAGGAGCCCAGCCGGACTTCCTCCAGAGTCATGGCATACCCCTGCTCGTGGATCTGGACGATTTCATCAGCCAGTCGCCGCGGATCCACATGGGTGTGGGCAGTGTGCCGCTCCAACTGCCGGTTCAAGTAGGCGTCACGGACCCAGTCCTCCTCGAAAGCGAGAATGACCTTCCCCACTGCGGTCGCGTGCATCGGCAGCCTCCCGCCCACGCGGGAGGCCCGTGGAACGCGCTTGGAGCCATAGACCCGGTCGATATAGAGCACCTCCTGGCCGGCCCGAACGGCAAGGTGGGCCGTCTCACCAGTGAGGGAGAAAAGGTCCTGGACGTAGGGGCGGGCCGCGTCACGGAGTTGCCGCCCGGTGTTCTGGGCGAGCTCCCACAGCCGGATACCCAGCTGGTAGCGGCCGTTGGGGTCACGCGAGAGGAAACCCCAATCGGTGAGCTCGTTGACCAGCCGGTGGGCCGTGCTTAGGGGAAGGCCAGAACCTTGCGCGATGTCTGTCAGGCTCAGGGACCCCCGCGATTTTTCGAATGCTTCCAGGATGGCCAGAACCCTTGACGTAGCGGTGCGTCCAGGTTCCCGGCTGCCGCCAGCCATCGAGGCCTCCTTGTCTGGGAGTTTAGTCGGCGTCGGCCGGCGGTCGTACCTCTGGCCATCCGATGTCGGGTCTTGTTCGAGTCCAATCTAATCTGCTCGCATAAGATCACGCCGTTGCGGCCATAGCGTGACCGATTCGAGAGCGGAGAGTGCACGGGCTATGACTTTCGCTTCGTTGGTGAAGAGGTGGTCAAGTACGCGCTGGCTGCACAAGCGCAGGGTCGCAGCTCTATCCAAGCCGAACCAGTCCATGACTGTGTCAATACCGTGGGGGCTCAGCCGCCACGTCTTGTCGGAGTCCTTAACTATTGCATCTTCAATGGACAGCGCAGCATTTCGGCTGTCATGCCCGTCGATTATCAAGAGAATATCGGGGATCTTGTCAGTGCTATACCCGACTTCGGCCAAGACACGGGCGGCCAGGCGGGCGCCTTCCTTTTCATGTAGAAGAACCAGATCAGGCCTTCCTCCTCCGGGTGCGATCGCATGCAAAACCAATTCTGGTGGAACCTGCGACCAGCCAACGTCGTGCAACATGATGGCCGGAAGAACTACAGCAGCGTCTGCTTCGGGGTAGAAGCCCAGCAATGCCTGGGCAATTCCAACCGCGTAAAGCGTGTGGGCGTCGTTGTCCCGAATCTGCAGAAAGGGGGCTGCAAGTTCCCAGATTGCTGCAAGCTGCGGGTCCAGCGCGACGACCCCTTCTGGGTTCTCGTCGATGCTGGCGGAGACATTCTGCCCGTAGTAGTTAGCGGTGGGTTTCATTTTTGTCATGCAATCCACAATGGCCGATAAGCCGCCCTTGGCAATAGCAGTCTTCCACTGGCTGGAATATTCGTGAAATCATGCTCAGCCAGGAGGATGGAAACGAAGTGGCAGCGCAGAATGGCTGCCCCTGACGGGAGACAGCCATTCAAACGCTTGGTCCGCTATCGGTTGAGCTGGATCAGGATGATGTTGTAATTTCCGTCTGTGACGTGACACCTGCGCTAAGTTCGGGTGCGGCTGCAGCGTGCTTGCCAGCCAGATACCCAAAAGTAAAGGCGGGTCCAATTGTTCCACCGCCTGCCCAATAGGCCTTGCCCGAAGGAGAGGCAACGCAGTTACCGGCTCCGTAGAGACCTGGGATCGGCTCCCCTGCCTGATCCAGGATCTGGCCGTGGACGTTGGTCATCGGTCCCCCCTTCGTGTCCAGTGTGGCCGGGGCAATAATGGTGGCGTAGAAGGGACCATCGGAGTCGAACGGGAACATAAGCGGATTCTTGTCGTTTTCCGGTCTCGTGGGACCGTTGAAAGAGTTGAAGTAGTGCTCGATTGGCCCATCACCGCGGTGGAAGTCTTCATCGATCCCCGTGCGGGCGTGGCCGTTGAACCGTTCGATCGTGTTCTCAAGGGTGGAAGAAAACTCGCTGTCGAGCTGAAAGTCACCTACATGTTCTCGAAGTTCGAGAAGCTTCTCGGCAATAGCTTCCTTGAGTCCGGCAATCGTCGGGGAACTGACGATGTGGCTCCGGCTCTCTCCCGGAGGAGATATCGGATTTCCCAACGCCGTGCCCCTGTAACGGTCGTCGGACGCCTGGTCCCAGATCATGAACAGGAATAGGTTTGAATATTCCGCCTTGTACCCATCCCATGTCTGAAAAGCTTGCATCGCTTCGTGGTACTGGAGTTTCTCGTTAACTACGCGTTTCCCGTACTTATTGACAAAAACCATAGAATCACCGGGAGGGGCAAACATACACATGACATTGGGATCGTCTTTATCTCCCCAGAGTGCTCGTTCGAGCGGCATTGGGGCGCCCCACGGGTAGTTCATGTTTCGCAGTGGGGCACCCAGATCCGACGCAATCTCGATCAGATCGCCCTGACTTGCTTCTACAGCGCAGCTCCCGAAAACGGGTCCGAAAAGGAAGTTTCTGCGGAGTTCTGGGTTGTGGGCAAAGCCGCCGGTACTGAAGATCACGGCCTTGCGTGACCTGTAGGCCTCCGTGGAACCGTCGGGTAGGACAGCGATGACCCCGACCACCTCATCGCGTTCGTTGATGACCAATTGCCGGACTCGCCGGTTGAGCTTGGTCTCCACGCCGGCCTTTTCAGCTGCACGATTCAGTCCCGCGACCAGGACCTCCCCGAACCCTACGTTGCCGTCGTCATCCCTGGGCTGGAGAACGCGCCCGTAGGGTGTCTTGTTTTCAGGGAGGTTGGCGTAGTAGTCGGGAATTTCCTTCGCATGGTAGGCAGTAATAGCTCCCAGCTGCTCCAGAGATTCGGCCGCGTCAGACGCATTGTCGTAGAAGGCTTCAATCAGTTCATACTCCCATTTCGGAAGGCCAAACCGTTCAGCGTCCTCACGATACATCTGGGGCCGGGACAGCCGTGCCATGTAACGGATCGCGTCTTCCTTATTGTCCACCAACCCCTCGCTCCGCAGGTGCTTATTGTTTGGCATCCAGTACCAGGCAGCGGACTTGTTCGTGGTTCCTCCCACGAAATTGGCCGCCTCCAACATGATCACGTCGGCCCCGTCGGCGCGGGCGTGCAGGGCCGCCGAATGCCCCGCCGAGCCGGCGCCCACGACGACGACGTCCGCGGTTGTGTCAAACACCACTTGGCTGGACCTCACGAAGCTCCGAATTGGCCGGGACGTTTCGTGCAGGTCCTCTGAACCGTTTTCCTTCATCTTTAGTCTCCTTTGACCATGGCGAGCTCTCCCAAGTGCACTCCCCGAAGGGCACACAGTGGGTGTCAATGATGAGGTCCATCTTGGCAAAAGTTTCAAGGCCTGCTCGTGTCAAGATGGGACACTCTGCCTCTAGGCAAGAAACCAATTTCCACTGAGCGGAAGCAGCGCGTGGACAATTGACTTCCGTGGTCGTGCAATGAGTAATCGGCCTAGAAGGAGCACTCAGTTACGTCTCCTTGGGTAGACAGGGGCGGCAGCAGTGACGTCTCCGAGCTACACAGGGTGTGAGCACATGCGGAAGGTAGTTGATTTTCGTGAATAAGAGTCTGTGACGTGACCCACTTGCATACTGACAGCCTCGCCAGTGCCCGAGAGGATTTCCTAGGGGGAAGTCTCGGAGTGAATAGAGTCCGTCAGGAAATACTGTCCTCCTGGATGCGGAGTAAGGCCTGCTCTGTTCCGGCCGACTCGAGCCTGCCACAGTTAGTGGCTGAACCTGAGGTCGACGATCGCCTCTTGACGGCAGCCAATACGGTCATTTCAGCTGTGGCCGAGAGCCTCGGCGATCTCGGCATTGCTTTTATCCTTACAGATTCGCGTGCTTGTGTCATGAGACGTTGGACCGCGGGCACGGGGCTTGTGAATAGGCTAGACACAGTCAACGCCCATCCTGGGCACCTGTACGCGGAGGAAGCCATCGGCACCAATGCCGTCGGAACTGCGATTGAAACCGGCATGCTGGCCCGGGTCGACGGCTCGGAGCATTATTCATCAGCATTCTTGACCTTCACGTGTGTGGGCGTACCCATTCGGGATCCAATCAGCCGACGGTTACGGGGCATTTTGGACGTCACTGCGGCCGCTGACCACAACAATCGACTTATCACGGTAGTAGCTCAGCAGGCAGCATCTGCCATCGAGCAGGTGATGGCGGAGTCTGGCTCTGTTGTCGAGCGGGCATTATTGGCCGAATTTATGAGGGCAAGGCGACGGACGGCTGGTGTGGCAGTGGTCAGCGACCGGATCCTCATTAGTGATCCGCATGCGGCTCGGATTCTCGAAGGGACCAACCAACCCCAGCTCTGGGAGTATGCCGCCGGTATTCTTCAGTCCGAAGATGGGACACGAGAGGTGACAGGGTGGGGAAACGGGCCGATATCGGTCACGGCCGCGCCGGTCCGGCTTGGTTCGGATGCAATTGGGGCGGTCTTGCAAGTGCGGGACAAACCTGTGCAATCGAGCGCTGCGGCTAACGGTGCATCGCAACCACGCGCTGCCAAGCTACCTCCTGAGCTCATCGGCACGAACGCTGCTTTTGCCGAATCTTGTCACCTCGCTCGCCGGGAATTCGGAAGATCGGTTTTAGTCATAGCCGGTGAAACCGGGACGGGGAAAAGCTGGCTAGCCCAAGTCCTCCACAACGATCGACAATCAGAGGCATTGCACATCCATGACGCACTGTCAGCAGTCGCAGATGGATACCCAGCTTGGTTGGAGGAGCTGCGAGGTGTCGCCGCTGATGGTCAGGATGCCACTATTGTGGTGGAAAATATCGACCTGCTGCCCGGAGCAGTCGGCCGAGCAGCAGCGGGGATATTACTCGATGCCCAACATCGCGGCATGGCTTGCTTAGCCACTAAAGATGTGCTCGGAACGACCGCTCAGACCTTCTTTGCTGGCAACGAAGTCAGCGAAATACGGCTTCCCGCCCTTCGAGACCGGACCGATGACATCCCGAAATTGGCTGCTTCATTTGCCACACCCAGAAAGTTATCGTCTACTGTTATCCAAATCCTGCTTCGACTCCCTTGGGAAGGGAATATCCGCCAGCTCCAGGAGGTGGTGAAGGGCATGGTCTCAAGTGGCCTGGGACCTTCGATTGAAGTATCGGATCTGCCGCCCGAATTATCTCGGACCGCGCTGCGCCGGAATTTGAGTCGTTTTCAACGAGGCGAGACCTACATCATCCTCGACGCCCTCCGGGAGACCGGAGGGAGCAAGCAGGAAGCGGCCGCTCTTCTGGGGATATCCAGATCGACTCTGTATAGGAAATTGCAGGCCGCTGGACTCGAGCTCGACAAGACCGCATACTGATGGCCCGCAATCGGCCAGGGAAGGCCACAAGCCTTAGGCCATAGGACGCCCTCTGGAATCTCTTTGCTGAAGCCGGGAACGTGATCTCTCGGCCCAGGGTCTCCCCGGATCGGCCGGGATGCTGCACTGCCCCCTGAAAGCGAACTTTGTTGAACCGGGACCGTTGCGGCTACGTTCTCGGCCGGAACGTTGAGCGTGAAGGTCGGAGCCTTGGTGCGCCCGGTTCCACGTCCTGCTGGCGTTGCTGTATCTGCTCGCTGGCTGTCAAAGGGGCCAGCGGTCCGTAACTTTGTCGGCGTCCAGCCCTGTCGTTCCAGTCCGACGATGTGGCGAGCACTGCGCTTGTGAGCCCTGCTTCCGGCACGATCTTTGATAGCAACAGCCATCCCGCTGGCAAGCGACAGTTGAGTTTGCCGGCCATGGAAATGCGCCGGTGGCGGAACCGTATAGCGTCCCCAGAAGCGTACGGCGTCGGATGGTGGGGGATGGCGGCCAGCTGAAGCCGGGAGATTAGGCTGGAGGCCGGAGCAGCGATATGTGCTTAGGCGTGATTGCGGCAGCGGCCAAGAACGGCATTTTGCCCAGCCCGGTGTAGTTGAATTCAATTGATGCGATCATGGTGCTCTCGTAGCCACTTTCGTTGAGATAGCGACGACATCCATCATGTTAACGCCAACCGAAAATAGGGCCAGTTTTGCCGACTGAAAACAGGGCCACGGGTTGCTGTTCTATTGTGCCTGAAGCTGGGTTCTTGTCTTGTTCCGGAGCCGGTAGCTGCTGCCGGTGAGGTTCAGGACTTCTGCGTGGTGAACGATCCGGTCGATCATCGCCGAGGCCACTGTCGCGTCGCTGAAGACCTCGCCCCACCTGCTGAAGGCGAGGTTGCTGGTAAGCACCAGGGAAGCGTGTTCATAGCGGGATGAGACCAGCTGGAAGAAGAGGTTGGCCGAGTCTTGGTCGAAGGGGATGTAGCCGACTTCGTCAACGATGAGCAGCTTGAAACGGCGCAGCTTGGCCAGTTCTTGGGGCAGGCGACCGCGGTCGTGGGCTTCGGCCAGTCTCGATACCCACCCGGTCGCTGTGTCGAACAGGACGCGGTGCCCGGCGCGTGCGGCCCGGATCCCGATCCCGACGGCCAGATGGGTCTTGCCGGTGCCGGGCGGGCCGAGCAGGACCACGTTCTTGGCTTCCTCCAGGAAGAACCCTGTGCCTAGATGCGCGACGAGGTTCCGGTCCGCGGCAGGCTGGTGGTCGAAGTTGAACTCCTCCAGCAGCTTGTGTCCGGGGAACCTCGCGGCCCTGATCCGCAGGGCGGCCCCGGAGGCCTCTCGTTCGGCAACCTCTCGGGAGAGGACAGCGGCGAGGTATTCCTCGTGGGACCAGCCGGCCTCCCGTGCCCGGTCCCCGAGGGATCGGTAGCCGTCGGCGATCCGCGGGGCGCGCAGTGCGCGGGCGTAGTATTCGATGTCCTTCGCTGCCCCGTTCACCGTCCTGCCCCGGAGAGCTCGCGGGCATCGTCGGGGATGGCGACGCCGAACAGTTCGTCATAGATCGACAGGTCCCGTTCCTCCACAATCGTGGACCGTCCGGCCTTGACGCTGCGGTGGATCCGTCGGAGGGAGGCGGCTTTGTCCACGTGCGCGGGGTCGGTGAAGATCTGGTGCCTGGCCCACCGCCGCTCGTGGCTGGCGAGCAGCCGGCTATCGGCGCTCACGGTCACCTTTTCCAGGTCTGCTTCGACGTCCACGATCCGCCCGATCGCGCCTGGGTCCACGGAATAGTCGTTGGAGAAGACCCGCACGTAGTAGTCCCGTGGCAGCCGAACGCTGCTGCGGAAGGCGAACGCGGGCGCCACTGGAGTCAACGGTCGCATCGCGTCCCGGTCCCGGATGAAGAGATCGGCCGGGCGGCCGTGTCGGGTCCGGGAGTAGCGGGCGTTCGCCCGCGGCAACCAGTCCGCGAGCTGGTCGTTGAAATCCAGCGGGGACGCGAACGTCCGGCCGGGCATGAAGCGCTGGCGGAAGTAGCGGTTCATCCGCTCCACGATGCCCTTGGATTCCGGATCCCGTGGCGGCAACTGCCGGATCTCGCAGCCCAGCACTCCGGCGAATGCCGCCGCCGGCTCGGTCAGCCGGCCCTGGCCGATTCCTGATTCGTTGTCCCAGACCAGCTGCTTGGGCACTGCACCGGCCTCCTGCAGCAGCGACCACATTCCGCCCAGCAGATCAAAGGTCGTGCGGGTCGGCAGCATCCTGGCCTGGATGTATCCGGAGAACGCGCTCGTCATCACCAACACCGGAGGCTTGCCCTCCTGCCCGTGCCCCAGAGGCAGCGGCTCATGGGGAAACCATAAATCGCACTGCATCGCCTGGCCCGGTTCATGAACCAGCCGGTCCACCGGATCCGCCGGCATATATTCGGGCCGGAGTCCACGGACCTTGTCCCGGAACAAGGATGCAGAGCCCGTCCAGCCGACGCGTTCGGCCAGTACCGAGGCCGGCATCGTCGGCGTCTGAACCAACAAGGCCCGCACCTGTGGCGCGTAAGCATCGAAGCTCGATCCGGCCGGCTTCCGCTCATACTTCGGCGGCCGCTCCGCCTCTAACGCCCGGTCCACCGTCCCCCAGGAAACTCCGAGCTGTTTAGCCAGCTCCCTCTTGGAGATTTTCTCCGTCGCGTATCGGTGGCGTATCTGCGCCCAAACATCCAATGTGATCATCTTCCATAATGGTCAGTGGCCTCATTTTCAGTTGGCGTTTTTGGCCCTATTTTCGGTTGGCGTCAACACATCATCTCAATTTGCCGACGTTTGACGTGCTGAGCGGTACCGGAAAGGTACTGCTTGGCCGTCTCGGCAGTATGGGATGCAAACTGCTCGAGAATCTCTTCGTGCGCCCAGTTCTGCAGGCCCATGCTTTCTGCGGCCCAGAGGCTGTCGGTGATGACGCTGGCCATTCCTTTGGCCACCGCCACTTCGGAGAGATGTTCCAAGTGCAGCCCGGAAGGTGGGAGGAGTTCAAGGAGCTTCATGGCGCCCGCCCCGGCGATGTTCATGACGATCCCTGCGCGACAGTGTGACGTGATGATCACTCACTGGCTGTGTGACGCTCTCCAGAGCCGAGATTTGTTCCGCGGTGAGCTGACGTCGGTCCCAAGTAGATCTTCCTCAAGGTTCTTTTCCAGTACACCATTCATGAAGCGTGGTGAGTCAAGCGCCAGTCGTCCTGGTCGAGCTGCTTAAGGGAAAGGATTTTTCCGCTGAGAAGGCCACGGCCTAGAGGTGAGTAAGGTACAAGACCGGTTCCAGGCTCCTTCAGCAGCTCCAAGATTCCGTCGTCACCATCACGTCTCCACAGTGAATATTCCGGCTGCAGGCGGTCACCGGATAGACAGCATTCGCCCGTCGAATAGTGTCAGGGCCAGCTTCAGAGAGGCCGATGTGCCGGATTTTACCCTCGGTAATGAGTTCGGTCAGTGTTCCCATGACATCTTCGATGGGGACCGTCTTGTCGAACGCGGTGCTGGTAGTAGAGGTCGATGTAATCAGTGTCGAGGCGAGCCAGGGAGCCCTCCACCGCGGCGCGGATGCTTCGCGCTGAGCTGTCCAAGGTTCTCACATTACCCACGTGTGAGATGGCGGCGGCCCTTCAGGGCTTTCCCGAGAAGCGCTTCATTCTTGAACGGTCCGTAGAGCTCCGCGCTGTCAAGGTGGGTAACGCCCCAGATCCAAAGCACGGTGGATAGTGCGGATGGATTCTTTGTCGGCCTGCTGATGACCCCTGTAAAGATGGGACATTCCCATGCAGCCGGGCCGATGGCAGAGACGGTAAGCCCACGAAGCTTGATGTATTGTACAGAACTACTTCCGGTCAGTTCGGTTCAGGTGGATAGCTGCATAGATAATGCGCGGGGTTTGTGCCCGTCCTACTGCGTGCCGGGCCAGCCGGTGTAGGCCTCGGCGAGGTAGGCCATGCCGTGCCGGGATGAGACCACAGAGTTGAGTTCGCCCAGCTGGCGGGCGCGGGAGAAGTCATCGGCATCGGCGGGGGTGTGCAGCATGGCGGTCATCCAGTACGAGAACTGCTGCGCCTTCCACACCCGCTCCAGCGCACGGTCGCTGTAGGACTCCAGCAGGCGGCCGGAGCCGGAGTTGTAATGGCTGTCGAGTCCCTCGAAGAGGACTTTCACGTCATGGATCGCCAAGTTCAGGCCTTTGGCGCCAGTGGGCGGCACGGTGTGGGCGGCGTCCCCGGCCAGGAACAGGTTGCCGTGGCGCATGGGGGTGTGGACGAAGCTGCGGAACGGCAGGACCATCTTTTCGATGACCGGCCCCTCGTTGAGCTCGAAGCCGTTGCCGTTGACCCGGCTGCGAAACTCGGCCCAGATCCTGTCATCGTCCCACTCGGCCACGTTCTCCTTGGGATCACACTGGAAGTACATCCGCTGGACGGTCTCGGTGCGCTGGCTGATCAGGGCAAAGCCGTTGGCAGAGTTGGCGTAGATCAGCTCGTCGGAACTGCGGGGGGCTTCGGCCAGGATGCCGAACCAGGCAAAGGGGTATTCGTGGAAGTACCACTTGCGGTGCGCTTCCGGGATCTGAAACCGGCAGTGGCTGCGGGAGCCGTCAGCACCCACCACGAAGTCCGCCTGGATCTCATGCTCCACACCCTCGGCGTCAGTGAACCAGACCTTTGGCTTGCCCTCAAGATCATGGACCGAAGTGTCCGTGACGCTGTAGCGGACGTCGCCGCCGTCGGCCTTCCTGCGGGCGGCGAGGTCCAGGAACACGTCCGTCTGCGGGTACAGCCACACGGACTCCCCCACCAGTTCCTTAAAGTCGACGCGGTGGCTCTCGCCGTTGAAGCGCAGTTCGATGCCGTCGTGCCGGTCGCCGTCGCGCAGCACCCGGTCCGAGACGCCGCTGTGCACCAGGAGGTTGACGGTTCCGTGTTCCAGGATGCCGGCGCGGACGGTTTCGGAGATGTCCTTGTGGCTTCGAACTTCGATGACAGTCGATTCGATGCCCGATTCTGCCAGCAGGTGGGAGAGCATCAGCCCGGCGGGTCCGGCTCCCATGATGGCCACCTGGGTGCTGATGACTTTGCGTGCTGCCATGACTGATTCTCGCTTCATTGCGGGCCTTGGGGCCTGATGGATGGTCTGCTTTATAGTGTGGAGCGCCAGAGCCGGACGGCGGTATATTCATTCCGTTGAATGGCACCGGGTTCTTAGGAGTGCGGAAGCTGACTGCCGATGCCCCGGGCTGCCGTCTGGAGGGCCGGGACCAACGCTTGAAGGCGCAGTTCGCCCAACGGGACCACGACGCCGAGCGCGGGCACTGCCCGCTGCCTGCCGTTAACGACCGGCCGGTACAGCGATGCCCCAGGTGTTGGTGTCCACAACGTCCTCAAGCTGAGCGAGCCCTGTCGGGCGGTTTCCGCCAGCAGGGCCCGTACGGCGTCGGTGGCTGCGAGGGAAGAAGGATCAGAGAACTGATCCAGGTAGTTGCCTTGAACTGTTTTGTCCTGGTAGGCCATCAAGGCCAGCCCAGCGGACAAAATGTGCACAGGCATCCTGCCCGCCACTTTGGCCGTGTTCCTCACAGAACCGCGTCGTGAGAGCCGTTCCACAAAGAGTGCCTCCCAGCCGTCCAAGACGGCGAGATTTACATTCTGGTTCAGGACCTGCTGGATGTCCTCCATGAACGGTATGGCGGCCTGACGCAATGCCAGTGTGGGCGACGTGCGGTTAACCAATTCCCATAGCCGCAGTCCGAGCCGTACGTTACCACCTGGACCTGCTTCGAGCAGGCCGTGTCGAGTGAGTTGCCCGACGAGGCGATGGGCGGTAGTTAGCGGCAGCTCAGCGCGGTGGGCGAGCTCGGACAGCTGGAGACTGACAACACCCTCGGGAATGCGGACACAAGGCGGACTACGCGGTCCACCACAGAATCGCCGGACTCTGAGTTAGCCACGCCATTTCCACTTCCGCTCAATGGTTGAACCCCAGCCTTCTCTTGTCCCGCGGGAAGTTAGGGTGACGCGTTGACTCTCTAAGAAGCCCCCGCGTCGCGGCGTAGTTTCCGACCGTTTTGCCGGAGTCAGGCGTCGTCGCTTTGGAGGCCCCGGGGTGCCCGTCAACGCAGGGGCTGTCGTGCCCCATCGTTGCACAGGTTAGGGTGATGTAGGCCAAGATCGGTGTGGTCGTTGTTTGCGCAGTCCGGGGATGAGGTGATCGATTCGAAGTAGACGAAGGGGTTGTGCCGCGTCGGTACTGGTCTCCGGCGACGGCTAATTATGATCATCCCTGGCGCCGAGTTCCGGGTGCTCGCACAGCATAGTCATGTCCTCCATGTAGCCCTTCCACGGTTTGCCTGCGGAGCTGGGCTGCCCGGCAAACGTGGGCGCCGAAACAGGGTAGACACAGCAGACCGAGCTTCCCTGGATTTCCGAGGAAGCCGGTCTAGCCTGGCTCTAGGCTCGTTGCGGCTCGGCCGTGGCGATCCTGTCGCTGGGAAGAAAGCCCGCATCCACTCAGGTGGTTGCGGGCTTTCCGCTTTCACTCCAACGCCATGGGCAGCCGCCTGCGCGTATCCAGCAAGACCCCTTTTACGGAGCCCGCTATCGGGTGTTTCCGGACCTGGCCTTGCGGTCCAGCACGAGAGCGACGGCGATGCCGAACATCCAGACGTCCTTTGCCAGCGCCGTTCCCTGCTGGCTGGGGCGGATGCCATCCGCCTCCGTCATGCCGGGAGTCCTCCGATACATGGTCAACAGGGACCCGGAGAAGATCCCGAGTCCGACTCCGACCAGGCGGCTCGGAAGGAACGGTGCCAGCAGGGACGCCCCCAGAGCCATTTCCGAATAGCTAAGCACCTTGCCGAACGTTTGGGGTTCAAGCCGGGTGACGGGCGGAATGACCCTTGCCGCCATCGCCTGGAGCCAGGCTGCACTGTCCTTATCCA
This sequence comes from Arthrobacter sp. TS-15, assembly GCF_006964045.1. NCBI lineage: Bacteria > Bacillati > Actinomycetota > Actinomycetes > Micrococcales > Micrococcaceae > Arthrobacter > Arthrobacter sp. TS-15. The sequence goes on along the minus strand of NZ_SDXQ01000069.1, from coordinate 26,928 downwards.
GGTGGCGCTTGCCGTGTCCGGCATTCAGGATGAACGCCCCGGTCGTCAGGCGAAGAGGGATATGGCTCATTCCCCTCATGTTCGATACCTTCCTAACACTTGGTTTCTCCCCACATCCGAGCCTAGTTTCACTACCCCCGCGCCACCAGACCCACTGCCGGCCACGCGCAGTCAGTTGCTTCCGGCCGCGCATGCGAATTTATACGACTCCTACAAACGTTCCGAACCCGGCCCACATCCCGGGAAGTCGAACGCCCCCGCATGCCCCCTCGAAAAATAGCGACGCCCCAATTTTTCGTTCCAGAATCATCTTCTTTCAGGCATCCCGTGCCGAGCGTGCAGGATACCGCGGCGGCTCAGACTGATTGGATCCTGGATCGCGGCACGGGCCGCTAAGTAATACCGGAAGATAGATCTGCGGCTGCAACAACGGTTAAGAGACGTCGCCGTGAGTTCTTGGGCGGCCGAAAGTCAGCGGTTCAGCTGGTCCTTAGTCCGCTAACCGTTTGGCGAGGAACTGCACAATTGATTGGTGCATGTCGTCGCTTCGCTGCAACACTCCGGACATCCAATACGCGCCATGGATTAGGCCGTCGAATCGGAGCGCCTCGGTCTCCACACCTGCTTCGGTCAACTGCTTGGCATATGCCTCTGCTTCATCACGAGCGACTTCATATTCTGTAGTGAGTACAAGGGCGGGTGGCAGGCCAGCCAAGGACGGGGTTTTCGACGGAACAGCATGCGGGTCTTCGGCATCCTGAGGGGAGGAAAGATACTTATCCCAGAACGAGTCAAGGCCAGCCGCGGTCAGGAGATAGCCCTCCTTGAATTCAGCTCTGGAGGGAAGATCCGCCGCCGGATCGATCACTGGGTAAACAAGTACCTGCGCTCGAAGCTGGGGCCCTCCTTCGTCTCTGGCCCGAATCGCCGTCACAGTAGCAAGATTTCCTCCAGCGCTGTCGCCCATGACAGCAAGGCGGCCGGCATCTCCACCATACTGCTCGATATTTTCTTGCACCCACCGCAACGCTGCGAGAGCGTCATCTGTCGCTGCCGGGAACCTGTTTTCGGGCGCCAATCGGTAGCTGGCCGCGACCACGATGGCGCTTGTATCGTTGGCCAGTGAGCGGTTCGGTTCCTCCACAACCTCAAGGTCGCCTGCGATAAAGCCACCCCCGTGGAAATAGAGGATAACCGGCAGCGGCCCAGCGGCCTCGGGAATGTAGATACGCAGCGCTTGGTGGCCACCTTCAACGGGATACAGGGCATCCACGACCTTCCCGACCCCTTGGCGAGGCTTCTGAAGCGTCGTGAAAGACGCAATGACGCCTCGCGATTCGTCTACGCTCAGTTGCTCAAAGGATTTCAGTCCTTGTTGGTCCATAGTGTCCAACAGGGCCTGGACGTCTGCATCTACGGGCATGTTCTTCTCCTCTATTCGTTAATTAGTTCCACAGGTCTCATGTGGTGCAAAACGGAACCGTGGCTTGGCGTCTTAAGGCAATTCGATTTTGATGCGATCCGATTTGTTCTCAAGCATGAATCCCTCATAGCCGGCGGCGGCTTTGTCCGCGCACATTTGTCGGTATGCAGGCGCGCCTCCGAGATAGACCAAGCAGACACGAGGCTTTCCTGGGACGTTCGCCCCCATGTACCAGGAGTCCGTCCCCGGCATTAGAGTGGCTTGAGCAACCTCATTCGAGTGTTTGACCCATTCGTTTTCGGCCTCCTCCGTTGCCTCGATGACCTCCAGCCCGTTGTCCAAGACGTGCTGGATTGCGTCAGTAGCAAAATCGACATGATCCTCAATGGCGAGCGGCATGTTGTATAGAACCGATGGGCTCTGCGGTCCTGTAATTAGAAACAAGTTAGGAAAGCCGTGAGTCGTAATACCGGGGGGAATTCGTCATTGAATTCGACACAAACTTTTCTCCTTGAATTTGGATGATTGACAGCTGGGAGGCTACAACGCAGATGTTTCAACTTCCTCATCTCCAGCATGCAGGGGACCACGCATGAGGGCACGGGGAAAATGACCCCCTCCCATACCTGTCTTGTGTCGCACGCCACGTATACTGGGAGTCCCACACCGCTAGGCCGACTGCCGTGCCGGGATCTTACTGGCCATCACCGAGCGTCACTAGCGCGGCTGTCACCCGGATCCGAATCCTTCTTTCCGACAGACCCCTAGATCTGGCGGTGCTTCACACAGGATGCAGCGACGAATGAATAAAACCACGCCTACGAGAGCAAGCCTTAGTAGCAACACGTCCATGACGAGCTTTGTCGGCCGCCGGCGTGAAGTGCTGGACGCCAGGAGCAGAATCGCCGAATCCCGGTTGGTCACGCTAACGGGACCCGGAGGTGTCGGGAAGACACGGTTGGCCCTTGAAGTGGCTGAAAAATCTCGAAGGGCTTTCCGCGACGGGATTTGCTTAGTTGAGCTTGCCAGCCTTGAGGACGGCAGTGGGGTTGCTTCAAGGATGGCGGCTGCGTTGATGTTGCAGGACCAGTCTCACCGGCCAGTCCCGGACAAACTGATATCTCACCTGCGTGATACGCAGATGCTGATCATCCTGGACAATTGCGAGCACGTGTTGGCGTCGACCTCGGATTTAGTCGCCTTACTACTCCGGGAGGCACCGTCGCTGCACATTCTCACGACTAGTCGCGAACCGCTGTCGCTACCCGGCGAGAACATATGTGTAATTTCTCCGCTTACTACACCCTCTCCTGCGGACATTGAGCGGCCCGAATGCCTCGACAGATATGAAGCGGTTCAATTGCTCATAGATCGAACGCGGAGCGTGTACCCTAACTTCTCCATCACCGCTGAGAACAGCGACGCTGTAGTTCAGCTTTGCCATAGGCTTGACGGAATCCCGTTGGCGATTGAGCTGGCGGCCACGCGTCTGCGCTCATTAACCGTCGTCCAGTTCGTGAAGCGGATGGACAAGCGATTCGAATTACTGTCGGGAGGGTATCGTACGTCCCTTCCCAGGCAGCAGACCCTCAGCGCGCTCATCGACTGGAGCTATGAGCTCTGTACAGACACCGAAAAGCTGCTCTGGGCACGGCTTTCGGTCTTTCCGGGTAGTTTTGACTTGGAGGCGGCTGAAGACGTCTGCGGGTTCGGAGGCCAGTCCGCGGAGGGAATTCCCGACATCTTGGACCGCCTCGTTGCGAAATCCATTGTTTTGACCGAACGCCGGGGGGAACTCCTGCGCTATAGGTTACTCATGACCATGCGCGAGTACGGTAGCCAGAAACTTGAGCTCTCAGACGCTGAGTCGGTCTTGAGGCAGCGGCATCGGGACCACTATTTGAGCCGAGCGGCCGGGATGGTCGACTCATGGTGCGGTCCTGGGCAGGCTGGTTCTCTGGCACGAATGCGGGAAGACCATGCAAACCTGATATCGGCGTTGGACTGGTCGGTTCAAACGCCCGGAGAAGTCGCGGCAGGCGCAGCATTGGTGACAATGCTGCGTTATCACTGGATAGCAGGAGGATTCCTCAACGACGGGCGGCTGTGGCTGGACAGGATGCTGTCGGAAATGGGCGGAAGCTCCGCAGCGCGGGGGGAGACGCTATGGGTGGCGGCATGGGTCGCACTGATCCAGGGTGATCGTGCCGGTGCTGCAAGATACTTGGCTGATAGCAGACTATTAGCAGCAGAACTGGACGACCCTGTCTTAGAGGCACACACGTCTCATTGGGAAGGTCTTCATAAGATGTTCTCAGGCGATCTTCCAGCTGCGATCCAACTGTTCCAGCACGCCAGAGATTTCTACCTATCCACAGGCGATTCTGCTTCCGTTCTGGACACGGTCTTCGTACTCGGGCCGGCCCAAGCCTACAATTCTCAGTTAGACGACGCCTTGGCGACCTGTCGAGACGGCCTGGACCTGAGCGCACGCCGCGGTGAACGCTGGTCCCGTGCCTATATCCTTTGGACCACTGGTGTGGTCCGCTGGATTCAAGGTGACATCGATGGTGCTAGAGAAGCGGCCGTGCGTGCACTCGAGCTTCAGCGTGAATTTAAAGATGGGATCTGCACGGCCCTGGTCATCGAACTGCTGTCCTGGATAGCTGCCTCCGCAGCACAGTTCGCCAAGGCGGCCGATCTAGCTGAGGCGGCCTGCGCCGTATGGACCAGTCTTGGTACGACCGTGGAGGCTTTCGGTCCACACATACAAGGTGATTCCATGCGCACTGCCGGAGAATTCAAGAAAGCTTTGGGATCGCGCCACACCCCAAGCCTCACCCTGACAAAGGAAGAGGCCATACTAGTGGGGCTCGGAATGCCGGCGGCGAGCATGGTTGAGACAACATCCCCCCTCACCAAGAGAGAGCTCAAGGTCGCACAGCTCGTCTCAGGTGGACTCACCAATCGGGCCATCGCGGAGGCATTGGTCATCTCTCCGCGAACTGTAGGCGGCCATGTAGAGAATATCCTCAGCAAGCTTGGAGTCAACTCCCGTACACAGATCGCGACTTGGGTTACTGCCAACGAGCCCCAACGCAGCTGAGCAGGGCGTACTTTCTGCATCGATGACCTGACCCCTAGCATCCGCGTGGACCGCATCGCTCTCTTCACGGGAAGCTTGACCTTGGCTTCGCGTTTCTGGGGTGATGGGGGCTCGAACCCACGCTTCCCCACCGCTGCAGCCTTTTGGCGCCACAGGAGGGGTTGCCTCCTGAACCACGTTTCAATCTGACACGTGCCGCGGCTTTCCTAGCTGTGAACATATGTTGTAGCGGCGTTTGCTTTGCACAAAGATGCCGATAGCAAGGATGCGTCGGCCTAGCGGAAGCGCCGCAGCTAGCGCGCGGATGACCCGGCGCGCTCATTAGTGGAAAGAGTGGAACCCCCATGACAGAAAACAAGGCAGAACTACGCTCGGCCATCGTGACAGGAGCGGGCTCGGGAATAGGTAGGGTTATAGCCTTGAAGCTAGCCTCCGCCGGAGATGCCCTGCTCATCAGCGACCGTGATGGCGATGCGGCGAAACGTGTTGCAGATGAGATCGTCAGTGCTGGTGGCATCGCTGAGGCTTTCGCAGGTGACGTAACCGACCTCACAAGCCAGAAAGACAGTGTCAAGCGCGCGAATGAACTCGCTCCTCTTCGCCTCGCAGTTAATAATGCAGGCATCCTGGGCCCCATTGAGACAATCGAGAACTACCCTGCGGAGAGCTGGCGTGCGGTCATAGAGGTGAATCTCAACGCGGTATTCTACGGACTGCAGGTCCAGTTGCCGGCAATTGCAGCCAATGGCGGGGGCTCCGTAGTCAACATTTCATCCATCGCTGGCTCGGTAGGCTTCGCCAATTTCTCGGCGTACACCGCCGCCAAGCACGGTGTGGTGGGTCTGACAAAGAGCGCCGCTCTCGAGTACGCCGGACAAGGTGTGAGGGTCAACTCCGTTGGACCAGGTTTTACCCGCACTCCTCTAGTTGAAGGCCCATTCGGGGAAGAAGCGCTCGTCGCTCTGGAGAGCCAGCACGCGCTGGGCCGACTGGCTCGGCCCGAAGAGGTCGCCGAACTCGTCGCGTTCCTCGGCAGTGATGCTGCTTCATTCATTACGGGCAGCTATCACTTAGTCGACGGCGGTTACACAACGAAGTAGTGGCGCTATAGCCCGTCGATATATCGCCTTAGCTGTACACCTAAGGCGATATTGCCTGCGGACTTCGCGTCTTGTCTGCCCTTAGTGAGGCTTCGTTCCACGTGGGCCCGGGTCTCCGGGCCCAACTCATCGTGTTCTGCCGGCGGGTGAGAGTGGCAGCGACGCGGCGGAGATGTTCCGGGGTGTGCATCGAGAGGTCCCTGTCATTCCCGAACCAGATTGCAGGAGCCGGTTGGTGATCTCATTGCTTCCGCGATGCTAGGCCGGATGCGGGTCGCAGAAGTAGACGTGGTTTGGATCCTGGTGTATTCGGCCAGTTCCGTGCAGCAGTCTAAGGGACCGGGCGCCAGGTGATCCGGGAGGTTGGCTGTCTCCCGGATCATCGCAGCAGGGACAGCTTCAGCGCTGTGGCCCCGGGACGATGACATAGTCAGCCTCGCCGCAGGAACGCAGAATAACATTCAGTCCTCATGTGGCAGTTGAGAACGGACACATATGAAATCATCACCTTGGTCCCAGTCGGGTATCCGGCTGAGGAAGAATGGAATTGAGAATGCTTTGGCCCCTCGAGCTGTTATCTCGCCGTAGGCTGTCGATACTGCAAGCGCAGAAAAGTCAAACACATGTTGCCCCGGGGTCATACTTCCGCGCCATGGTAGCTGGCGAAACTTCCCGGTTAATTGAATCCTTCCGTGGCGAACCAGAGTTGCACCATCCTATTCGCGGACGGATCAAAGGAATCACCGCCTTCACTCGATTTATCCAGGAAATGGGTGATTGGTTGAGGGAGAAAAACTATTCAGTTGATATTCTGAACCTGATTGTGACGGGCCCACGGTCCGTCGAGGAGGTAGTTCTTACACTTGATGGTCCATCCGGGGCCATCGACATGCCGATCGCAATCGTCAGCGATCGAACGCCTGACGGCCAAGTTCTCGAAATGCGTATGTACTTCAGCACGTGGCCATTGACAGGTAGCCACTCTCTTCGGCCTCCGTTGCTCCAACCTGACCCAGACGTGAAGGAGACGGGATTCGTGGGAGACTACCAGCGCGCACTCGCTTCCGGCGACATTACCGCCGTTGTGGCATCCTTCGATAACGGGGGATACTTTCGTGAACCTTCGGGCGGCACACACATCCACCGCGGCGCCCATGAGCTGGCTTCGCTGTATGAGCACTTCTTCTCAAATGGTGGCGGAATTCGCCTCGAACAATGTGCGTCAACCGATGATGGACGAGCTTGCGCAGTAGAATACAACGTCGTGGGCTGGGGACGCACGACTATGTCTCCCCAAGCAGGAATTGCCATTTATGTCCGCGGAGCGAGCGGCAAGATCGCCGCAGCTCGCATCTACGACGACGTGGACGCTCCGATACCCTCCAAGCAGGACTGACCCATGAAATCTACTATTGACCTCTCCATCCTTATCACGGCGACGAACCGAGCCAACATGGAGAAGCAATTGGACGAGGCCGTGGCCGTGGCCCGAACCGCGGCAATTTATGAGGGATGCCGAGGAATCCTCATCACACGCCACAGTATTGATTCGTTCACGGTGGCGCTAAGCGACGGAGTACCGTATGGACTGACTCGCGAGCTGCAGGAGTGGCAACCCAAGGCACCTGTGGTCCACCAGCAACCACAGGACTGCTAAGTCAGTGATAAGTTCGGCAACCGGCGAGATATGCTCGGGGCCATATCCCCAAAAAGATCGGCGAGATGGCAGCGGCCGGCGGCAACACGCTGGACTCCGCTACTCTCAAGTTCAAGATCACCTCCATAGAGCCGATCACCTGCGACGTCCCATATGCCCAGCCCCCACCCGGAACGGCCCTAGCTGTCGCCCTTGAGCTTGAAACTTCCGCAGACTTTGAAGGTGCGGTTCGTGTCAATGGTGTACCTGGCCTTACTAGTTTTTCTGCATACTACTGGAAGGGCTATAGCACTGATGTCACCAGGATGAATCAATTGGACACGGTAGCCAGCCAAAATTGTGTTGCAGACACAACCCGTCTGCTTCCTAGCAGCTTGGGTCAGGGTGAAAAGGCCGAAGGGATTATCCTTCAGCGGTAACCACACCCACTGGAAGCATCGCCTATGACGGCGCCGGAATGGTTTCTCGGGGCTGGGAATGGGAATATCCTGCGGAGTAACATTCCGCACGCTGAAGAAGCTCCTCAAATCTTATCCCTCGTCCTCTGACCTTCCGCGCCGTCAAAGGGCTAATCAACGACCGCCACAGATTCGCCAACCAGGCCACCCGAGTGCCATTTGATGGCTTGGGCCACGCCGTCAGCGGTCCGGTGGAGGGACGCTGCAATGGTTGAGGGGAGACCCGATAGGGGCGCTTTTCCGTCGCATGATAATGGGGAATTGAGGCTAGCAAAGCCTCATAATCTTCAGCAGTCATTCCCGCCCGGGCGCACAGGGACTCAAGACCCACGGCAACACCAGCGTCGACCTCGAGACGGCCACTCCCTGAGAGCCTGATAGGTGGGGGAGTGCTCAGGACCAGCAGGAGCAAGGGCGTGCGGTTGCCGCGGTGCGCCCGCAGGCACAGCAACTCCCTAGGAAGCTGCTCAACATTGAACAGAGCTCCTTTCCTGAAGCCTTTGGCCTCCACTAAAACTTGGACAGGTACCGGCTACCGCACACGTCTGGCTGGACATCAATCTTGGGTGCAGGCAGCAGGAGACCGGCAGAACGTCGAGCTCAGCACATTCAGCCTCATTGGCGGACGCAAGTCGAGTTTGGTCGGCGCCATGGGCGCAATGCAGGACTTCCCCGAGGAAGAGTCTCGCGGGAGGTTAGACAGGCCCTGAAAAACCTCCCCAGTCAGTGGGTTTTCCATGCCGCGACCCCCGTCCTGATAACGCTTCACGTTGCTGCCCTCCCACGACACCTCGTCCAGTAGTCGGCTGATAACTGAGGGCTTGTGATCAGGTTCCATACCCACACCGTAATGCCCACCATCAGTCAGGGTCCGCTCGTATACACGCTGACAAATCGGCCGTCGCCCTTCCATAAACCGGAGGGAGGCGCTAATGAGGGGCTGTTAGTGCGGTCAACGGGCTACATCGTGATCGAGCTCAAGACCGGAAAATTCAAGCCAGAGTACGCCGGCAAACTGAACTTCTACATAGCCCTCGTTGATGATCGCCTGCGACGCGACGCGCACGCAGAAACAGTCGGGATCCTCATCTGTGCAGCAAGAACGAACACATCGTCCGCTACAGCCTGGGACGTGCCACCACTCCCAGGGCCGTCGCCTCGTATACATACGATGCCTGCCACCTAAGGTCAAAGACGAGCTTCCCGACACCAAATCGATCACTGCACTGGACTGGACGGAACCAACCTGACCGCGTGGCTCGTTCATCCTCGCGACCAAAATGTCAAATTAGTTGGTTGCAGCGTCTACCTGACGTCAGGTTGGGGTGTGGGCCATGTTGGCAGGGGCCCTACGGCGGCGACGACTGATCCGGCACGCCCACATAAGTGTTGAAGCGCCACACAAGGAGGTTAGGGCTTCTCCCTCTTGCACGCGACCTATGCCGGGTAACCCTTAGGTACCCTTGATGCATGCCTTCTACCGTGCCAAGTGCCGAGACGACATGGGAGCCGCTCGCCGCACAGGCCGTCGCAGACCTGCTCGGCGCGTCGCCAGTTCGTTGGTGGCTCTCAGGCGGTGCCGCTCTGGACCGCTGGCTGGGCCAGCCGATCCGCGACCGCTCCAACACTGATGTGAGTGTGGTGACCAGCGATCTGCCTCAGCTCGTGGCGAGTCTGCCTGCGGGATTCGACGGGTGGGCGTTGGGCGATGAAGAGGAACTCGTGCCGTTCGTGGAGAGCCGGCGGGACGAGGAAGTGCAGCCCGTGCTCGTCCGCGATGTTGAGAAGAACGTGTGGGTGCTGAAGATCAATGTCGAGGACGGCGCGCCCAGCGGTTGGGTGTACAAGCGAGACCCACGGCTGCAACTGCCCTGGGACCGCGCGGTGATCGACGTCGGTGGCGTTCCGACCGGAGCGCCCGAGGTGCAGCTCGTCTGGAAAGCGTTGCGGCCTCGACCGGAAGACGACCTCGACAAGGACGCCGTGCTGCCGAAGCTGTCCAAAGAGGCCTACGCCTGGTTTGAGCGCTGCATCCTTACGATCCACCCGCACTCTTCGTGGTCGATCCATGTGCGCAGCCCGTTTGCCCCGGCGAGGGCCAGTTGGAGCCGCAAGCGCAGCTGACGCAATGAAGCCGCCCTACTCGCGAACGGCGCTCAGAACCAGCGAGCGGAACCACCGTTGGGCCGGTGTCAGGCTGGCCTCGCGCCGGGTGTACAACGAGACGGGGGTGCTCTGGCCCGACCACGGAAGGTCCGCGATCCGCAGGCTGGGGAACCACCCGCTAAACACCTCGGCGACGTGCCGCGGCAGCAGGGCGATAAGGTCTGTTGTACTCAGGACCGCCGGTACCGTCGCGTAATCCTCAATGGTCAGCACAACCTGGTGCATCAGCCCGTGCTCGGTAAGCACCTGCAGCGGAAAGATGTGCCCTCCGCGTGCTGAAACCCGTAAGAAGTGGCGCCCCGTAAACATGTCGGGTCCGGTGGACGGCAGGGGATGCTCTCCCGAGACGAGTGCGACGTACTCGACGGCGCGAATGTGTGAGCGCCACAACTGAGGGCTGTCGATCATCGAAACGGTAATCGCGAGGTCGATCGTACCTCGCGCGAGCCCATCCTCGACCTGGTCCGAGTCCAGTCTCTCCGCCTGCAGGTGCGGCCGGGAGGCTTCGCGCTCAAGGGCCGCCATTATGGGCGGAAGGAAGGTCTGCTCGCCAATCGAGGTGAGTCCGAGCATCAGCTGGCCGCTGAAGGCAGAGGGCTCGAAGGCATCCGTCTCGTTTACGGTTGCATCGATCTGCGCTAGCGCTTCGTGCAGCGGGCCGAACAGCTGCGTGGCCTTGGCGGTCGGCACCATGTCATGCCCCTCGCGGCGGAACAGCTCGTCGCCGAACCGCGCACGAAGCCGGCGAAGCGTATAGCTGACGGTGGGTTGCGTGACATGCAGGCGCTGGGCGACCGCGGTGACGCTGCGAAGTTCATAGAGCACAACGAAAGTGCGCAACTGGTTGAGGTCGGTTAGGGCCATCTATTGATCATATCTATACGGGCCGCCGGGAATATCTATTGGACTGCAGGTTTGTGGCCTGCGAGCATTAGTAGGCGTAAACCTCCTACGTGACAAGGACGACACTCGGTGATCATCGACATCCACGGCCACTACACGACTGCTCCGGCCCAGCTAGGCGCCTGGCGCGACCTGCAGATTGCCTTTTCTGAAGGGCGGGGGGAAGCCCCTGATCCGGCGAAGCTGAAGATCTCCGACAACGACATCCGCGAGACCATCACGGCAAATCAGCTCAAGTTGATGGACGAGCGCGGCAGTGATCTCACCGTCTTCAGCCCTCGTGCCTCATTCATGGCCCATCATGTCGGTGACTTTGAGGTCAGCATGACGTGGGCACGCATCTGCAATGATTTGTGCGCACGGGTGAGCGAACTCTTCCCCGACCGGTTCCTGATGGGGGCCATGCTGCCGCAATCTCCGGGCGCGGATCCGGCGACCACTGTCGACGAACTGACTCGAGCCGTCGAAGAGCTTGGCGCCGTCACGGTCAACCTCAATCCCGACCCTTCCGGTGGCAAGTGGACGGCACCGGCGCTGACAGATCGGTCCTGGTACCCGATCTACGAGAAGCTCATCGAGTTCGAGATCCCCGCCATGGTGCACGTGAGCACGTCCTGCAAGCCGGTCTTCCACACCACCGGAGACCACTACCTGAACGCTGACACGACCGCCTTCATGCAGCTGCTCAAGGGCGACCTGTTCCGCGACTTTCCCGAGCTCAAACTCGTCATCCCCCACGGCGGCGGGGCAGTGCCGTACCACTGGGGCAGATTCCGCGGCCTCGCCATGGCACTCGGCAAGCCGGAGCTGGAAGAGCACCTGCTGAGCAACGTCTTCTTCGACACCTGCGTCTACCACCAGCCCGGGATCGACTTACTCACGAAGGTCATCCCCGCGGACAACATCCTCTTCGCCAGCGAAATGATCGGCGCGGTGCGCGACATCGACCCGCGCACGGGCCACTACTTCGACGACACGAAGCGGTATGTCGATGCCACCGAGAACCTGACCGACGCCGAGCGCGTGCAGGTCTTCGAAGCCAATGCCCGCCGCGTGTACCCGCGCGTTGACCGCGCGCTGGCCGCCCGCCTGCTCTAACTAAAAGGAACCCCATGCGATTGAACAATCTCGGACTTGTCCACACTAGTATTGAACGCCCTGCTCCTGAGGACGTCGCACGCCTCTCGAAGTTCGGTGTCGCGACGATCCATGAAGCGATGGGCCGCGTCGGGCTCATGCGCCCCTACATCCGCCCCGTCTACACCGGAGCCAAGCTCTGCGGGCCTGTAGTTACCGTGCTCCTGCAGCCCGGCGACAATTGGATGTTTCACGCCGCTGCCGAACAGGTGCTGGCGGGAGACGTGATCGTCGCCGGCTGCACCACCGAGAGCGAGGACGGATTCTTCGGCGAGCTGCTCGCCACTTCGCTGGCCGCGCGGGGATGCAAGGGCCTGGTCATCGATGGCGGTGTCCGCGATGTAGCGGACCTCGAGGAGATGGAGTTCCCGGTGTTCTCCCGTGCCATCAACGCCAAGGGCACGGTCAAGGCCACGCTGGGGTCGGTAAATGTCCCGGTCGTCGTGGCAAACGCGCTTGTCAACCCCGGCGACGTGGTCGTCGCAGACGTCGACGGCGTCGTTGTCGTGCCGCGCGAACTCGTCGGCGCTGTCGCTGATGCCAGCCAGGCGCGCGAAGACAACGAAGAGGCCAAGCGCCAGAAATTCCGCGAAGGCGTGCTCGGCCTCGACATCTACGGCATGCGCGAGCCGCTTGCCGCCGCCGGCCTCAAGTACGTGGAGAACTGACCATGGCACACGGGAAACTGATCATGGAGCACGGAGACACCACAGGCGGCTTCGAGAAGACGGCCGGTTGGCTCGACTGGTACGAGGGCCCTTCCAAGCCCACGTTCCATTTGCCAGCGGGAGCGGTCGATGCGCACTGCCACGTGTTTGGTCCAGGCGAAGAATTTCCCTACGCGCCGGAACGCAAGTACACGCCTTGCGATGCCTCCGCTGAGCAGCTCTTCGCGCTGCGGGATTACCTGGGCTTCGACTACAACGTGATCGTCCAGGCGACCTGTCACGGTGCCGACAACAGTGCGTTGGTCGACGCGCTGCGCCGCAGCAACGGGCGGGCACGCGGCGTCGCGACCGTCCGGCGCGACGTAAGCGACGCCCAGCTCGCCGAGCTGCACGAGGCCGGTGTCCGTGGAGTGCGCTTCAACTTCGTCAAGCGCCTCGTCGACCGGGTCCCCACGGACTCGCTGGCGGAGATCGTCGCGAAGATCGCTCCGCTGGGCTGGCACGTCGTGATCTACTTTGAGGCGGCGGACCTGCCGGACCTCTACGACTTCTTCTCCAGCATCCCGACCGACGTCGTCGTCGACCACATGGGCCGGCCCGACGTGACAAAGGACCCCAACGGCCCCGAGTTCGGGCTGTTCCTGCGCTTCATGCGCGAGAACCCGAACGTCTGGACCAAGGTCTCCTGCCCCGAACGCCTGAGCGTCACCGGGCCCAACGCCCTGGACGGCGAGCAGCACGCCTACACCGACGTGGTCCCGTTTGCCCGGCGCGTGGTCGAGGAATTCCCGGACCGCGTCTTATGGGGGACCGACTGGCCCCACCCGAACCTCAAGGACCACATGCCCGACGACGGGCTGCTGGTCGACTTCATCCCACAAATAGCGACGACGGCGGAGCTCCAGCGGCGCCTGCTCGTGGACAACCCTCATCGCCTCTACTGGCCCGAAGGAGCATGACATGACGCTCGACAAGCCTTACAACCAGGTTCCCGGCACGACGATCTTCGACACCGACATGGCCCGCAAGGGATACCACCTTAACCAGTTCTCGATGTCCCTAATGAAGCCCGAGAACCGCCAGCGTTACCTTGCCAACCGCGAAGGCTACCTCGACGAGTGGCCCCTCTCGCCGAAGCAACGCCAAGCCGTGCTCGACATGGACCTCAACGCCATGATCGCAGAGGGCGGCAACATCTACTTCCTGAGCAAGATCGGCGCTACCCATGGCTTGAGCTTCCAGCAGATGGCCGGCTCGATGACAGGCATGTCAGAGGCCGCCTACCGCGACATGATGATCGAGGGCGGGCGCCGCGCAGAAGGCAACCGCGCCAAAGACCTCGACGGCTGGGCGCCTCCGGTGCCGAGCGAAAAGTCCCAGACGGCGCGCGAGAACCCCCCGGCGAAGTACACCTCCGCGCTGTTCACCTCGCATGTCCCGGCCATTGGTGCCGCGATGGACCTCGGCAAAACCGAGGAGCCGTACTGGAAGAAGGTCTTCGACGGCTACGAATGGACCCGCAAGTGGGCCAAGGAGAACACCCCGGACGTCGTCATCCTCGTCTACAACGACCACGCGACCGCGTTCGACTCCTCCATCATCCCTACGTTCGTGCTCGGCACCGGGAGCGAGTACCCCGTCGCCGACGAGGGCTACGGGCCCCGCCCGGTTCCGGAGGTCAAGGGCTACCCGGAGTTCGCCGCGCACATCGCTCAGTCGGTCATCCAGGACGACTTCGACCTCACCCTCGTCAACGAGATGGTCGTGGACCACGGTCTAACAGTGCCGCTGTCGCTCGTATACGGCGATGTCAAGGAGTGGCCGTGCAAGGTCATCCCGTTGGCTGTCAACGTGGTGCAGTATCCGGTGCCTTCCGGCCGCCGCTGCTACGAACTCGGCAAGGCCCTGCGCCGCGCCCTGGACAAGTGGGACGGCCCGGAGCTCAATGTGCAGATCTGGGGCACGGGCGGCATGAGCCACCAACTGCAGGGTCCGCGCGCTGGCCTTATCAATAAGGAGTGGGACAACGCGTTCCTCGACCACCTCATCGCCGATCCGCTGGGCCTGACCGAGTGGCAGCATATGGAGTACGTCGACGAGGCGGGCTCCGAAGGCATCGAGCTTGTAGACTGGCTGATCGCGCGTGGCGCGATGGACGACCAGTTCGGCGGTGCGGCCCCCTCAGTCGACCACCGGTTCTACCACGTGCCAGCGTCAAACACGGCCGTCGGGCACTTGGTCATCTCTAACCCTGTCGCGGCCCATCTGCAGGGCGCAGGGAAGCGCGGTGAGAGCACCCCAGAGGCGTTATCCGGCACCCCATCCGTCGTTCAGACAGCCCAGAACACCACACCGGCACCGGCCCTGAACAGCTGACCCATCAAGGAGATAGAAAAAATGAGCAGTGAGAAGGTCCGCATAGCGGTCGTCGGCGCCACGGGCGCCTTCGGCATGAAGCATCTCGATGGCCTCGCCGAGATCCCGGACGCCGAGGTTACAGTCGTCACGGGCACCACGCAGGAGAAGGCGGCCGCGGTCGCCTCAAAGTACGGCGTCCCGAACGCCGTGGTCGGTCTCGATGCAGTGCTCGAGCGTGACGACGTCGACGCAGTCATCCTTGCAACGCCGACGCAGCTGCACGCCTCGCAGACCCAGGCGGTGCTCAAGGCCGGCAAGCATGTGCAGGTCGAAATCCCCCTAGCCGACTCCCTCACGGAGGCCGAGGCGACTTTGGCTGCCGCCGAGGCGTCAAATCGCGTCGCGATGGTCGGCCATACCCGGCGCTTCAACCCCTCCCACCAGTTCGTGCACAACCGGATTGCCGCGGGTGAATTCAATGTGCAGCAGATGGACGTGCAGACGTACTTCTTCCGCCGCACCAACACGAACGCCAAGGGTGAGGCCCGCTCATGGACCGATCACCTGCTGTGGCACCACGCCGCCCACACAGTGGACCTGTTCGCCTACCAAGCCGGCAGGATCGTCCAGGCGAACGCCATCCAGGGCCCGATCCATCCCGAGCTCGGCATCGCCATGGACATGTCAATCCAGCTCAAGAGTGAGGCCGGGGCGATCTGCACCCTGTCTCTGTCGTTCAACAACGACGGCCCCTTCGGAACCTTCTTCCGCTATATCGGCGACACAGCCACCTACGTTGCGCGCTACGACGATTTGTTCAATGGCAAGGACGAGCAAATCGACGTGTCGAAGGTTGCGGTCAGCATGAACGGCATCGAGCTGCAGGACCGCGAGTTCGTCAATGCGATCCGGGAGGGCCGCGAGCCGAATTCCTCGATCCGCCAGGTCATCGACTGCTACCGGGTACTCGGTGCGCTCGAGGAGCAGCTAGCGTGATCCTGCCGAAAATCGGCCTCGGCTGCATGTCGCTGAGCCACGCCTATGGGTTCCCTCCCTCGGTCGAGGACGGTCTGGCGTTCCTGCGCTCGGCGCTCGACGAAGGCGTACGCATGCTCGATACCGCCACGCTCTACGGTGGCGGCCTCAACGAGAAGCTGGTGGGCCAGGCGATAGCCGGGCGTCGCGACGAAGTGCTGCTGGCCAGCAAGTGCGGCATGGCAATGGTCGACGGCGTCAAGAAGATCGATGGACGACCTGAGACGCTGCGCGCCCAGGTTGACGCCTCGCTCGGGCGTCTCGGCGTCGACCACATCGACCTGTACTACCTGCACCGGTGGGACAGGGAGGTGCCCATCCAGGAGAGCGTTGGTGCGCTTGCTGGGATGGTGGCCGCCGGCAAGATCGGTGCCATCGGACTCTCCGAAGTGTCCGTCCAGCGCCTGCGGGAGGCCCAGGCTGAAGCTCCCATCGCCGCGGTGCAAAACGAGTATTCGCTGTGGAGCCGCAACCCCGAGCTTGGCATGCTTGAGGCCACCCGCGTGAGCGGGGTCGCACTGGTGGCGTTCTCGCCCGTCGCGAGGGGTTTCCTTAGCAATGGCTTCGACTCCCCAGAAGAGTTCGCGCCCAAGGACATCCGACGGGCAATGCCGCGTTTTCAACCCGAGCATTGGCCGACGAACGCGACCCTGCTGCCCCAATGGCGCGCCCTGGCAGCGGAGGCCGGCTGCACTGCTGGGCAGCTCGCACTCGCGTGGGTGCTCTCGCGGGGTGAGCATGTAGTACCGATCCCGGGAACGACCCGCGTAGATCACCTCCGCGAAAATCAGGCGGCTGCAAGCCTCTCGATTGATGCCGAGCTGCTCAACCGCGCCGGTGACCTCATCGGAACATCCACGGTATCGGGCCAGCGCTACGCAGCAGCCGCAGCACTCGAGGTTGACGCCGAGACCTTCGAGGAAGCCGCATGAGAGCGATTTCATCGATGGCGACCCGCCATGTTCTCACCGATCTAGCGGAGGCCGCCGTAGCTTCCGGTTTGCCGTGCCTTGACCTCGAGTCCGTCGGTGGCGTGGATGTCGCCAGACGCGTGAGCGAAGGCGAGCAGTTCGAGTTGGTGTTCCTTGCCCTGGATGCGCTTCGGCGGCTCGTCGACGACGGGCTTGTCATTGCTGAATCGGTGACGCCACTGATGCTCTCGCAGGTCGCGGTGGCCGTTCCATCCACGTCGAATGCGCCTGCTGCCCACGAAAGAACACGCGCGTTCCCCGACGCCGCCGGCCTCCGCGCCGCTCTGCAACATGCCGCTCGCATCGGCTACTCGACCGGCCCCAGTGGCGTCGCACTCATGAAGATGATCGACGACTGGGGCCTAGGCGAAGAGCTCAAACAACGCATGGTACAGGCACGTCCAGGCATTCCGGTTGCCCACTCGCTCGCCCAGGGCGATGTCGAACTCGGGTTCCAGCAGCTCAGCGAGCTCGTGGGACAACCCGGCATTCGCGTCCTCGGAGTACTGCCACCAGACTGCGCCATCGACACCGTCTTTGCGGGCGCCGTCGCCACGACGTCGGAGGACCGCGCAAAGGCGCTCGAGATACTGGGGTTCTTTTCCTCACGGGCCGCGATACCGATCATGGCGGCGCACAGTTTCGTGCCAGCTGGATCCCAAAGGGACGCCCCATCCTCCCTGTGACCGTCAAAGGTTGCGTTCAGGTGCGCAGTCACCAAGCTATAGCCCCATCGGCCCTTGAGTTCTCCCGGTCGAAAAGCCGCATCTGGGGGGCGGTATGAAGCTCGCCCACTGGCTGCGTCACGCTATCCAGATTTATAGTCAGTTGCACGGTGACCTTGACGTCGATCGCAAGTTCGAAATCGAATATGCACGCTCACCAGTAGTGCCGCTTAGCGTAGCCGTCAGATTCTGTGATCTTCCAGCATTCGTGGCTGATTGATGACGAGCAGCCCTGGAGTGAGCGCCAGCAGGCATCCGCAGAGCAGAGCAAAGTACGCTGTCCAGCTGCCGCTGAGGTCATGCAGGAGTGGGGTGCGGCGCTTGGCGCCAGGAGGAGTCGGCCGTAACCGAGGGCGAACATGAGGGTGCAGGCGATACCAATGGGGAACAGCCCCCGCACCGTGGATGCCCGCTTCCTTCACAGTCCCCTGCGGCTGGAGTTACGCGGCCATAACCTTCGGAAGCCGGGTTACTGTCCTATCAGTTAATGTTTCGCGAGTTGTGGCGCAGCGGGAAAATCGACAGTGGCAGATTGGGTGTCGATGACCACTTTTTGTGCAGTGGCTGGCTCGAACACGGCCATGGTTTAGCGCCCTGGGGCCGGCAGCGGCAGATGTATACGCCATCTGCTCCGGTTGTTGTTGTGTGAACGTGATCCCCGCTTGCTTGAAGGACATTTACTACCCTCCCTGGTACAGGCTTGTCTTCTCGGTTTACTGTTCCCGTAAGTTCCATTCGATCCCGCAGGAGTAAGTCCTGATGGGGCGTGTGGCCGTCAAAGGTCAAAACTTTTGCAACGGGAGTCCAACCGGTGGCGTTGGTGACAATCAAGTACATTCTTGGGGTGGGGAGGGCTATCGAATAGCGACCATCGCTGTCGGCCCTGTTCCAGTCAACTGGTTCGCCGTGGGGGTGGAGGCGGTGACGACGGCGGGGTGAGCGGGAGGTTTTCGGCGTTGTGTACGCGTCCCTGTACGACAAGGCCGGCGACCCCGTTCCGGGCATCAGGCGAGGGTCCGATTTTTTTCCAGGGATGAAAAGTGCAGCAAGCGCTGAGGATTCTGCCGCCGCAGCAGCCGTCCAGAAGACGTCCTGAAAGGCTGCAAGGGACGGCAGCGCCATCGACCCTACGGTCATAGTGACGGACGTTAGGACTGTCCACTGCAGCACTTGACATGGAGGTACCGATGGATCGGACGAGACTGTTCAAGCCGTTTGCCGATGCGGTTTCGGTGATGGGAGAAACCTTGGAGCGCGCGTCCGGTGATGACCCAGAGGAATGCTCCGCCTACGGCAGCCATGACCGAACCGGCCATCATGATGGCGAGGGAGATTGCCATCATTTTCCGTTTTCCGTACATGTCGGCGCTTCCGGAATGATCGGCGTGGCCACGGCGATTGCGAGGAGTGTAGCGGTGACGAGCCAGGAAGCGTCATCACTGGTGACTCCGAGGATCTGGGGGAAGTCCGGCAGCAGGGGTACCACGAGGGTTTGCATGAGTGCCACGACGGTTCCACTCAGGGCCAAGACGGTTGTGATGGCTCGTGGTTTGGGGGATGGACCGACAACGGTGGACTTTTTCATATGGTGCTTTCCGGGCTGCGGTCCTGTGGGAACGGAAGGGTGGATCAACGGACCGGCATCTGCTCAAAGTCCTTAGGGTGTGCCCCATTTGGGCGGAGCTCCCAGCCAAGGCGCAGGTTCTCCGAACTCTCGAGTCCGGCTCCGGCTACCCAAGAATCCGCGGCCGACCTCGATTAACTTGAAGCAGGCCTGGTCCTACAGTGTTGCCGTCGCAGCACGAATAGTTCGAAAACGAATAGGCACGAGTACCAGCATCGCAGGGGGTCCTAACTCCTATCCGGGGTGCCCGTTTTGACCGTCTTGGGGCAGCCCGATCGGCGTATGGTCGGGGTTTAGGAGGGCGCGTCTTTGTGGCCAGAGGTTGACGGATTGGAGCGCGGCCATGGCCCGGGCAATGACTTCTGCTTCCTGCGTAAAGAGGTGGCCATGGGCGCGCTGGCTACACAGCCGCAGTGCTTGATCCCGGTCCAGCCCGAACCAGTCCATGACAGTGTTAAGGCCACGGGGGCTAAGCCGCCAGGTCTTGTCCGAGTCCTTGACATTTGCATCCTCGATGGAAAGCGCATGGTTTCGGGAGTCGTGACCGTCAATGATTTTAAGGATTTCGGGAGCCCGAGACTGGATACTTGGAAAGTCAGGCCGATACGGATTGGTTCACGACCCACGAAGCGATTTGGGTCCGGGATGTGAAGCCGAGCTTCGTGAGGATGTTTTCTACGTGTCCCCCCACGGTTCGCGGGGAGACGACCAACGATTCGGCGATGGCCCGATTACTCAGCCCTTGCGCGACCAAGGCTGCAATTTCCTGCTCTCTCTTGGTAAGTGGTGATTCCTTTGCACCCGGAGAAGGGCCAGGTCCGCCCTCACCCAGTGCCATTTCTATGGCCTCGTCCCTTGTCAGAGGCATCCTCCTTTCGCCCACGAACGTGTTTTTGAGTCCAAGCGCATCGGCTATCCTTGCTGCCGTTTGCATCGAATCGTGGTGAATATGGGGACCGAAGGCTGCGACTGTTGTTCCAAGCCCTTGCCAGACTGTTGAGGCTGCTGTGGCTAGTTCGGCTGCCCTGGCGAATTCGGAGGATGAAGCAGCGATCCAGGACAGCAGTTCGATGCTCAGTGCTATGCAGATTCCGTCTTTGAAATCCCGTTGCAGTTCCAAGGCCTGAACAGCCGCCTGCTTGGCAGGTTTCATTTCGCCCAGCTGCCACATGCATACTCCGCTGGCCCATAGGGTGTAGGCGCGGGCCCATCGTTCGCCGTGGGCGCTGCCCAGTCCCAGCGCATGTCGGCAGGTTTCGAGCGCTTCCTCGGTCTGCGCGTTGTAGGTCTGGGCGGTGGCCAGCATGAACTGGGCTGCCAACGCCGGGCCTATCTGACCGGCCGCGGTTTGAACTTCGATGGCATGTCGAAACAGTTCGATGGACGCCGGAAGATTTCCGCTGAACAGCTGGCGGAGCCCTGACCAGTGGGCAATATGGGCCTCCAGCATAGGGTCATCCAGTTCGGCTGCCAGCTGTTTGCATTCATGAAGGTAGACGGCGGCACCGTCCCTGTCCCCCTGAATTAGCGCAACCCAGGCAGCCACCCATAGGGCTGCGGCACGCTCCGCACCGGGTTCTCTTTGCTCGCGGAGGATTCGGTCCAGCCAGAGCCGCCCTTCGCTAAGGAATCCGCCCGCTATCCAGTGATAGCGCAACATTGAGGCCAAAAGCGCTCCGGCGGAGTGTTCGGTGGATGTGCTCACGGACCATTCCAACGCGGTGATTAGATTTGCATGGTCTTCCCGCATTTCTGTCAGCGTCGCCGCCTGACCCGGTCCGCACCATGACCCAACCATAGTTATTGCGCGGCGCAGGTAGTGGTCCCTGTGTCGTCGCTTCAGGGCAAGGTGTTGGCCCGACTCCGCCAGCAACTCCGCACCGTACTCGCGAACGGTCATCAGCTGCCGGTAACGCATTTTCTCTCCTGACCGTTCTGTCAAGATGATCGATTTTGCCACGAGCCGGTCCAGATGATCGATGATGGCGTCAGGTTCCAGGCCTTCGGAACCACAGACGGCCTCGGCGGCCTCGAGATCGAAGCTGTCGGGGAAGACAGCCAGCCTGGTCCACAGGAGCTTTTCCGCTTCCGTGCAGAGATCGTAGCTCCAGTCGATGAGTGCCCGCAGGGTCTGCTGTCGGGGGAGGGCGGCGCGGTCCCCGCCGGTAAGCAGCTGAAAGCGCTTATCCAGACGATCCACAAACTGGGAAACCGTCAGTGACCGCAGGCGGGATGCGGCCAGCTCGATGGCCAGCGGAATGCCGTCCAATTGGCTGCATAGCTGCACCACCGCATCGCAGTTCTCCGCACTGACCGTGAACTCGGGGACAATGCTGCGCGTACGCTCGATCAGCAGGCGGACTGCCTCAAAGCGGTCCAGTCCCTGAGGGTTGTGTGAGTCACCCGGTGACGGCGTCGACAATGGGTTGATGGCGCAGACTCGCTCCCCTGCGACTGCCAGTGGTTCCCTGCTGGTAGCGAGGACCCTCAGGGAAGGTGCTTCCCGAAGCAGATCCGCGATGAGTGCGGCCGCTGGCTCAAGCACATGCTCGCAGTTATCCACCACTATCAGCATCTGCTTGTCCCGCAGATGATCCAACAGTTTGTCCAAGGCCGGGCGATGAGACTGATCCGGCAAAGCCAACGCCGACACCATCAGGGGCGCAATTCCGGTGCCATCTTCCAAGCTGGCCAATTCAACAAGCCTAACGCCATCCCGAAAGGCCTTGCGGGACCGGTCTGCCAGTTCGAGGGCGAGCCGAGTCTTCCCTACGCCGCCGGGACCAGTGAGGGTAAGCAGACGCGACTCGGCCAAGGCCTTTTTGGCGTCCTCCAATTCCTGTCGCCGTCCGACGAAGCTGGTCAGCGCCGTGCGTAGCCCAACATTGACGCTACGTTCCGCAGCTGCATCCATTCCCTGTTTCCATTCCCATATCTACATGAACCGTCCCGGTTCTTTGTGAAGCTGCCGAAGTGCGCATCAGTATATGTGACCCGCAACATAAGACAGGTACCTAAGGGGGTCATTTACCCCGCACGCGGCAGGCATACCCCGCACCAGACTGATACCAGCGGAAGGTCATTGCAGATACGATGTGCCGGCCGTCTTCGACCTCACCCTTCCCTTGGGAATAAGGAGCAAATTTTATGTCGGATTCAATGACGAATTCCACGGGCCAGAACCCGGTAGCGGATTTCGATGTTATAGCAATCGGCGCTGGATTCGCCGGCCTCTACGCCCTGCACCGCCTCCGTAACCAGATGGGCCTGTCCGTACGTGTTTTCGATGCCGCCGCTGATGTTGGTGGCACCTGGTACTGGAACCGCTACCCGGGCGCACGTTGCGATATCGAAAGCATCCACTATTCATACTCCTTCTCGGAAGAACTGCAGCAGGAATGGGAGTGGAGCGAAAAGTTCGCGGCGCAGCCGGAGATCCTGCGTTATCTGAATCACGTGGCTGACCGCTTCGATCTGCGCCGGGACATCAGCTTCAACAGCCGGGTAACGTCCATGGTGTGGGACGAGGAACGCAAGCTGTGGCAGGTTGGAACCGAGGACGGAACGGTAACCACCGCGAGTTTCGTCATCTCAGGCGCCGGCAACCTCTCTGTGCCGAAGAGGCCGGAGTTTGACGGTATTGAGGACTTCAAGGGCGAGGTTTACCAGACGGGCAACTGGCCGCACGAGCGCGTTGACTTTACTGGAAAGCGCGTAGGAGTTATCGGGACCGGGTCCACGGGTATCCAGGCCATCACAGAGATCGCCAAGGAAGCAGCACACCTGACGGTCTTCCAGCGCACCCCCAACTATGCGACGCCCATTGGCAACGCTCCGGCTGATCCTGAGGAAACCCGGGCGGTCAAGGCAAACTATGCACAGATCCGCGCTGATTCGCGTAATCACTTCACGGGTATTCCCTATAACCAGGTTCAGCCCTCGGCGTTGGCAGTAAGCGCGGAGGAACGCCGCCGGGTCTTCGATGATCGGTGGGATGCAGGCGGATTCCGGCTGTTCATTGACAGCTTTCAGGACATCCTGGTCGACAAGAAGGCCAACGACACGGCCGCGGAGTACATCCGCGAACGGATCCGCGAGCGGGTCAAGGATCCCCGGGTAGCCGACCTGCTGTCCCCTAAGGATTATCCATACGCCACTAAACGCCCGCCCCTGGAGACGAGCTACTACGAAACCTTCAACCGCGACAACGTCACCCTGGTTGACGTCAAGAGCACGCCCATCCAGACGGTCACCGAAAACGGCGTGTCTACGGCGGAGGAAGAATACGAGCTGGACGTCATCATCCTGGCCACCGGGTTTGATGCCATGACCGGTCCGCTGCTGGCAATGGGCGTGGTAGGGCGGGACGGGCTGCGCCTGGAAGACAAATGGCGGGATGGCCCACGCACCTATCTGGGGCTGTCCATCAACGGCTTCCCCAACCTGTTCCTGGTTACCGGACCCCAGAGCCCGTCCGTGTTGTACAACATGCCCCTCGCCATCGAAGACCACGTCGATTTCGCCACCGACGCGATCGCCTATCTAAAGGACAAGGGCCTCGAAACCATCGAGCCGACGCCGGAGGCCGAAGACGGCTGGGTAGCGCACACCAACGAGGTGGCCGCCGCGACGCTCATGCCCGAAGCCAACTCCTGGTACATGGGCGCCAACGTCCCCGGCAAACCCCGAGTATGCATGATCTACCTCGGGGGGGCACCCACCTACCGCAAAATCTGTGCCGACGTGGTGGCCAACGGCTACGAAGGCTTCAGCCTGGAAGGCGCCCCCGTAGAAGCAACCGCTCGCATTTCCTAGCCACTTTCAACATCCTCGCCACACCTCAAGGAGATATCCACATGCCAGTAGACGCAGCAGTCCAGGGAGTCCTCGACGCTCTCAGCGGTTCCACGCCGTTCGAGAAGATGAGCGCGGAGGAAGCCCGTGCCGCCGTAGCATCCTTCACCGGGCTTCAACTACCCCACCGCGAGGTGGCCAAGGTCATCAACACGACCTATCCGAGCCCTGCTGGCGACCAACCGATACGCCTGTACGTGCCCGAGAACAGTGAAGGCCCGTTGCCAGTGGTCCTGTATTTTCACGGCGGCGGATTCATTGCCGGCAACATTGATGTGGCCGAAGAATCAAACCGCGCGCTGGCCAACGACGCAGGGGTCCTTGTAGCCGCCGCCAGTTACCGGCTTGCTCCGGAGCACCCCTTTCCGGCAGCCACTGATGACACGTTCGCAGCCCTCAAGTGGGTGGCTGAAAGCATCGAGCAATATGGCGGTGACGCCTCCCGGATCGCTGTCATGGGCGACAGCGCAGGAGGAAATCTCGCGGCCGTCACGGCGCAGCGCGCCAGGGACGAAGGCGGACCCGCCTTGCTCGGCCAGATCCTTGTCTACCCTGTAATCGAACCGTACGCGCAAACCGGATCACGGACCGAATTCAAGGAAGGCTACATCGTCACGGCGGCCGATTTGGACTCGTTCTGGGATCGCTATCTTTCCTCACCCGAGGACGCCGAAAATCCGCTGGCCGCACCCTCTCGTGCCGACTCATTCGTCGGGCTCCCGCCCGCACTGGTTCTTAGCACCGAGTATGAAGTAGCCCGTGACGAAGCCGAAGAATACGCCCAGCAGCTTGCGGACGCCGGCGTGGAAACGGAAGCCATACGTTTCGACGGGCTGGTTCACGCGGCCTATTGGATGTCCGGAGCAGTTCCCCGTAGCAGCGAGATTCACGAAGCGATCGTGCAGTTCCTGCGTAGGCGCTTCACCGAATAGGCCACCTGTAGCAAATCAATTCAAGAAGTCCACATGTCACCCTCGACGGAAACGGCCGGCCGTTGCCCGTTCAGCTACGTGCTGAAGCCCCCGCGCACGGTTACGAACCGTTCCAGATGAAGGATCCCTTCCCGATTTATGCCGAACTCCGGGCGGAACAGCCCGTCATGTTCGATGAGCGGGTGGGACTCTACGTTGTCAGGAGTGATGATGACATCGGTGCTTTTCATCGCGGCGATCTTCACAACTGGCTGGGCGTAGAGCAGCAGGAGAGTGGCAATGACCCGGTAGGACAGGGTGTCGATATTGTCGGTGAGGCAGGCCTTGAGCATCGCGAGTCGTTCTCCCTGGGTGAGCAGGGGAACGGTTCTGGCCTGGCGATGACCGATGGTGATGTTGGTGCAGGTCCGGTTTTTAGTTGCCCAGACGAAGAAGGTTCGGATGCGGTGTCTGGTGGTTGGTCCGTCGGCCAGCCAGGCATCGACGTCGGCTTGCACGCACGAGGCGATGGTCCGTCCGTGGGTGAGTTTGAGCCGGGTGAGGAATTTGATGGTTTCGGTGATTTCCTGCTTTGCGCTGTGCACGGGGCCGCGGCTAGGTTTCCCGTCTGCTGACAGGCTTCTGATGCGGCGGAGGTGATGCCATCGGCTGAAAGACTCAATGGGGCGGCGCACCTCGGGATCATCAATGTCATCGAGTTTGCTGGATAGCCACCGCTCAAAGAGGGCGAGGTAGTGGTCCCGGACCGGGAGTAGCTTGTGGTGGGTAAACAGGCTGCGCATGTGCTCCACCCGCAGGCTGTTGGCTTCCTTGTCGAGCGCCTCGTGGCTGAGCGGGACGTCTCCGGTAGCGACTCGTTCGAGCAGTTCGCGGACGCCGGTGCTGCGGAGCCAGGTGAGGATGCTTTCGGGGCGGTCGGCTCGGCAGAGCGCGGCGAGCAGCTTCGCTGCCGTCGTTTCCGTTCCCGTGGAGTCATCGACGCGCAACAGCGCCGTGAGGTCGTTCCGGAGTGAGCAGCGGGCGCAGGTGTTCTGGCGGTAATGCTCAGTCTCGGTGCCGCAGCGGGAGCAGTGGTAGTCCTGGGTGATGCCCGCGCAATCAGCGCAGACTGGCTGGCCATCGTGGGTAGCTGCCCTGCCTGGGAGCATGCGCTCTGTTCCGCAGCCGGGCCAGGTGCCGTGGGTGCGCATGGCGACCGTGAAGCAGGTCCCGCAGATCCTTCCTTCTGGCCAGCTGGCACGGTGCTTGCCGGCTGCCCGTGAGCACCTGTCGCAGGTGAACGCCCCGGTGGTGCGGGGCCGGCCACGTACGGTAAGCCGAGAGCTGATCTCAGCCGTCATCGCGGATTACCCGGGCACGTTTGGGCCGGATGGTCTTGTTCAGGTCCACGACGTTGGCATCGGAGGCGACCTTGCGGGCCTTGGCATCTGTCGCTGTAACGGTAACCAGGTCCTCAGGCCCGCACGAGAAAATGTCGCAGAGCGCGGCGATCATCATGAGTGAGACCCGTTCTGGGCGTTGGGTGACGAGCCTGGGAGGCCGAGAGTTCGATGCCACGTTCCTTCAGCAACGGGCTGAGGTCGGTGCTGTTGTGCATTCCCCGGGCTGCCATGAGTTCTGCAAGCCGCCAGCGGTAGTCGATCTCTCGTTTCATGCGTTCAGTCTTCCATTCCGGCCAGCGCGTCCCGGACCGTGGAGTCCAGAGCGCGGCGCAGTGTTTTGACCCTGTAGTCGCTGGAGACGGAGGTGTAGAGGGCGGTCGTTGAGGCGTGCTCATGCCCGGCCTGGTATTGCATTATCTTGAGCCCGTC
>NZ_SDXQ01000068.1:0-21629 GCF_006964045.1 Arthrobacter sp. TS-15 | reverse complement strand
TGCTCGAGCACCGATCCACGCTGGAGTCGTGAATGGAGGCACCCACGACTGCCGTATTGCGTTCGAACCTGTCGACCTGCCTAGTGACGCGCCCTGGAGGCGGGGACAATTCCGGTGAAAATTGAAGTACTCCACATCGATGACTGCCCCAACACGGTCAAAGCCCTCCACCAAGTCGAGCGTGCCCTGGCCGCCCTCGGGCGATCAGAGACCTCCGTCTGACGTAACCGGCATCTTCCCCGAAGCGGCTCCCACCAGTGAGCTCGCATGCAGGATCTACCAGACTTCAGCCGGTCTCGCCGGAACCCCGACCGTCGAGCAAATAGTCGAGGTGCTCAGATGCCGCGGTATCTGACTTGGAAAACTGAAGCTCCTCGTGCAGGCGATCCATGGCAACGCCCGGCGTGAGCGGCCGGTTACGCCGGGCGTTGCACGATCCGGCCCCGCTATTTCTGGGTGGAGTCAGGCCTCGCCTAGCATTGCAATGGTGGATACCCGGAACCTTGTCGCGTGGATGGACCGGCAGCAAATTGGTCTGTATCTCGTGGCCATCCTTGTCGGGGGCGCAGCGGGCTTACTCGCTCCTGGAGTGGCTCCGGCTTTGGAGCATTCGATCAACCCTGTCCTTGGGCTCCTGCTTTACGCCACGTTTCTGGGGATACCGTTTGCTTCCCTCGGAAGGGCCGCCCGGGATCTGAAATTCCTGGCCACTGTCCTGGTGTTGAATTTTCTCGTCGTTCCCTTGGTGGTGTTTGGCCTGACCCGGTTCATCGCCGGCGACCAGGCGCTGCTTGTTGGAGTCTTGCTCGTACTTCTGACCCCGTGTATCGATTACGTCATCGTATTCACTGGGTTGGCCGGCGGCGCGAGTGACCGGCTTCTCGCTGCGGCACCTGTGCTGATGCTGACGCAGATGCCTTTTCTCCCGCTCTATCTTTTGGTCTTCGTCGGCCCGGATCTGGTCTCAGCCATCGATCCGGCCCCATTCCTTCAAGCCCTTATCGTTTTGATCATCATCCCGCTGGCCGCGGCAGCGCTGACCCAGGCGCTGGCCAGAACGAGGGCTATGGGCAGAGCCGTGATGTCTCTGATGCAGGCCTTGATGGTTCCCCTTATGATGGCGACGCTGGCCGTGGTCGTGGGGTCGCAGATTGTGGGAGTCGGCGAGGAACTCGGCTCCCTTCTGTCCGTCGCGCCTATCTATGCTGCATTCCTACTGGTCATGGTGCCGCTGGGTCTACTCGCAGCAAAACCCGCAGGACTCGATGTTGCCGCCACCCGCGCTGTCGTGTTCAGTGGTGCGACCCGTAACTCCTTGGTCGTGCTGCCATTGGCGTTGGCATTGCCAGGCCACTTGGCGCTTGCGGCCCTGGTGGTGGTGACCCAGACCCTTGTGGAGCTGATCGGTATGGTGCTCTACGTCCGCTTCCTTCCGCTGCTGATCAAGCAGGAACGCCGTCACCAGACCACCTGACGGAGACCCGCCGTGCAGCGGGTTTTGCGGCGCACCTGACTTGACCTTCAAGCCAGATCGAAGGTTTACGGTGGATCCATGAAGACGATCCGGATTTCCGAGGTTGCCGCCAGAACAGGGGTTCAGGCCACTACTTTGCGCTATTACGAGGACATCGGCCTGATCGGCCCCGCAGCCCGCTCAGCCAACGGCTACCGGAGCTACGACGAACGGGACCTGGACCGGTTGGCAGCCACTGCGCGCCAAGAAGCTCGACATCAGCCTTGAGGGATGTCCGTGGACTCGTCTCTGCAGGGGATACCGATGAATGCGGGACCGTTCAAGACAGCTGGGTGGTCTCGTCACGGCCAGACTGCAAGAGGCGCAGGAACGCATCAACGAGCTAACAGACCTGGCACACCAGCTCGAACGCATACGCTCGCCAGCCTGAGCTTCGCACCCAGTCCACTGAACCCAAAGGCAGCGGACCGCATTGAAGATGCATCCAACGGCATGAGCTGCGGGAAGGCTAGCGGCATCGCGGCAAACCTGCCAGGAACCGACGCCAGAACATGGAGAGCGGCACGCGTACGCACTTGGCCGGGAAATGAGCATATGGGTCTTGTCACCTGCAGCTCGCAGTGCCAAGGTCTAATTAAAGTTTCCCAACGCTCAACACAATTAGGCTCAGCCAGGGGGTTGCGATGAATCAATGGTTTCTTCCACCGGGCGGGATCTTGAGCAATTACATTGCTCCGGGACAGACCGTCCGCCACTCGTTCTGGTGGGAAGATCGCGCGTTTGGTCCTGCGATCCTGGCTGTCGCCATGCCACCATCAATCGTGGTCTCGACCGGCGGGGTGACGACACTCGGCAACGGATTCAGCCAAAGCCGCGACCGGCTCACCTATTTCGCTGATCTGCGGGCAGAAGCTTCGTATGGGGCCAGCTATCGTCTCCTCATTACAGCGCTGCGCTAAGGAGCCCTCATGAAATGCACGGTCATCAGCGACGAACGCGGCAAGATTATCGCCATTGGTCCGACGCCTGGGCCGGTAAAATCCTCCGACGGTGAGGGACCGGCGCTCTGGCACGAGCTCCTGCCTTTTGAAGGACAAACCAGCCAGATTGTGGATGTACCTGATGAGTTGCTCAACGACCCTGAGCTACTGGCAAATCTGCATCAAACCCACCGCCTCCGCGGCGAACGGATTGAGGCTGTTGACGGTCTGACTACAGACTAGTCTCCGGGTCAATTGACGGAACACCTCCGAATGGCTGCCTGCCCCTGCCTCAAAGGTCCTGAATGTCACGCGTCGGCTCGTATCCGGAACCATAGCGTACTATCCAAAAAACTGGATACTCCTTTATGGTTGTTGATATGGAAAGTGCTTTGAACCCTTACTCGCCCGGGTCGGGCCGTCGGCCTTTCGAACTGGTCGGGCGCCAGAGCGAGATCGATGCCTTCGATTTGCTGCTGGCCAAGACCCGCCAGCGAAGACCGGACCGGGGTATCGTCCTGCACGGGTTGCGTGGGGTGGGCAAAACGGTCCTGCTGAACGAGTTCCGTCGGCAGGCCGAACATGCTGAGTTCATGGTCGTCTTCCTCGAGGGCAGGGACGCCGAGGGGGGTCCTGAGGCCGTACGGGCCAAGCTCGCCCGGAACCTGCTGCAGGCCGGGCGGAAGTTGAATCGCCGCGGCGCCGGGGAGCGACTCTTGGCGGCACTTGGCAGCATCGCATCCTTTTCCGCGAAACTGGGTGTGACTGGGATCGACATCGGTGTGAACCTCAATCACGGCCGCGCTGACTCCGGATCGATCGAAGTGGATCTGGAAGAACTGATTGAGGACCTCTGTCTGGCCCTGGGGGAGAATCGCTCGGGTCTGGTTTTCATCATTGACGAGATGCAGGACCTGGACGACGGACTCATTGCCGCACTCCTGAGTGCCCAGCATCTGGCTGGCCAACGCGAATGGCCTTTCTATATCGCGGGGGCCGGTCTGCCCAATCTTCCCTCGGTACTGAGTGAAGCGCGCTCTTACGCCGAAAGGATTTTCAATTACCGCAGCATCGGGGCGTTGTCGAGGGAGGCTGCAGAGGCGGCCTTGGTAGCCCCGGCCCAACGCTATGGGGTGTCATTCGTGGCCGAGGCCAAAGACCTTCTCCTGAGCGCATCGGGCGCGTATCCGTATTTCCTGCAGGAATACGGTTACGCGGCCTGGGAAACAGCTCCGGAGAAGACCGTAACCTTCGACGACGCCAAAATCGCGGTGGAGATCGGCCGCGCGCAGCTGGACCAAGGGTTCTTTCCTTCACGCTGGAAACGTGCCTCGAAGGCAGAGAAGGACTTCCTCCGCCTGATGGCCACTGACGGTGATGAAGGATCCAGCACAGCCGGTCTTGCTGAACGGGCGCAGAAGAAGCAAAGCTCCATGACCATGACCCGTGCGTCGTTGATCGACAAGGGGATTATCTACGCACCCGCCCTGGGTGTTGTGGCGTTCACCGTGCCAGGAATGGCTGACTATGTTAAACGCCTCCATGAGTAGCACGAGCGCAGGAACCGGTACCACCGCAGGCGGGAGGTTGCGGTGGGGAATTCTCCTGGGAGTTACCGCGCTGGTCCTTGCCGGAGCCGGGATCTACGCGGTGGGAGCCTATCAGCGTTTCGAGGAGAGCCGCACGGCCGCCTCATCTGTGGGAGTGACTGCAGGCCAACCTCTCCCCGGGGTTCCTTTCGTCCTGTTCAGGAACACTGCCGGCGGGCAGGGCTATGGCAATGCAGCCACGGTGCCGCTTTCGGCTCCCGGTGGCACGCGGGCGGTCAGTGAGCAGGCGTGCGAACGGGTCTATGGCACTGCAGCTGTGGTGGTCTGTCTCAGGTCCAACCGTGGTCTGGTGACTACTTACGACGCGGCCGTCCTGAACCGGGACTGGCAGCAGGATCGGGCGTGGCCTGTCCCGGGTATTCCGAGCCGGACACGCATCAGTCAGGACGGTTCCGTGATCGCGACAACGGTGTTCGTCTCCGGGCACTCATATACGCAAGCCGGGTTCTCGACAGCAACAGAGATCACTGTTCCCGACGGCGGTACGGGTAACCTCGAAGATTTCGCGCTCCTCGTGAACGGCGAACGGTTGCTGGCGAGCGACCGGAACATCTGGGGAGTTACTTTCGCGCCAGGGCAAAGCGAAGTCTTCTATGCCACAGCAGCATCCTCAGGACGTATCTGGCTCGTCCGGGGAAGCCTGAAAGACAAGACCCTGACCGCCATTCATGACAACGTTGAATGCCCCTCCATCTCACCGGACGGCACCCGGATCGCGTATAAAAAGAACATTGGCGGGCCGCTCACCGCGCACTGGAACGTCGCCCTTCTTGACTTGGCCACGGGGGTGGAAACGGTGCTCTCGGAAAAGCGCAGCGTCGATGACCAGATCGAGTGGCTGGACGATCAGAACCTGCTCTACGGTTTGGCCGACGAGGATACCGAAGGTGACAGCAACATCTGGAAACTCGGAACCGATCCGGCGTCCCAACCGAGCCTCTTCATCGAACATGCGTGGTCGCCCAGTGTGGTCCGCTGACGTCCGGACGTAACTCGGGGAGCGGCCGGACATCAGCAGTCTAGAAACCGCCCCCGGTCAGCAGGTTCCCAGTAGTCCGCACAGCAGCCCACCCGACCCTGTCGGACTCGGCGAGGGACTGGGGGACGGGCTCGGCGAGGGACTGGCGGAAGGATTTGGTGAAGGCGTCGCCGTCGCGGTTGCGGGTGGGGCCGGCGTTGCGGTCGGGGTGGGCGTCGCCGGTGCCGGTGTGGTGGCTGAGTAGAGGACGTCGACGAAGTAGTTCGTGGAGTTCCAGGAGTTTGTTGGTGCCGTACCGCCGGCCCCGTACCGGTAGCGGCCGTTGTCAGGGCCAGCGGCGGTGAAGACCCCACTAACCCACGTCTGGGCGAAGAACGCCGGTGTATAGGCGTAGCGGCCGTTGGGCGCCAGATAGGACACGGTGTATGTCTCCCCCGGGGTTACGGCTACCGGGGAGGAGAGCATCGCGGTTTGCCAGCCCGTCGCTGTTTCGTTCGTGAAGGTCACCTGGGCCAGCCGTGTTCCCGCGGCGTTCCACAGGGAGCCGATGTGGGTTCCGGTGTTTCCGGTTCCCTTGTAGAAGCGGATGCCGGTGACATTGCCGGCGGCGGAGACCGTGAACGCCGTTCCCAGTTCAACCGATGACGGATCATCGGAGGCTGCTGTCTGCGGTTGGAGGTCCCCGAAGATGGAGGCTTGCTCGGCATCGGGGTCGGCCGTGGTGAACTGCCAGGTGGTGGTCGGCAGTGTCTGGCCCTGTTGGGATTCGAGGTTGCCGGCGCTGACGGAGATGGCTGTGTTGCCCGGCAGGGGATTCGCCGGGGTGAAGGTCAGGGTGCGGCCGTCCGTGGACAGGGCAGCGTTGCCGGCAACGGGCGTCCCGTTCGCTGCGAGCGTGAACGTTGCCCCCGGCTTGATCGCGGAGGAGAACGTAAGGGTTGGTTTGACCTCGACAGGTACTGCCGTGGCGTTTGGTGCAGGGGAGCGGTCAGTGATTGTCAGCGGGGGCACCGCGGCCATGAACACCAGGTCCACCAGGTAGCTTGCCGTGGAGGGCGAGTTGGGGAAGTCGTTGTTGTAGGCGAATGCACCGGAATCGGGGGCTGTCCTCAGCGGTCCGCTGGTGAAGCCTGAGCCGAATCCGCCGGCCGTGTAGGAGTAGTTGCCGCTCGGGGACTTGTAGGCCGCCACGTATTCAGTGTTGGCGTCGATGGTCACTGGCTGGCTGAATGTTGCTGTTTGCCAGCCGGAGCTGGACTCGTTAGTGAAGGTGACGGTGGCCAGAAGCTGCCCGCCGGCCGTGTATAGCGAGCCGGTGTGTGTCCCGGTGTTTCCGGCGGCCTTGTAGAAGCGGACGCCGGTGACCTGGCCTGCAGTGTCGCTGGCGAACCGGACTCCCAGGGACAACGACACGCCGTCGTTGGCGTCGGGAGTGCCCGGCGTAACGGTGTCCTGATAGAGCGTGCAGGGGCACGTCCCCGGTGTTCTGGGGGCGGGGACGGTACTGAAGGCCCATGTGCCGTTGCTTAGTGGTTGACGGGATACGGCGGTCGCCGTGAGGGTGGCCGTGTACGACGTACCGGCAGCCAGCGGCCCGGCCGGAGTGAACGTGACTTTCCTTGTTTGGGGGTCGTAGCTGGTGGATCCGGCCACGGTTGTTCCGCTCGCATCTTTTACCGTCAGGTTGACGCTGGGGGCTTCGGCCGGTTCGGACAGTACGGCACTGATCTGGCTGTCCAGCGGAACACTGGACGCGCCGGGCAGCGGGGATTGACCCGTCGGGGTGAACGCCGGGGGTGGAACCGTCACGATGACGTCCACCAGGTAGCTGGCGTTCGACCGTGATCCGGGGAAGTCACCGCTGTACGTGTACGCTCCGGCGTCAGACGTTGTTCGCAATGGTCCGACGCTCATGCCGGATCCGAACCCGTTGGAGGTAGCGGAATAGGTGCCGGTCAGTGACTTGTAGGCCACGATGTAGTCCGTGTTCGCGGCCATCTGGACTGGTTGGCTGAACATCGCCGTCTGCCACCCTGAGGCGCTCTCATTGGTGAACGCCACGGTTGCCAGTTGTTGCCCGGAGGCCGTGTACAGGGCACCGTTGTGGGTGCCGGTGTTGCCGGCCGACTTGAAGAACCGCATGCCCACTACTTCACCGGCTGAAACACTGGAGAACCGGACGCCCAGCGCCAACGGGACGCCGTCCTGAATCTCGGCGATGCCGGGCGTGACGGAGTCGTCAAAGAGGCTGCACGGGCAGGACCCGGGAACCGGCAGTGTCGCAGCGGTCGTGAAGGACCAGGTGCCGCCGGCTGTGACCGGACCGCCCAGGGTGTCTGTCCCGGCGAGGGTGGCCGTGTACTGCGTGCTGAACGCCAGGGCGCTCGTCGGGGTAAAGGCCGCCCGACGTGTGGCGGGGTCGTACGCTGTCGTGCCGGCCACCGGGCCGTCGGAGGATTGCAGGGTCAGCTGGACGCTGGAGGCAGTGACTGGTTTGGAGAACACTGCGCTGACCTTGGTGTCCACGGAGACGCTGGACGAGGACGGGAATGGGGTGTGCCCGGACACCGTCATGGGCGTGGTGTCCACTGTGCCGAACAAGGCGTCGACGAAGTAGTTGCCGCCGTTGTAGCTCGAGGTCGGGAACCCGGAGGAGGTGGCATAGACACCGGCAGGCTCGGCTCCGAAACCGCCCGCCACCCTCAAGGGCGCGTCGGAGGACCCGAAGCTCGCCCACTGGAAGTTCTGGATGGCGTAGCGACCGTTCGGAGTCCAATAAGAGACCGTGTATTTCTGCCCTGCGGCCACGGGAACGGCTTGGCTGAACAGCACGGACTGCCAGCCGGAGGGCGTTTCGTTGGTGAACGTCGCCGTGGCCAGCCGTTCCCCAGTGGAGCTCCACAGGGACCCGGTATGTGTACCGGTGTTGGCTGCGCTCTTGTAGAAGCGCACCCCGGTGATGAAACCGTCCACTGTGGGGGTGAAGCGCAGGCCCATTTCGTAGCTGCCGCCGTCACCGGAATCCTGCACTGCCGGTGCGGTCTGGCCAAAGACGCTGTAGGGGCCGCTCAGGATCAGGCTCCTGCTGGTGGCGGCCCCTATGTTGGCACTGTCATCAATGGCCCGGGCCTGGATGGTGGCGGTATCGAAGCCCTTCTGGATGTAGGTGTATGTCCAGTTTTGCTTGCCCACGGCGGGGTGCCAGGTACCGCCGCCGTCGGTTGAAACCTCCACGCCGGCCACCACTCCGCCCGTATCGGCGGCCGTTCCTGTGACGGTCACACTGGTCCCATGGGGCACAGTGGCGCCGTTGGCCGGGGCAGTGATGGCAGCCGTTGGTCCGGTCCGGTCCGTGCTCGGGGCGGCAGCGGTCAGGCCGGCGGCACGGGTGGCGGGCTGGGCGCCCATGTCGGCCAGGAGGTTGACTTGGGCCTGCCGCATCCTTGGATCTGCAGGTGCGCCCTCGCCGTCATGGACCTCGTCCAGGCCCCACGTCCACTGGACACTGCCGGCCGAGAACACCAGGGCGCCGCTGGGGGCGCGGTAGAGGGTCACGTGGTGGGTTGTCGTGCCGGGAAGGACTGTGTTGCCGAAGTCCTGAAGGTACTGGGGCACCTCGCCTACGGTGGTGGACAACCGGATCAACCCCGGTGGGCGGAACCCGTTGTCCAGGTCCTCGTCGGACTCATATCCCACCGTATGGGGCGCCAGGGCCGCGGAGGAACCGGCCGGCAACGAGGTGAGGGAAGTATTGCGCCACAGTCTGGTTTTGCCTTCCTCCGAATCGACGGTCACCGGCAGGTCGGAGTAGTTGGACATGTAGATGGTTCCGGTCAGTCCGTTTTCGGGCAGCCCGCCGCCGTTGGTCTGGGCTGCGAACCGCGGGTCCCGCCAGGTGCCGGTCCATTCGGGGCTGGGGTCGATCTTTTCGTTGGCCCAGGTTTCCTTGTAGGAGGTGAGCGTCCGGCCCGCTCCACCATCCACCGGGGAGGGTTCGAACCGGGTGCGCCAATAGCCCTCGTTGCCGGAGAGGAACTGCAGGTTCACCCCTGCGTCGCGGGCGGCGGTGATGTTGGCGCGCTGGGGCCCGGACCAGTATTCGTCGTGCCCGACGGAGAGGAAGACCTTGTGGTTGAGCAGCTGTGGGCCGTTGCGGTCGGTATCAAGGCCGCTGATGTAGCTGACGTCGTAGCCGTTTTGCTCCAGGAAACGCACCATCGGGTATTCGTTGGAGAAGTAGAAGTCCCGGCCTCCGGGTCCGCCGCGCGTGGCTACCGGTCGGTTGTAGCTGACCTTGTAGGCGCGGCCGTTCGTGCCTTGGTAGAAGTCCGAGCCACCATAGGAGTTATAGGCCTGCCAGGAGGGATCGGAGGTTTGGAAGACCACGTCGGACCGGCTGCCGTCGGAACGCACGATGAAGGTGATGTGGCTTTGCCCGCCGGTATCGGGCCGGGTGAGAAGGGCGACGTAGACACCGGAGACCGCGGTCGCGGGGACCTGCCACGTCGCGGACACCGCCCAGGTCCCGCAGTCGTACAGCCCTGTGGTGAGGTCGGTGAGGCATTGGGGCTGGTTTTGGCGGACGACGGACGGTGTCACGTCGGCGATCTTGCGGGCGCCGGCGCCTCCGTACCAGCCGGTGCGGTAGACCGCGATGGTGTAGCTGGGAGCGTTCGTGTCGATTTTGAAGCGGATCGGCTGGCCCGCGTTGACGCTGATTTCGGTTGAGTAGCCTTGAATGCTGTCGTCGCCGGGACCGGAAATGTCCCATTCCGATGGCGGGTTTCCCGGTTTGGAGTTTTCGCAGACAACAGGGTTCACTACCGGCTCGCAGGGTCCCGCGGCGAGGGCTGTCGGGGCGGTAAGGGGCAATAGGGCTGCCATCATGGCAATCACCAAGGGCGTGATGAATCCCTTTAGGGGTGACTGCGGCCGGGTGGCTGAATGACCGGGCATCGGAGCTCCTGGGAGTGGTACGCCTGTTGCGAGTATGGATCCGTGCTTGCCGCACGGGTCCCTGCTTGCCGCTCCCCAGCCAGGGTCAAACCAAGAATCTTCAGTTAGGAAACACCCGGGTCCCTGTCCTGGAGGTGGTCATGCAAGACGAACCAGACCGGATCCACCCTCGACCTTGTAGACCAATAGGACGAAGCGCATCATCAAGTAACCCTTGGCAGGAGTGTAGGGGTGTGACGTGCGCACGGCAAGGCTTCCCGCCTACCCAGGGCTGGATTTCCTCGCGCCGTCAGCCCAACGAAGGGTCCTCGGCTCTTGGC
The DNA here is from genome assembly GCF_006964045.1 of Arthrobacter sp. TS-15. NCBI lineage: Bacteria > Bacillati > Actinomycetota > Actinomycetes > Micrococcales > Micrococcaceae > Arthrobacter > Arthrobacter sp. TS-15. The sequence goes on along the minus strand of NZ_SDXQ01000068.1, from coordinate 11,310 downwards.
CCAGGACGGACAACGCGTCGCCACGGCTCCAGTTGCATCAGAGCAAAAGCGCTGGGACCGGCTTCCGGATCAAGGCTGGTTCGAACGCCCTGGGATGATGACATCCAAAATTGCCGCTATCATCGTTATATGACGATTGATGATGCGTTCTCGCCCGATCCGTGCGCCCCGCTGGACCCCGCGGCGGCCCTGTTCCACTCCCTCAGTGATCCGACCCGCTTGAGTATCGTGAAACGGATGGCCGGGGGAGAGGTCCGGGTGGGTGACCTGACCGGGGAGCTGGGTCTGGCGCAATCCACGGTCTCGGCCCATGTGGCGTGCCTGCGTGACTGCGGCCTGGTCGAGGGTCGCACGCAGGGCCGAAGCGTCTATTATTCGCTCTCCCGTCCGGAGCTGATGGACATGCTCGCCCAGGCCGAGGTCCTGCTGGCAGCTACCGGCAACGCGGTCAGTCTCTGCCCGAACTACGGCATTGGCAGCACCGGGACAGTCCCGACGACGGAGGCGGCCCGATGAGTGACGCCTGCGGTTGCAGCGACGAAAAGCCCGGGACCGGCGAGTCCGAGGAAGCCGAGGAGGCCGTGGGTTTCTGGCAGGTCCGGGAGGTCCGGGCGGCAGCCGTTTCCGGTGTCCTGCTCCTGGCGGCGTGGATCGCGTCGCTGGCCGACGCGCCGCAGTGGCTGACACTTCCTCTGGAGATCGCCGCGCTGCTGGTTGCTGCCTGGACGTTCGTTCCGTCCACTCTCCGCCGCCTGCTCAAGGGCAGAATCGGTGTCGGAACCCTGATGACGATTGCGGCAGTCGGCGCGGTCGCTTTGGGCCAGTACGAGGAAGCGGCCATGCTGGCCTTCCTCTATGCCATTTCGGAAGGCCTGGAGGAGTACTCGCTGGCGAAAACCCGCCGCGGGCTGCGGGCACTGCTGGACCTGGTACCCGCCGAAGCGACCGTCCTGCGCAACGGCGAAGAGGTCACGGTCGATCCTGCAGTTCTGGTCCTGGGGGACCGAATGGTCGTCCGGCCCGGGGAACGTCTGGCCACCGACGGGCGGATCATCACCGGCCGCACCTCCCTGGACACCTCGGCGTTGACCGGAGAATCCGTTCCGGTCGAGGTTGGGCCCGGCAGCGAGGTCTGGGCCGGTTCGATCAACGGTACCGGCCCGCTCGAGGTCGAAGTGACCAGCACCGCCGAGAACAACTCGTTGGCCAGGATTGTGCACATTGTCGAAGCCGAGCAGTCCCGCAAGGGCCCAGGCCAGCGCCTGGCTGACTCCATTGCCAGCAAGCTTGTCCCGGGAATCCTGATCGCCGCGGCCCTGATCATCGGTTTCGGCTTCATCGTCGGCGAGCCGCTGCTGTGGTTCGAACGCGCCCTGGTTGTGCTCGTTGCTGCCTCACCCTGCGCCCTGGCCATCTCCGTGCCCGTCACCGTTGTCGCATCCGTCGGAGCTGCGAGCCGGATCGGTGTGCTCATCAAGGGTGGTGGGGCATTGGAAACCCTGGGCAGGATCCGCACCATTGCACTGGACAAGACCGGCACCCTGACCCGGAACAAGCCAGCCGTGATCGATGTTGCCACCACCGGAACGTTCACCACGGAGCAGGTTCTGGCTCTCGCGGCCGGCTTGGAGGCCCGCAGTGAACACCCTCTCGCCCGCGCCATCCTCGCCGCGGCCGCAGACCGGGCACCGGTCACCGAGGTCGATGCCGTCCCCGGCGCAGGACTGACAGGCCTGTGTGAGGACAGGACGGTGCGTCTCGGCAGGCCAGGCTGGATCGACGCCGGACCCCTTGCCGACGAAGTGAAGAGAATGCAACAGGCCGGCGCGACCGCCGTCCTGATCGAAGACCAGGGACAGGTCATCGGCGCCATTGCCGTCCGCGACGAGCTGCGCCCCGAAGCCCGGGACGTCATCGCCCGGCTCACTTCCTCGGGCTACACCACCGCCATGCTGACCGGTGACAACACGATCACGGCCAACGCCTTGGGCAAGGAAGCAGGCATCACCGAGGTCCACGCCGATCTGCGCCCCGAAGACAAGGCGGACATCATCCGCACCCTCCAGGGGCGCGCCCCGACCGCGATGGTCGGTGAAGGTGTCAACGACGCGCCCGCACTGGCGACTGCCGACACCGGCATCGCCATGGGAGCCATGGGAACCGACGTCGCCATCGAGACCGCCGATATCGCCCTCATGGGCGAGGACCTGAACCACCTGCCCCAGGTCCTCGAGCACGCCCGCCGCACGCGGTCCATCATGCTCCAAAACGTCGGACTGTCCCTGCTGCTGATCGCGGTGCTCATCCCGCTGGCGCTGGTCGGTGCGCTCGGTCTGGCCGCTGTGGTCCTGATCCACGAGCTGGCCGAAATCGTTGTGATCGCCAACGGCGTCCGAGCCGGCCGTATCAGCCGCCGAACCGGGGTCCGGACCGCCCAGCCGACCCCGGCTCTGGAACCAGCATCATGAGCCGCGAACCCGCAGCAGTGACCCCGGCCAAGCGGACCTCGCGGCGGATCCGGGTCTTGGTGATTGTCGCTGCGGCAGCCCTTGCCGCCACGGACCTTATCGTCAAGGCCGTGGCCGAGGCTGTTCTCTCTGCGGGTGCAACCAGTGACGTCGGGCCGATCAACATCCGGCTGGTCTACAACCGTGGTGTCGCCTTCAGCATGGGCGCGGGCCTGCCACCCTGGGCCGTCATCGCAGGCACGGGGGTGATCCTGGCCGCCCTGCTTTGGTTCCTGCTCGCCGCAGCGCCCGGCATGTCTCTGCTCTCCCGGGCAGGGGCGGCCCTGCTGCTTGGAGGAGCCGCCGGAAACTTCATCGACCGGCTCAACGGGCAGGGGGTGGTTGACTACCTCCACACCGGATGGTTCCCCACCTTCAACCTCGCCGATGTCTTCGTCACCACCGGCGTAGCGGTCATGATCCTCGGGACCGTGCTTTCCCCAAGGCCACGACCGGAGGACTAGCCGCCCTTGTCGGCCCATCCGGCGAGACGAATGCGTCGATGGCCAAGCAATACCGCGAGTATGAACATATGTTCATACTCTGTTGCTAGAATCAGTCTCAGATATCCCCAAGGGCAGGTCCCCGTAGTGCCGGGGCTGTGAGGCTTTTTTGCCTACCAATTGGTTCTGACCTGAAGATGACAGCGCGTGCCAGGAGTCCTTGCCATGGTCCTCTGATGGTGCTGCAGCGGTCGTTCAGCCTGCGGGGAATCCAGACGGGGTCGCCCCCGCCTGTCCCTGTCTGGCACACCGCTTTTCTGTGCACCGCCGGTTCCGCCACTGCTGCGAATGATCCCGCCGTACCCACTCTCCAAGGAGCCACAGAGCTAATGCTTTCAAACCCCGACGCCACGGTTCCCGCGGACGCCGTCAAGATGCCGCTTGGCGCCCGTCGACTCGTGCTCATCGGAGGACTTTGCATTCCGGTAGGGCTGGTTGCCGGCCCATACCTCTTTGGCCTTCAGCTGGTTGCCGTGGCGGGTGTCGTGGCTGTCGCCATTGCCCTGTCTTATCGGCGGGGCCAGTCCTGGTTTTCGCGCTGGTCCTGGCTGACAACGGCAGCCGGTGCGCTGTGGGTGATCGCAACGGTGGCTTACTGGCTGAGCATCATGGCTGCTGTGGACGGTTCGTCGTCGCCGTCCAGCTTTCCCACGGTGCTGTTCTACAGCGGTATGGCGGCCCTGGCAGTCATGGTTTTCGGCACCATCGCGGGTTGGACCTCACGTTTGGTGTCCGGTCGACGCTCCGTGCCCACGGCACGGTAGCGCGCCCGAACCCGCCGGCCCCGGGCACGTGGCCCGGAGCCGACGGGCGGGGCGGAATACTCGGCTGGTTCGCCGGTTCGCCGGTTCCGCTACGCTCCCGAGGTTTTGTCCCTGCGCCTGCGTGCAATGAAGAAGACAGCGGCTGCGACGGCCAGGATCGCTGCCGCAATGCCAACGGCCATGGGGGCGTTGTCATCGTTGGGTTTTATCTGCTCCGGCGCCGTTTGCGCGGCCGGGGCCGCGGCGTTGGAGGCAGTGCTCGCGGCCGGGGTTGGCGTCGCAGATGGTGTGGCGGTGACGGCTTGGGCGGGGTCCTGGACGGTGAAGGAGTAGTTGCCCTCGATGGGGTGGCCGTCGGAGGAAACCGTCCGCCAAAGGACTTTGTACGCCCCGTTGCTTCCGCCGGCTATGGTCGTGGAGATGGTCGGGCCGTCCACGGTGACCTTGCCGTCACTGAGTGTCTTGCCCGTCTCGTCGGTCACGGTGATGACGCTGAGATTGAGCTGTGTGGCATCCATGGGCGGCTCCGAGAGGGTCAGGGAAACGGTACCCGGGGCTGTGGTGATAGTGGTGTCCTTGGCCGGGACAGTGGATTCCAGGGCGTCGTGGGCCATTGCCGGCGCTGCGGCGAAGGCCGGGATGAGGATGGCCGCGGCAAGCGCCAGGCGGACGCGGACGCGTCGTTTGTTGTTGCGGGGATTCATGGGACTCTGCGATTCTGCTCGTTGAGAAAGGTTCAGTGTGCTCGGTGCGCGCCGGTGACACCCTAAGCCAATGCCTGGTGCGTGGCGGCGGACAGGTTCCGGGGAGGCCCCCGGGCCGGTGGCCGGGCCTGCCTGTTCCGTCGCAGATGGATGGTCTCCGTGCCGGTGACCGGCAGGCTGGGACATGCCCGGAGCTTTGATGGTTTGAGCAGGCCCAGCAGGGGGCGCAGCCAGGCGGCCAAGGCCCACAAAGCCGACTCGCCCCGTGCCATCAGAAGAGCGGTGGCGAGGATTGCGGCGACATGCAATCCGAGCATTCCGGGGCTGGCATCGGAGCTCAGATGTTCGTGCGGGACAACCCCGTGCCCGCTGCCCGGGCCGGCTGCCATTCCGAGGTGGTGGGACAGGCCGGGCCTGGGCGTTCCGGCGCCTGCCAAGGCTGAGAACGCCAGGTGCAGCGCAGCCTGGGATGCGCCCAGATATACGGCCAGAAGGGGCACTGTCATCTTTCTGCCGGTCAGCATTATCGCCGATAGGGCAATAACGGCTGTCAGTGCTGTCATGACAGGGAAAGCAGGCAGTTCACCACCGGCCAGCAAGTGCGCCGTTGCGGCCAAGGCAAGGACCGTGACCGCAACGGCCGCGGCCCGCGGAATGCGGAACGGTGCACGCGCAGCAGTCATCGCACACCGTTCCTTTCAAGAGATGGATTCCTTTTTACGTTGCGTAGAAGCTTGGGTCAGGGTAAAGCCCACGGCGATGTATCTGTCCCGGGAGAGTCTGTTACTTGGCGGCGTCCGCGAGCAGCTGCCGGAATTGCTCCTTGGTTTCAAGGGTGAGCATCTTCCCGTTCAGGAAGAACGTCGGCGTTCCCTTGACGCCCAGAGCGGTGCCATCTGCGATGTCCTTCTTGATCCGTTCCTTGGTCTTGTCGTCGGCCACGGCCGCGTCGTACGCGGTCAGGTCCAGCCCGAGTTCTTCAGCGAACGTGCGGAACAGAGGCGCCTGGGACTCGGTCTTCTCGCCCCATTGCGGCTGGGTTTCGAACATTTTGGCATACATTTGTTCGTATTTGCCCTGCTGGGCTGCGGCTTCGACGGCAAGGGCTGCGGTGGCTGAATTGCGGTGCGCAGGCAACGGGAAGTAGCGGTTGACGAAGGTGATCCGGTCCCCGAATTCCTTCTTCAGTTCTTCGACCACGGGTTGGGCGGCGAGGCATGCTTCGCATTCGAAGTCCAGGAACTCAACGAGTTGGGCTTTTTCGGTGGCCGGGGAGGTGACGCGGTGGCTGTCTTCGCGGACCAGTTGGGCTTCCGCGGCCGGCGTCGGGGCCGCGGGGGCTGGTTTGTTCAGCGTAAAGACCGTGTACCAGATCACGCCAACGGCGACGAGGACGGCCAGTAGGACCCAGATGAAGACCCGGGTCTTCTTCGCGGTGTCCATGGGCGGGGGAGGGGTTTTGGTTGTGCTCATCAGTGGTGGATGCTTTCCTGGTCGCGGTGGGCGGCTGGCTCTATTTGGAAGGTGGAGTGTTCGACGCTGATGTCGAAGTGCTGGGCCACGCAGGCCTGCAGATCCGCCAGGATCGTGGCGGCATGCCCGTCGGTCATGCAGTTGTCCTCCACGGTGACGTGGGCGGAGAGGACCGGTGTTCCGGAGGCCACCAGGGTGGCGTGGAGGTCGTGGACGTCGATGACGTGGGGCAGCGCCAGGATGTGCTCGCGCACCTTGGCCAGGTCCAATCCCTTGGGGGTGGATTCCATGAGCACGTTCACGGTGTCACGGAGCAGTTTAAGTGTGCGCGGGATGATCAGGACGCCGATGAGCAACGACACGAGGGCATCGGCCTGAAGCCAGCCGGTCACGGCGATAATGATGGCTGCCGCGATGACGGCCACGGAACCGAGGGCGTCATTGAGCACCTCCAGGAAGGCCGCCTTCATGTTGAAGTTGTGATTCCGTCCGGAAGCGAGAATAAGAAGGCCGATCGCGTTACCGGCCAGCCCGATGATGCCGAACCAAAGCATCGTGGACTCGCCAATTTCCGGGGGCTCGAAGAACCGGCGGATGCCTTCAACGATGACGAAGCCCCCGACCGCGAGCAGCAGGGCCGCTTGTCCGGCGGCGGCGATGATTTCGGCACGCTTGTAACCCCAGGTGCGCGTCAGCGTGGCTGGCTTCAACGCCAATGATGCGGCGATGAGCGCTATCAGCAGCCCTGCCGAGTCGGTGAACATGTGGCCGGCATCTGCCAGCAGCGCCAGACTGCCGGTCAATACGGAGCCGATTATCTCTGCAATCATGACCGTGAAGGTGATGGCGAAGACGGTGATGAGTTTGCCGCGGCGGGCCGTTGCCGCGGCGGCGTGGTCGTGCTCGTGACCGCTCATGATCGGACCTCCAGGGTGTCGGGAGAAGCCAGGGAGCCTGCAGTGGTGTCCTGGGCGCATTCGGGTTCGGCGCAGCCGCAGATCGTATCGACTGTCAGGATGGTACCGAGCAGATCCTCCAGTGCGTGCGCCAGTTTGGCGTCGGAGAGTTCGTAGCGGACACGCCTTCCGACCGGCTCCGCGGCGACCAGCCCGCAGTCGCGCAGGCAGGCCAGGTGGTTGGAGAGGATCTGGCGGCTGACGCCAATGCTGTCGGCCAGATCCGACGGGAACGCCGGGCCGTCTTTGATCTGCAGCAGGATCGCGGCCCGGGTGGGGTCCGCGAGGGCTTTACCGAACCTGGCCAGAACGTCAATCGTGGAAAGGATGCGCATACCCGCAATGATACAGAAGTCTGTGGATTCAGAATATGCTGAACTTAATAGGGGTGCGGGACTGTCCGGACTAGGCCTGGCCACCACGGCCCCTTGTGTCACGTTCCTCGAGGCGGGCGAGCATGGCGTTGTAGGCATCCAGGTCAGCGTCGTTGGTGCGTGCGGCCGCCCGGTCGCTGCGCCGTGTTTCGCGGGCATCGGAGCGTGACCACATGACGGCCACGCCGATGGCGATCAGCAAGGTCGGGACCTCACCGATACCCCAGGTGATAGCGCCGGCCATTTGCTGGTCCTCCAAGGGCGGCGCTCCCCACTCGCGGCCCAGTTCCGTAAACCACTCCGGCTGGATCAGGGTGGTCGAGCCCATCAGGGTGACACCAAAGAACGCGTGGAAGGCCATGGTGGCCAAAAGGAGCAGCAACCGCAGAGGATACGGCGCCCGGCGCGGGATCGGGTCGGTGCCGATCATCGACAGGACGAACAGGTAGCCGGTGATCACGAAATGGACCGTCATAAGTTCGTGCCCGGCGTGTTCCCGGAGGGCAAAGCCGAACGCATCGGAGTAGTAGAACAAGACGATGGAACCGGCGAAATTGGCGGCAACGAAGAGGGGATGCGTCACGACGGCGGCCACCCGTGAATGAACCAGGACCATGATCCACTCACGTGGTCCGCGGGAACCGTCAGTCCGCGGCTTGAGCGCCCTGAGCGCCAGCGTCACCGGGGCTCCGAGGACGAGAAACACGGGGACGACCATGGTCAGGGCCATGTGATCGAGCATGTGTGCACTGAAAAGTATGCGCCCGTACACCGACGGCCCACCTGAGGTGAAAAACACCAGCGCCGCCAACCCAACGAGCCAGGCCAGGCTGCGTATCCACGGCCAACTGTCCCCGCGGCGGCGCAGACGCCGCGCCGCCCTCAGGTACAGGTAGGCGGCGAAGAGGGCGAAGGCGATCCAGAGCCAGTCCGGGCGCCACATGGTGAACCAGCGTTCGGGGGTCAGTTCCGGTGGCAGGAGGTATCCGGTGAGGACCTCCGCGGGGGTCAGGGCGGGACGGATGTCCTCCCCGGTTGGGGTGGGCGTGCGGCTCAGCGCTGCGGCGAGGCCGCTGACGGCGCCCATGATCAGCAGTTCGACCACGATGAACCGCCACAGCAGCCCGGTGGCCTGCCCGTTCCCGGACTTCACGCTCAAAGCCGGAATCAGTCGCTTCCGGTGCAGGAACCCGATCGCTCCCAAGACAATGGCGGCCACCGTTTTTGCCATGAGCAGGACGCCGTAGGGAGAGGCCAGCCCCGCGGGAATCTCGATGCGGATCGTGGCGTTGATGATTCCCGAGGCCACCACGAGGACGAAGGCAAAACCGGCCAGGGTGGAGAACCGCCCGAGGACCGCCGCGGTGTCTTTGCCCAGGGCTGTCCCGGCAACGCCCAAGGCAATGAGTCCACCGAACCACAGGCACACCCCGACCAGGTGAAGGCCGAGGGAGTTGATGGCTTGTTCGTGGTCGTTTCCGCCGGCCGCGTGGCCGATCAGCATCACCGGCACCAGGCCTGAGAGGGCCAGCAACGCGGCAGCGCCCAGGCCTGCGCTGGATCGGACACCGAAGGTCAGGGTGGCAACGACCGAGGAAATGATGACTACCCACAGCCAGGCCGCCCCGTTGGGAAGCTCCGTAATGTACGAGGTCAGTTGCGCGCCGAATTCGGGGCTGCCCGAGACGGGCACGCCGGCGATATCGGAGAAGCTGAACACCAATACCGCCAGGGCCGAAACGGTCCACGTCAGGCTCGCCACCGACGCCAGTACCATGATCCGGCTGAACGCCGGGTGCTCGTCGGCGGCAGCAATTTCCGACGCCGTCACCGCCGGCCCGGACCGGCCCGCACTTTTGCGGCCCCGCAGTACCGGGGGCACGATGAACGCCGCAAAAACCAGCGCACCGATGGTGGCTGCGGCCGCTATGTTCTGCAGGGTCTGGGCGACACCAAAGCCCCACCGGACCAAAGCGCCAGGATCGCGGGTCTCGGCGGGCAGGGTTCCTCTCCCATACGCCGTCGCCGCCAGCACGACAACCACGGCGATCACACCGGCCACAGCGAACGAGCGCAGTTTCGGCGATACTGCCGTGCTGCCGCCGGCAGCGGAGGCTTTCAAAGCCACAATGGTTCCTTAACGCAGGTCCGGACCTGGCTCCTCCAAGGCATCGGGGCCAGGCAGCGCAGGTGCATTCCAGCGCCATTCAAGATTATCTGTAGAGTTGTTCAGACGTTAATCGGTGGATGCCATCCGAGCCACGAAGGGCTCTCCCGCGGCCCCACCCGGCACGCCACAAGGCAAATGCGACGCATTAGCAAGTAAAGGTAGTCTTGATGAATGACCGGAACAGCACAGGCACTGCCGACACCGCCCGGCCAGCCGGGCAGCGAATGCGCCATCCGTTTGGTCGACGCCGAGAAGGTAGAGGCCGTCAGGTCCCGGATGCCCGCCGACTCGGACGTGACGGATCTCGCGGTGATCTTCGGGCTGCTCTCGGACCCTGGACGGGTAAGGATCCTCATCGCCCTGCTCGAAGGGGAGATGTGCGTGTGCGATCTAGCTGCCACCACGGGGTTGAGCGAATCCGGCGTCTCCCATGCGCTGCGCCTGCTGCGCGGCCCCCGCGTGGTGCAGGTCCGTCGCGCCGGCCGCATGGCCTATTACTCACTGGCCGACTCCCACGTGCGCATGCTGCTGGATCTGGGCCTCACACACGTCGGACACGCCGGACAGGACCGGCTGACAATGGTCAGCAACAACTAGCGCAGGCCCTTGGCGTCACCGTCTCGTCCGGACGGCGGTACTGACATGGGCGACCCAGGAGTCGAAGGCCCGGTCTGGCTTCCCTCGCTGCCGCCGTCGCTGGGTGAGTACCTCGCCCCGAACCTGCAGCCTGTTCCGCTGATCCCTGCCTTGACGCTGCTGGCAGCTGCCTTCTACCTCGCTGGTGCCATCCGCCTCTGGCGGCAGGGCCGGCACTGGTCCCCGGTCCGCACTGCATCCTTTTTGTTCGGTTGCCTGGCGATCATTATCGTCATGGGAGCCGGCATCGAAGGGTACGGGCTGCGGATGTTCTCCATCTTCATGTTCCAGCAACTGACCCTGATGATGGCCGTCCCGCCGCTACTGGTCATCGGATCCCCTGGGACCTTGCTGCTGCGGGCAACCCCGCACGGCCGGGTCGGCCGGCCGGTCCTGAAGGCTGCCCTCTGGGGTCTGCGCTCCCGCTGGGGCCGGCTGGCCATCCACCCGGCCTTCATGGTGCCGCTGTTCCTGCTCAGCTTCTACGGCGTCTACTTCTCCGGGCTCGCGGACCTGCTGCTGCCCACCTGGTACGGGCACGTCGGCCTGGAACTGTTGTTCCTTGCAGCCGGGATCCTGTTCACGGTGCCACTGATTTCCGCGGACCCGCTGCCGACCAGGCAAACACACTTCGGCCGGATGCTGGACATCTTCGCTGAGATGCCCTTGCACGCCTTTTTTGGGGTTGTCATCATGATGGCCACAGCCCCCATGGTCAAGTTCTTCGCCGCACCGCCGGAAAGCTGGAACGTGGATCCCATGCAGGACCAGGGCCTGGCCGGCGGCCTGGCCTGGTCTTACGGGGAACTGCCAGGGGTGCTGCTGCTGATGTTCATCCTCGTTCGGTGGCAACGGGAGGAGGCCCGCGGATGGGTCAAGGCGGACAAAACCGCGGCCGTGGCGGGCGACCCGGATCTGGACGCCTACAACGAATACCTGCGCCAGCTGGCCAACCGTCCGGTGCGCCGCCGATGACCACTAATGGCTCCGCGGCCCCTGCCCGCACCGAAAAGAAAACCCACCCCACCCCGCCCCCGCTGGGAGCCGTTGGCATGCTGCGCTGGGCCTGGACCCAGCTGACCAGCATGCGCACGGCTCTGTTCCTGCTGCTTTTGTTGGCCATCGCCGCTGTGCCGGGATCACTCTTCCCACAGCGCCCAGCCAACCCCTCGCTCGTCACTCAGTACATCAAGAACCGCCCGGACTACGGCCCGGTCCTGGAC
>NZ_SDXQ01000067.1:0-12179 GCF_006964045.1 Arthrobacter sp. TS-15 | reverse complement strand
TTCGACGTCTATTCCTCGGCCTGGTTCTCCGCCATCTACATCCTGCTGTTCATCTCCCTGATCGGCTGTGTGGTTCCGAGGGCCCGAGCCCATTACAAAGCCATGCGTTCGCACCCCCCGCGTACCCCGAAGCGACTCTCCCGGCTGCCGGAGTACGGAACCCTGGAGCTGCCGGCGGACGCCGGGATCCCCGCCGCGGCCGCCATCGCCGACGCGGCCGCTGCGCTGAAGAAGCGCGGCTACCGGGTCCAGGTCAGGGACCAGGACGGAGCTTTGCCGTCACTGGGTGCCGAGCGCGGCTTCCTGAAGGAAGCCGGGAACCTGGTGTTCCACACCTCGCTGATCGGCGTTCTGATCTGTTTGGCCATTGGCGGGCTGTTCGGGTTCCGCGGACAGAAGATCCTGATCGAAGGCGATACGTTCGTCAACACGCTCGTGGGCTACGACAACTTCGCGCCCGGAACCAACTTCCAGTCCTCGTGGTTGGAGCCGTTCACGATCACGTTGGACACGTTCGCGGTCCGCTTCGACAGGGAGTCCAGCAGGCAGTTCGGCCAGCCCATCGATTTCACCGCCCAGCTAAGAACCCGGGATGCGCCCGACGCGGCTCAGGAACCCCGAACGCTGAAGGTCAATGACCCTGTCTATTTCGGGGAGGTGGGCGTCTTTTTGGTCGGCAACGGCTACGCCCCGGTCATCACTGTGCGGGACGGCAACGGCGACACGGCATTCAGTGGCCCGGTCGTGTCCATCCCGAACGACGGGGTCTACACCTCAACGGTTGTCGTCAAGGTTCCTGATGCCCGTCCGGCGCAATTGGGTTTCGTGGGATTCTTCCTGCCCTCCGCCATCAAAAATGATGAAGGGGTCGCTTACAGCTTCGACCCGGACCCGCTGAACCCCCAACTGAACCTGAACTCCTACTACGGGGACCTGGGCCTGGACGACGGTGTGCCGCAGAATGTCTACAACCTGGACGTGAAGGATTTGACCCAGCTTAACGGGCGGGAACTGCCCGCCAAGGGCATCACCTTGACTCCGGGTGGCACGTACACGCTGCCCGAGGGCAAGGGAAGTATCAGCTTCGATGGCCTCAAACGCTACATCGGTGTGGACATCCGCAGCACCCCCGGACAGACCGGCGTGCTGGTCTTTTCGTTGATGGCCGTCGCGGGCCTGATGGCTTCGTTGTACGTGAACCGTCGGAGGGTCTGGGTTCGTGCCGGCGCCCACGAGGACGGGCGGACGATGGTCGAATACGGTCTTCTGGCACGGGGCGAAGACCATCGCCTGGCCGCCGAGGCGACGGCCATCCGCGCACTGCTGGCCGGGCAGTGGCAGCTCCAGGAGGGCCCCGGTGGCGTATAGGTTCCTGCTGTCCTGGCGTTGGGCCGGTTTCCTGATGGTCGCGGCACTGTTTGCCGCCGCGTGTATTGGACTGGGAAACTGGCAGATGGATCGCCGGAACCAGGCCGTGACCGAGATCCGCAGGGTCCAGGAGAACTACGACAAATCCCCTATGCCGTTCAAGGATGCCCGTCCTTATTTTGACGTCGCCGACCCTGAGGCGAAATGGACGACCGTATCCGTGACTGGCCGGTACCTTGGGCAGGACCAGAGAATCGTCAGGAACCGGCCGAACAATTCCGCCGCCGGATACGAGGTATTGGTCCCGTTCCGGGTGAGCTCCGGTGAGACGATCGCGATCAACAGGGGATGGCTGCCGATCGGCAATGACCGGCCCGGATACCCCGACACCGTGCCTGGCCCGCCGACCGGCGAGGTTACCGCGGTCGTCCGGATCAAACCGTCCGAACCTGATCTTGGCCGTGACGCACCCGAGGGCCAGCTGGCCAGCATTGACCTGTCCTATTACGGGAAGCAACTCGATTACCCGCTCATGAGGGGCAGCTACGGGGTGATGGCCTCGGAGTCCCCACAGCCGGCCGTGGCCCCCCAGCAGCTCGCCGCGCCGGCGGTCAAGGAAGGGTCGAACCTGTCCTACGCCCTGCAGTGGATCACGTTCGGGATCCTGGCCTTCGTCGGATTTGGATACATGGCACGGCAACAGGCCCGGATCGGTCGCGAGGAACGCGACATGCCGGACGACGTGGCGGACCCGGTTGAAGCCCTTCAGCAGCCCCGGGCGACATCCCGACCCAAGCGCTCCGGCTCCGAAGAAGAAGACGCGCTTCTGGACTCCATGGGACTCTAACCCCCCGGCCTGGGCAAGGATGACAGCGGCAACCAGGCCGTCACGCCGTCACCGTGAGGAGCGTGCCCGCCTGGTTGTCCGGGCCGATCCGTTGCCGCGGAAACACCGTCCCTTTGGGGAACCATCAGGATCCCTTGCTGGCCCTCGCGTACACCTCAGCACGGGGCAATCGACACAGCTCTGTGCCCGGCACGCCCGGGACCGGAACCATCCGGATGTGGGGTTCGTTGGTGCCATTAGCTGCTCATCTGAAGATACGCACCTATGTAGCTTGGCTTGGGCTGCGAGAAGCGAGACCGGGACAGGCACCAGCGCCCACGCCGCGCACGTAGTGTCACGAAATTGTAACGATGAGGCTTTGCGGCTACTATTAGTTCAGGTTTTTCTGTACTAAAACCCTTGATGCCGCACGCTCAGCCCCGCCGGTGGCATCAAACGACTATCCCTTTTACGGCGGGGGTGGAGGACCCAGAATCGGCAGCCAGCCTGCCTTGGGGTGAAGCCGCGATGTCGGTGGTCAGATGGCCACCGGGGTGCGGCCGGGTATTTCCTTGGCCCGAACCCGACAGCTAACTTCGCAGGCGAACCGAAAGGATCCCCCTTGTCTTCCTTATCCCCCCATGGCCGCCGCCGAAAACCAACCTCCGGTCCCTTGCTTCGCGCGGCCGCCCGGACGACTTCCCGGGTTACGCCGCAGCACCGGGGTGTGCCGGCTGCCGGGCCGCGCGTGAGCCGACGCAAACAGGTCACGGCTGCCGCCACGCTGAGCGTCGCCGCGATTCTGACCGCTTCTCTAACGGCCGCCCACGCCGGACCGGCCCCCGCCGGAGCCGGCCCCGTTGTGCAAGCCTCAGCGGCGAAAGCTTCCATTGCGCCGGTTCAGGCCTCTGCCGGGGCGTCCATCAGCTATGAACGGCCCGCTGTCACCACCGAGCAGGCGCCGTTGCCCGTGCCCGCCAAGACCCAGGGTGCCGCCGCGGGCACGGCATCTCCGACGGCTGTCTCCCCCGCACCGGCTGTTGCCCCCGCTGCTTCCTCTGCCCGGCTCGGCGCGCCGCTGGCCAGCATGTCCGTCACGTCGCCGTTCGGTATCCGCTCCAGCCCGATCAGCGGCTCCGGGGAACTGCATACCGGACTGGACCTCGTGGCAGCGTGCCAGACCGCGGTGTTCGCCGCAGGCAATGGAACGGTCGTGGAGGCGGGTTGGTCACCCTATGGGGGCGGAAACAGGATCGTGGTGGACCACGGCAACGGCTTGAAGAGTACGTATAACCATCTGGCGTCCATCGAAACCTCTGTCGGGGCGACCGTGGCCGCCGGCCAGCGGCTCGCCGCGGCCGGGACCACCGGAGCCTCCACCGGCTGCCACCTGCACTTCGAGGTGCTTTTGAACGGTCAGACAGTGAATCCGCAGGGCTGGATGTGACCCTGGAGGGCGGCACCACTCACCTCGAAGAGGCGCGGCTTGTCGATCGAAGGGCACGCGGCTAACCGATGATCGGTCGCTCTTCGGGAAAGTGGTACAGCTGGCTGCGCTGGCGCAGGGCCAGTGCCGCGGCCAGGGTGACAGTGCCGACACGGCCGGCGAACATCAGTGCCGAGAGCACGTACACCCCGGAGGGCGGCAGTTCGGCACTGAGGTTGGTGCTCAGTCCCACGGTGGCGAAGGCCGAGATGGTCTCGAACAGTACCCTGTCAAGGGAGGCCCCGCTGATCTGCAGGAGCAGGAAGGCGGCGACGGAGACGAGGGTTGCTCCGGCGACGATCACCGAGATGGCCACCCGCATGGTGCCTTGGGGGATGGTGCGGCCGTAGACCTTCACGTCGGCATCGCCGCGTGCTTCGGCCACGATGGCCAGGAACATGACGGCGATGGTGGTCACCTTGATGCCGCCGGCCGTGGACGCCGAGCCACCGCCTGCGAACATGAGCGCGTCGGTGAGGAGCATCGTGGTCGATTCCATCTGGTTCTGGTCCACCAGGTTGAACCCGCCCGAGCAGGTCATGACGGAGGCAAAGAGCGAATGGATGACCTTCTCCCCGCCCCTAAGTTGCCGATGGTCCGGACGTTGTCCCATTCCTTGACGGCCCACAGGACCGTGCCTGCGCCGAGCAGGATGAGGGAGACCTGGATGGTGAGCTTGGTGTGGAGGTTCCACTTCTTCCAGTTGAGCCCGTTTTGCTGGAGCACCATGACCACGGGGAAGCCGAGGCTGCCCAGGAAAACGCCCAGCATCAGCGGAACCAGGATCCAGAGGTCGGTTTCATAAGGGACGATTCCGTCGGAGTGCGGTGTGAACCCCGCGTTGTTGAAGGATGAGATGGAGTAGAAGACGCCGTGCCACACGGCCTGCCAGAACGGTTCGCCCAGGACCAGGAAGCGGGGGGTCAGGGCCAGGGCCAGTACCGCTTCGATGACCACGGAGGTCACGATGACGATCCGCAGCAGCGCACCAACTTCACCGAGCCTTCCGGCGTTGTTCATGGCTTCCTGGGCGATGAGCTTGCCGCGCACGCCCAGGCGCTTGCTGACCATGAGGGCCAGCAACGAGGCCAGGGTCAAGGTACCGAGTCCTCCAACGAAGATGCCCACCAGGATGACGAGTTGGCCGAAGAAAGACCAGTGCGTGGCCGTTGATACCACGGTCAGGCCGGTGACGCACACGCTGGAAACGGCCGTGAACATGGCCTGGTGTAAGGGTGTTCGCTCGCCGGACGCGGCGGACGCGGGCAGGGACAGCAACCCGGTAAAGAGCAGAATCACCACCACAAAGGCGCTGAAGGCGAGGCGGGCCGGGGAGGTGTTGGCGATGTTGTCGATGAGGTCGCGCAGCCCGGTCAGGATTCCCGCTCCCTCGTGGTCCGGCGCACCGGGCCCGCGGGTGGCGGGCTTGGGCCTTGACTGGTTCCGGGCCATGGGCATTCCCTTGATTGGCGGGGCGATGAAGGTTTGGGGACTCTGGGGCCGGACGTTAGAGGTTCCACTTCGTGCAGGGCGGCCAGCGGCAGCGGGACTCCGGCCGCGTGCCCGGGGTCTTCCTAGAACCCGGAGGTGCCAATGAACACGTGTAGGAAGGCGAAGAAGATGGTCGCGGCGGCGGCCACGTAGAGCAGGGCCGTGATGATCCAGCCGGACTCGGCCACGATGCGAGCGGCCCGGGCGGGTATCTTGATGATTCCGTGTGTGAGGTTCCGGGCCGTGACCCAGACGAAGAGGGGAATCATCGCCGCCCAGACGATCATGCAGAAGGGGCAGAGGATGTGGATCGAGTACAGGGCCTGGGACCACAGCCACACAACAAAGGCAAAACCAAGCGTGACGCCGGCTTGGAGCCCTGCCCAGTACCAGGGCGCGAAGGTGGCTCCGGAGAGCAGTGCCATGCCGGTGGTGATGATGACAGCGAACGCCACGATCCCGATGAACATGTTGGGGAAGCCGAACACTGAACTCTGCCAGGTCTGCATGACCTGGCCGCAGGAAATCCACGGATTGACGTCGCAGACGGTTTGGTATCCGGGGTCTTTGAGTACTTCGAGTTTCTCCAACACCAAGGCGCCGGATGCCAGCCAGCCGATGACCCCGGTGATGAGCAGGAGCCAGCCAAGAGGCTTCTCACGGGTCAAACGGGGAGACTGCGGTGCGATGGATCCGGCAGCTTTCACGGTCGCAGTGGGTGGTGGGGTGATGGTCATGGGGAGGGAGTCCTTTGGGTCGGATTCATGGTGGGCCTTGTGTTCAGGATCCGGTCGCGGCGGAGGTGATCAGTGCTTTCAGGGTTCCTTTTTGGGAGACTCCGAGGATCCGGGCACTGACGCGGCCTTCTGTGTCGAGCACGAGGGTGGTGGGTACCGCGCGGGGCGGGACGTACTCTGTCATTGCCAGCAGAACACCGCCGTCGCTGTCATCTATGCTGGGATACTGCACGTTGAAGGTCCGTTCGAAGGCTGCCGCAGTTGCGGCATCGTCGCGGACGTTGACCCCGAAGAACAGCACGCCCTTGTCCTTGAATTCGGTGTGGAGGGCGGCCAGGTCCGGCGCCTCGACCCGGCAGGGTGCGCAAGCTGCATACCAGAAGTTGAGGACCACGACCTTGCCGGCCCAGTCCTGGGCAGAAACCTTCTCGCCGTTGAAGAGCTGGCCTTCCAGGGAGACCCGGGACCCGCGTGATGCGGGTGGGTATTCGTTCACGGACCCGTCGCCGGCGATGTAGTTCTTGTCATCTCCGGCCTTGGCCTGCTCAGCCAGATCGTCCTGGCCTGCACAGCCGGCGAGGGCGATTATTGCCGCGCCCAGGCCCAGGACGGTGCGGCGGCGGGGTCGCCGGTGCGCTGGTGGTTGACTGCTCATGAGGTTGTCCTTGCTTTTCGTATCAGAGGTCCGGAGTGGACGTGCCTAGACGGGCATCAGGAACGTTCCGGCAAGGTTCTGCAGTTGGTAGATCCATTGCACCCACAAGCCGGACACCATCAGCACGCCCAGAATGATGAGCATGACGGCGCCGCCGATGTTCACGGCCCTGATGTGCCTGCGCACCACGGCCAGGACCTTTGATACCCAGTTCAGGCCCAGGGCCACGAAGACGAAGGGGACGCCCAGGCCAAGGCAGTAGACAAAGGCCAGCAGGGCCCCGCGCCAGGCGCTTCCTGCGGTGACGCTCAGGCTGAGGACGGCGCTGAGTGTCGGGCCCATGCAGGGGGTCCAGCCCAGGCCGAAGACGATTCCGAGCAGCGGTGCACCGGTGAGCCCGTTGCGGCCGGGGAGCTGGAATTTCCGGGTTTGTTGGAGCCAGGAAAACCGTCCGAGCAGCACCAGTCCCATGAGGATGACCACGATCCCCAGGCCCCTCATGAGGGGGTCCTGCCAACGGATCAGCCATGACCCGATGGCTCCGAAAGCCGCCCCGTACAGGGTGAACACGGCACCGAAGCCCAGAATGAACAGTGCAACGCCGGTAAGGACACGTCGTCTGTTGCGCGGTTGGGTCGGGTCCGTAAGCCCGGAGACGAAGCCCAGGTAGCCGGGAACCAACGGAAGAATGCAGGGCGAGAGGAAGGACACCAGGCCTGCCACGGCTGCCAGGGGCAGTGCCAGGACCAGGGCGCCGGAGGTCACCGTCGAGGCAAAGTACTCACCGATGTCCACCGCTCAGGGCCTTTCTTCCGAGGCCCGGGCAGGGGTGCGGATGGATCCGAGTACCAGCAGGCCGACTCCACCGGTGATGAAGACATCGGCAAGGTTGAAGGTCGGGAACCATCCGGTGTGCAGGTAGTCAACGACTCCTGCCCCGTCCATCCGGTCCACCAGGTTCCCGACGGCGCCGCCGAGCAGGAGGGCCGCTCCGGCCCGGGACATCCGGTTGAATCCGGGAGCCGCCCGGTACAGGTAAACGGCCAGCACCGTCACGATTGCTGCGGTCGCGGCGACGACAATCCACGGGGATAAGGTGGCGCCAAGGCTGAACGCGACACCGGTGTTGTACGCGAGCCGGAGATTAAATACCCCGTAGTCAAGGACTCGGCCATCAGCCATCGTGATCACGACGATGGACTTGACCAGCAAGTCGCCCAACGCCAAACCAGCGACAGCCAGCGCCATTGCGGCACGCACCGGGAGCAAGGTCTTGGTTTCCTGGCCCCTCACGCCTCCTGACCTGACTCGAGCATGGCTGCCAGCAACGACCCAAAAGCCGGCACTCCTGCCATTTTTCCAGCGGAAGGGTATACGCGGCAGCTCACTGCGGGAACTGGGACCACCGGAAACAGATCTTTTCCGGCGGCGATAAACGACGAAGAACCCTGAAAGCCCAGTTCCTGCGCATCGCGCTCAGAGGTGACGACACGGACACGTAGACGCTTCACCGGCAGCCCCGCAGCTTCCAGGGCGCTGCGAAACAGACTCAGCGCCGGGACAGTATTCGGACAGCCCTCAATGACCCGTAGTTCGTAATCGGTCATGGCCTAGCCGTTCCTCCCGAGCGAAGCCGGAGCCGGACGGACCGGATCGGTGTCGAGCGGGCCGTCAAACGGCAGGCCAGGCACTCCTCCGCCGGGAGCGCAGCAGGCAGGGTCCACAGCCAGAACGACGCCCAAAAGGTCAGTGATGGCATGGCCCAGCCTGGCATCGGCTAGCTCGTACCGCATCCGCCGCCCGTCCGGGACTGCCACTACCAATCCGCAGCCGCGAAGGCAGGTCAGATGATTGGACATGCTCTGCCGTGAAACCGACAGCGACTCAGCGAGGCCGGACGGGTAGCCCGGAGCTTCGGAAAGTGCCAGCAGAATCCTGGCCCTGGTGGGATCCGAGACCGCGTAGCCGAACCGTGCGAGCACCGGGGCGTGCGTGAGGGTTTCCATGATCCAAAATTACATTCATCGATGTATCCACGCAATTATGTACCTTCGCCGGTCAGGCCCAGAGGGCCGCGGTCAGGCCTGGACGAGCAGCCCCGTGGCAAACATAATGCCAAGGCCGAGGATGATACCGGCGCTGCCCAGCGGGGTGAGTACCTTGCCGGTGCGGTCCTTCATCATCGGCAGGATCTTGAGCGCGACCTGGGCGACGGCTCCCGCTCCAAGCCCCAGAAGGAACGCCGAGAGTGCGGGCTGGGTGACGGTGGCTCCGATGAGAGCACCGGCGATGGCGGGTGCTCCGGCGATCAAGCCGAGTACCGCGAGCCGGCCCAGGCGTGCGGGTTCCTTGGCCAGCGGTGTGACGATCGCGAGGCCTTCGGTGGTGTTATGGATGGCGAAACCGACAATCAGCGTCGCCCCGAGGGCCAGCGATCCCACCGCATACGCGGAGCCGATCGCCAACCCTTCGCCGAGGTTGTGCAGACCGATGCCGATGGCGATAAGCAGGGCCAACCGACGCGGCGGCAGGGCTGCGGGCTGTCCTGTGCTGCTCAGGTCTTGGTGCCGGCGCATCCATGCATCGGTGCCTTCGAGCACCAGGTACGCGACGAGGGCGCCAAGGAACACCACCAGGGGTCCGCCGAACGCACCGCTCCCGGTGACGAGTTCCATGCCTTCACGGGTGGCGTCGATGGCGAGGAAGGCCAGGAGCCCGACCGTGACACCGAGCAGGAGCCGGATCCAAGAGGCGGAGGAGCGGCGGATGAACGGCATCCACAACATGCCCAAAGCCACCGGGATCACGCCGACGTAGATTCCGAGCAGCGTCATCAGTCCGAAGAACGAGGTGCCGCGTTCAGGGCTGAGTGCCGCTGCGCCGACGGTAATGGGGATCTTGCCGCCGATGGAGGTCACGAGGGCGATCTCGTAGGGGTCCCCGTCCACCCAGTGGTAGCTGATGGTCAGCGTCGTTGTTTCGAGCGGGGCCATGGTTTCGCGGGTCTGGGTGAAGCCCGCGTAGTAGTCCGAGACATTCACCTGGGCGATGGTGACAGGGTCCGGGCCTTCGTTGCGGGCAGTGACCTGGATCTGGCCGGGCAGGAAGCGGACGTCTTCGACGGCGATCTCTTCCTTGGGCGGGATGCCTTCTGACAGCTTCGCCAACCCGGGTCCGTTCAGTAGGGCGAACACAGCCATCAGGACAACGATAAGGACCAGCGGCCCCAAGCCCAGCAACCAGCCGGGCGCCGACGGTCGCCTGCCGCCGGGCGGGGTGGGTGGAGTTGTTGTCGTGGCTTTTTCCTCGATGCTCATGCCGGGCTCACCTCGAAGAAGCCCATCCAGCCGAGTTCGGCGAACTCGGTCTTGTGGGCGTGGAACATGAATTTGCCGGGGTAAGGGAACCGGATTTCCACGATGCCCCGCTGGCCCTGCACCTGCGAAATGGTGTCCGTGAACTCGCTCGGCGTCAGCATGGTCCCGGTGGGGTAGTAGTGGAAGAAATTGCCATGCACGTGGAAGGAATTGATGGGGTCGTACTCGAGCACGTTGATCAGGTGGATCCGCACCAGCGCGTTCTGCTTCACCTGCACGGGGAAGTCCATGAAGTGGAACGGCAGGCCGTTGACGGAATAGAACTCGTTGTCGTCCCCGCCATCGGTGTTGTAGCCGTTCATCACCATGACCATCTCGTCATCGGCCGCCGGCCGCCCCTCTTTGGGTTCGATGATGAATCCGCCATAGAGGCCTTTGGCGATGTGGGGTGCCAGCGGTGACTGGTGGCAATGGTAGAGGTGGGTTCCGAAAGGTGTGGCGTCGAATTCGTAGGTAAAACTCTGCCCCGGCGCGATGGAGCCGGCGCCGATGCCGGGCGTGCCGTCCATTTCCGCACGGTGGACGCCGTGGAAGTGCATGGTGTGCGGGTGCGCTCCGGCATTGGTGAAGTGGATGCGCAGCAAGTCTCCTTCCCGCGCCCAGAGCGTGGGCCCGGGGATCCGTCCGTTGTAGCTCCACCCCGGGAAGGTCACTCCGGGCGCGATCTCGAAGTCCTTATCCACGGCCACGATGTCCCACTCCCGCAACGTCCGTCCGTCCGGAAGGGTGCTGGTCTTTCCCCTGTCGAAGTCCCGCAGGATAGCGGTGGGGTCGATCCCGGCCCGGCCGACCGGGACGGATCCGCCTGCGAAGCCGGCGTGGCCGGCATGGCTCATGGAAGTGGCGCCAGCCGCAGGAGGAGTAGTGGCCGCGGCCGGGCCGCCGGTGGATTCTCCACGGGCGGTGCTCTGAGCGGGAGTGCCGTGACCGGAGTGCGGTCCCGTGCCGCCGGTCTGGGCCTCAAGAGGTACCAGTGACGAGAAAGCCGGCACTGCGGCGAGGGCTGCGGCGCCGGAGATCATCGACCGCCGGCTAAGCAGCTTCTCCAGACTGAATTTCGGCACGCCGACTCCTATATTTCAACGCTGAAAACAATATTGTTAGCCAAGGCTAACATTCTTGGCCGCGTCAAAGTAGCATGAAGCAATGCTCGTATCCGACCTGTCCACCTCAGCCCAGGACTACCTAAAAGTGATCTGGACCGCCACGGAATGGTCCGCAACCCCCATTACCGTCAGCGCCATAGCCGAACGCCTGGGGGTTCGCCCCCCCACAGTGTCGGACGGGATTAAAAAGCTCGCCGCACAGAACCTGGTCACGCACGCCCCCTACGGCAGCATCGAACTAACCACCGAGGGCCGCAAACATGCTGTCGCCATGGTCCGCAGGCACCGTCTTCTGGAGACCTTCCTCGTGCAGGTTCTCGGGTATGGCTGGGACGAGGTCCATGAGGAGGCTGAAATCCTTGAACATGCCGTATCGGACAAGCTCATCGAGCGCATCGACCAACGCTTGGGCCATCCCGCCCGTGATCCCCACGGCGACCCGATCCCCGCTCCCGAGGGGCAGCAGTACAAGCCAGTCGGGACCCAGCTCTCAGCCGCTGCAGCAGGCAGCACAGTGACCGTGACTCGTATTTCCGATGCTGACCCTGAACTGTTGCGCTACTTCACGGAACTGGGTCTTACGCCGGATGCAGAGTTGTCCATTCAGGAGCATCGGCGGTTTGCGGATCTCACCACGATCCGTCTCCGCGGCCAGGAGCAGAACATCGACCTGGGGGCTTCGGCGTCGGAGGCGATCTGGGTCGTAGCCGTCTAGGCAACTTGGGCGGCAACGGACGAGCCGGCTTTGCTGAGAAGCTTCATCCCGGATTGTGTGCTGTTGCCCGTTCCGACGTCGAGCCTCCCGTCCCCGGACGGTCTCTAGCTCACGTCTCAATCGGGCGGGGGCCAGTTGCGGCTACAGACCAGCCCGACACTGGCACAGTTTCCCTTCCACGGCCCAACGGCGTCAGGCACCGTCAGCGGGAAGGACACTGATACCGCTGCCCCTTGAAACGACGATGCAGTCCAGGACTCCTGGTGCACCAGCTGCCAATGGTCCGACTCGGAAACGGCACAGTCTCCGACGCAGACCGGCCGCGAGGACTGAGCCGTACCAGACACATCGTTGAGGACGCGTCTTCAACGATGTCAACTGCAGGAATGATGGTAGAGGCGCCCCGAATACCGGATAA
>NZ_SDXQ01000066.1:0-22304 GCF_006964045.1 Arthrobacter sp. TS-15 | reverse complement strand
TAAAGCATTGCGCCACTAGTGGAGACGTAGGGCTGCGTCTCGACAGCTACCTTGGCCCGCTCCATCCTGCGGAACATTCGACGGGCCGACGAAGCCGCCCTGAGCGAACGCGGGCTGATCATTCCATACCAGAGCCACGTTCCGCCTCTGCGACACGCCGGGATATCGGCCGACACGCTGGAGATTAAATGTGGCTAAGTAGTCCACAGGGTGTGGATTTCATCCCTCACATTGGCGGAATCACGGACATTTTGAGATCGCTTGCCTGTGGACGAGCGGTGGATTGAATGACATGCTTGTAATACATCATCTTGGGGTGCAGGCGAGGCTCTTGCACTACATGTAGTATCGATGATTGGAAGACCAACCATCCGGTGGTCCAACGACGAAGCGCACGCTCGACTGAACCTCGAACATGCGCTTCAAAATAAAATAGGGATCGACGCCTCGCAATCAAATTGGTTGCGTCAAAGGCCCAAGATAATGTGTTTTGTCGTTTCGTTCTTCCAAGGGAACGTCAGAACAGACTACGAGCGGTTAGAACAAACGTCAACATTGACAACGTTCCGTGTCTTGTGCCCCGGTGGTCCCGGAAAGGAGTAGCCGCGATGGCTACACGCGTAGTACGAATCCGCATCAAGCGGACAATCCGTATCCGCCCGACGCAGCGCTAGAACGCTGGGTCGAACTTGAGGCCGGCGCTGCGATAGCTCGCATCGAAGCGCCGGACTCTCACCTT
The DNA here is from genome assembly GCF_006964045.1 of Arthrobacter sp. TS-15. Lineage (NCBI taxonomy): Bacteria > Bacillati > Actinomycetota > Actinomycetes > Micrococcales > Micrococcaceae > Arthrobacter > Arthrobacter sp. TS-15. The sequence continues at coordinate 21,565 of NZ_SDXQ01000066.1, read as the reverse complement.
TTCATTCAAACCACGTAAGGACCACAACAATGGCTAGGAACAGCCGTCAGACCAGCAGCAAAGCTGCCACCGCCGCAAGCAAGGTATTGCGGAATCCCCGTTCCAGCGCAGCTGCTAAAACGGCAGCGGCAAGCGCGCTCTCCCAAAAGGGCAAGGGCAAGAAGTGAGTGCTCAGGAAGGCGTTCACGAGGACAATGACCAGAGCTTTTCCTGGGGTTCGCCCGGCTTCCCAAGGCCTTTCGTGAAGCGCTATAGAGCGGCCACAAACACATGGGATGCAGAAGGTTAGGTTCTTGGCCTAACAGACAGCACCCCCTGTTACAACTGATGGAAGGACCGACCAACCGCTTCGGTCCTTCCATCTGCCTCTACGCGCTTCTGCAAAGGACGTCAGATTTCTCGAGCAGAACATTCACGACCGGTCACCTTTCGGCCGTAGGGTCTTTGCCGGCCTGTGAGGGTTCAAGCGGCCCTCCTACCGCTGACAGTTCAGCCTAGCGGGGCAAGGTGTCCGTCAGGTCTTTGGTCGTAGGTGCGGGCTCTTCGTAACCCACGGTGAGGTAATCCACCTCTGGCGCCTGGATAACGACAGTTCCATGCGGTTCAAGGCGATGCACATTCTCACTTTCAGCCATCCGGTACCAGATCTCGCCGGTAAGGGTGAAGGCTCTGTCAGGTGTTTCGTCGCCGTTTCTGCTGAACGATTTCAAAGCACCTTGAACCCAAGCGCCGCTTTTCAGCTGCACTCCCACGATCACTCTGTGGCCTGGCATCATCTCAAACGCCGTGTTCCAGGCCGATTGACCGCGCTCTATGGTGTCCGACTCTTTCTTCCTCATCTTCAACCATTTAGCCCGGCATCCCTTCAGAAGACGCGAGGCGGCTTTGCTTCCGAAGAAGGCACCAAACGATACCGCCAGTGCAAGATCCAGGAGGGTGACGCCAAAAAACAGCTGGGCATCCTGCCGAAAGAGCACTCCCGGGTCAATAAAGAATTGACGTAGCGTACTTCGGGCTGGCTCGAAAAAGAAGGCCGCTACGTAGTGAAGGATGAAAACCGCCACGAGTGACGCCGCGCTGGCTATGACCACCGCCGCCGTCTCACGAAAGGCGGAACGCTTGACGACCGAGCCGTGGCCCTCATACCGCCAGATAAACGCGATTCCGGGCAGCAAAAGACATACGTAGAGCAACGCAGCTATGGGCTCCGTGGGCACCATGACTCCTTAACGAGTGTCCCGGCCGCGATAATGGGGGTAATACACAACGACAAGGAGAATGAAATGGCTGACAACAAATCTAACAACCCTGACTCCAGCGGCCGTAGCCGGACCACAAAGTTCGCGGAAGGACAAAAGCCGGCCAGCTACTCGGTTCCGCCGGCAACGATGAAGCCGGGGTCACCGCCGGCGGCGCCGAAGAAGTAGAGGCATAGTCCTTTAACAGGAACTCCGCCGGGGCCTCAATCCCGCCGTAGTTCCTGATCACTGTCACATCGTGGCCTGTCCCTGCAGGCCCGTCCGTCGACATAGCGGAACTTGAACCGGCTTCCGATTGCCAGTACCCAGGGTCAGCGGCGTGGTTCCCGCCCAGGACCATGGGGCACGCAAGTGTTCTGCGCCGTGCATCCGCGACTTAGAGTTCGCGGCTGTGGTTTTGCTGGTTCTGGCGTGCTTGCGCCGCGGCACGTTCGGCCTGCTGCTAGGCGGCTTCCTTCTGTTCAGCCATTTGCTCAGCCTGCGGCTGCACCGCAAGCCCACACCATCCATACCTTGGGACAAGCTCAAGAAAATCGAGGCACAGCTCGATGGGGCCGTCGCCGCGGCCGGGTCTGGGGGGATCGTGGGACAGAATCGGGAAAAAGCACCGGAATGCCGGGATGAACCGGCTCTCTCTGGCCCCGCAAAGGCGCAAAAAGGTGGGGACTATGAGCCGCAGGCTCATAGTCCCCACCTTTGGTCATGCCTTAGGCCGCCTCATCATCCACGACCTCGACCACGTCTTGGGCGAAGCCACCTTTATCGTTGGCGCCTACAACAAAGCTCAACCATGCGCCTTTGGTGAACTTGCGGGTGGACGGCGTAACGGGCATGAAGATCAAGTGCTGATGTCCAAATTTATCCTTGACACCAATCCACCCAGGACGACGGTCCACCAGGTCGTTTGTCAGTTGACCCTCGGCGCTTTCCCCAACCACCAAGGCGGCGGTGGCCTGTCGGCTCCTGCCGCTCTGGACTGCGTCCGCTGCTACGAAGACGACCATTGCACCTTCCACGAGCTTGTCTTCATCCTCGGGGTAGACCAACAAGTCCCGGGAGAGGTAGAAATCCTCCCCGGAGTCACTGGAGAGGAATCCGAAGCCCTTCTCTTGGCCGTACACCTTGACTTTTCCGACGAATTTGCGGCGCTCATTGAAGGCTGTCTTGGTGCCGACTGGTGGCCTCGCTAGTACGGGCTTCGTGACGACTTCGCCCGCCGCTTCGTTCTTTACGCCGAAAAAGCTTTGCTCCCAGAGGACCTCGAAGTACTCGATGGACTCGCTGATTCCCTTGACTGCGGTACGGATGCGTTCGCCAAGGTATTCCTCTCCCCGGCGTCCAAGGACTTCTCCGACTCTGGACGACAGCCGGCCCATATGAGCCGCATCGCGAGTGTCCGGATCAATGAAGATGGCCCTAGGAGAAGCAAGGCCGCAAAGCCGACTTGTCTTGTCCACGATTATGCCCGCAAAATCAATCAGTCCGTCGGGAGCCCTGAAGATGCGTGCGACCCCTGAAGCGACGCCGATGGAGACGTTGAAATTGATTTCTCCCATTGCAAAGCCGTTCATTTTGTTGCCATCGGCGATAGCCTCTTGGATCCTGATCGCGAGGCTCACGGCCTTCGTGGCGTTGTCATCGATGGTGGCCAGAAGGATGCCATCGCCGGAGTACTGTTGGGCGAACCCGACTCCCGTTTCTTCCACCAATTGAGCCACAGTCTCGTAGAACCATCCCAATTGGGGAAGCCATGCCTGTTCTGCCTGGCTTTGCTTCATGGCGGTTGATCCGCAAATGTCGACGAACATCCAGGTACCGCTGAACTGGCATTCAGGATCCTTGGCTGCCTCGGCAAGGGATTTGGAGAATGTTGAATTAGGTCCGATTATCTGTAAGAACTGTTCGTTGTTCATGACATTGCCTCCATTGTGCTGAGCTATGGGGAGGTGTAGCTGATCTGTTGAGGATGGTTACGGCCTTCCGTCTACTCCTCGCGAGTACCGGATGCTTGGGTGGGGCAACCGGCGGCACTCAATTATTTTAGAATTTAAAGTCTTGAGTTACTAGAGGGTTGTCTGAAATTTTTATTGTAAAAAAACCCTTGGGATCGTAGTCTGGCAGCATGGTCAACGTTGCGATGCATGCTGCCTTTGACGAGATTTTGGAATCACTGGTGGCCAACTCTGGAGTCAGTCGAAGCGTGCTGGCGAGCGTTCTCGTCAGGGCTATGGTTGTCGCTCCGAGTGATGTTGTTCGTGCAGATATCGCCAAGGGAACGATGCTTGGCAGGCCTAAGGCCCTGAATCCGGGCGCCGTCAGCAAAGCTGTGGCTGCGCTCCTGGATGACGGTCTGCTTTCCGAGGAACCCCTGCAGCCAGATAACAGACGTGCCGGTCGTCCAGTAAAGCCTCTTCATTTGGGCAGCAGCAGCTGGGCGCTGATCGGCATCAAAATCGTGCATTCACTCTCTAAGCCGACCGCACTAACCGGGGTAGTAATGACGCTCGGCACCGACATATTGGGCGAAAGGGACGTCGATCTCCCACGCGATGTGACGTTCGAAACGGTAGCCGAACACGTTGCAGCTCTGGTGCAGACACTAACCGACGAACTTGCTAACGACGAAGCTGACCCAGGCACGGTGCGGCGCCGTATTCTTGCTGTAGGCATTGACGTGGCCTCACATGTGGAGAATGGCCGACTCATTGGAGCAACACACATGGGGTTGCCCGTAGATGAGGACTACGACCTAACGACACCTTTGGAAGAACTGCTTGGGCTGCCCGTCGTTGTCGACAACGACGTCAACAACCTGGCTGTCCGTGAGATGTACCGGAGCAAATACACGGAACGTGACATAGCGCTGGTCGCGGTCTTCCAAGACGGCGTGGGCGGGGCCCTGATACTCGACGGCCATGTTTACAGAGGCGGGGGCGGAATGGCCGCGGAACCCGGCCATCAAACAGTCCAGATATCACTGGGTAGGAGTCCGCAAAGCACACATGAACTTCGAGGGTTGTCTGGCTTCTCAGCACCATGCCACTGCGAAAGGGCGGGACATATCGATTGCTACGCCGTTCCTGCCAGGATACTAGCGGAGGTACCAGAGGCAACCTCCTTCGCAGAGGCGGCCAAGATGGCCGGCCGTGGCAAGTCCGGAAAGCTAACCCGAGCCGGATGGTCCTTCATGATCGGTGGTCAAGCGCTCGGCCAAGGAATCGCGAGCATCATCAATGTGGTCAATCCTTCACGCGTTGTCCTAATTCTCCCCTCGGACTTGGCTCCGGAGAATGCTCCGGCCGGAGCAGCTGCAGCGGAGTACCTCCAAGCTGTCGAGGAAGCCGTCACCAAATACAGTTTCTCCTCCGGGGCCGAGCGAGCACGTGCGGGTTCGGACATGCTTACTATCGACGTTCTGGATGAAAGTGAAGTCCGCCTTGCTGGAGCAACATCCGCAGCAGTCCGAGCCTTCGACACCTTCATTAGTCATGCAAGAGGCCGAGATGAATGCAGCGTAGACCTTGGTCTCGCTGCCGTTCGAAGCATCGCTTGAAGATAACGCGCCCCGAAGGCTTCGAAAACCCAAGCGTGAGGCCTTAATTGGCGAAGCCCCGATCAAATAGCGGTTGACCGAAGCTTCGCTCGCATTATGCCCACCCGAAGCTTGACGTTGGCTGTGAAGACTCAGCCTCTGGGACTCCGGGGTTCTGTCGGCTATCGGGATAACCCGCCTCTGCTTCTCTCGGCGCCTACAGCCGCACCTGTGCGGGACTTCTTGGCCTTGGTTGCTTTCCCGGTTGTAACGGCTGCGCTGGGGTGCGTGCCCTCGCTGCGTGCCGCTGCGAGGCGGCCACGGATCTGCGTTTCGCTGGCCCCGGAATCGGAAAGTGACTCCCCGAACTTCTTGAGATGTTCGGCGGACCCGTAGCCGGCCTGCGAAGCGGTTTCGGTCTTCAAGCCCTGGTCTTTCAGCATTCCGCTGTCATTACCGGTGACGCGGTTCTCGATCTCGCGGCCGACGCCCTCCATACGGGCAAACAGTTCCTTCTCGGCGCGCTCGTACCTCTGCTCCTGCGTTGACCATTTGTCGCCTTTGAAGCCGCCCTCCGCCAACAGTTTGGCTTCGTGCAGGTTCTTGGCGGCGTCGACAAACGCAGGGTCTTTGAAGTGTTCCTCGCCTGCACCGTTGACGTTGGCGGTCGTTTCTTTCCGCAGCTCGTCAATGTCTGGTCCGTTGATGCCGTCCTTGCCGATAAGGTACATGCGCTCCTTCACGGCCGCGTCGGCTACCTCCAATGCTTTGGGTGTTTTCGCGTTGTGTGCCAGCTGGAGTGCTTTGGTCAGTTCGGGGTTGGCCAGGTACTCCACGGGCACCTGGTGGCGTTCCATCTCGGGCGCGAGCGTCGCCGCTTGGGCGCGGAGTTCTTCGACCCGGGCAGCGGCCAGGAGCTGCATGGCCTTTTCGTGTTCCACTGCGGCTGACTGTGATGCCCGCTGGGCGCCTGTAGCTGCCTGCCAATGTCGGATGAGCCTGTTCTCGTCGCTGCGCTCATCGGCTACCGAGTCGGCAAAGTCGTGGCGAAGTTTCCAGTCGTCGTAAAACTTCGGGTCGTGTTCTTTTGCCCATTCCGTAGCCCGGCCTAGATCGGTCTGGTGATTGGCCTTGTTTTGTGTTTGGTCAACACCCTCGGGGCTTTGGCCAACGGCAGGGGCAGTTGCCGTTTGCCAGTACTGAATGAGTTCCCTTTCGACGGAGCGTTGGTCCTCTACGGTGTCCGTGAATCCCTGGCGGTTTCTCCACTCGGCGTAGAACCTTGGGTCTTCTTCCGCGGCCCATTCAATGGCGCTTTGGAGTTGGCTCTTGTGGTCGTCCTGGCCCTGCGCTGCCGCAGCGGTTCCAGGTGCTGCTAAGCGCGCCCTTTCGGTGGCGACGGTGTAAATGCCCGACTCAAGATACGCGGTGTCCGTGCCGACGTCTCGGGTGTCGATGCCGTACCGCGCAAAGACTTCCTGGCGGATCCTTTCGGACGCTGCCAGAGCAATGGGGTCGTGATCCTTCCACGCTTCTGCAACGGTGTAAGCGGTCGCGATGTCCGATGGCTGCGCCTTGTCCCACCATTGATCTTTTTCGACCGGTGCGAGTGCTGCGTGCGCGGCGCTACGCTCGGCGGCAAGGCGCGCCTGGGCTTCGTGAGCTGCCTGTGAGTCAAGGTGTTCCTGCTGCCGCTGAGCTTCCTGTCGTTTGCGAGCCAGAGTCTCTGCAATACGGGAGGCGACCATCAGTGATTGCCGCAGTCCGCCGTCTACTACATCGTCCATTCCGTCTGATTCACTCATGGTGTTCCCCTTGCACTAGTGGTGTGATTCTTATCGGTCGAGTACAGGCCCGGATTCGCGTCCGGTACGCGTGGGTGTCTTGGCCGGTGTTGCTGTTCCTGGAACAACCGAGCCGGGACGGATAGGTGCCATACCGCGTAGGCCGAGCTCCACAGGGTTCCGAGCCTGTTCGCGCTCTACTGATTGCTCGGTCGCACCTACGTTGACGGGCCGGGGCATGGTCGCTGCGAAAGGTTTGAGTTGGGTTGCAACGACGGCCCGGATCCTCTCAGCTTCCCGTGTCCGACCGGATTGCAGATGCATGTCGTAGATCGCCGCAGCCATATTCGCCAGTTGCACCATCAGCGCAGCCTGCGCCGCTGTCTTGTTCTTGCTCGATGCTGCCAGGAACAACATCGCGGTGCCGGCGATGGACGGCAGCGCGACAGGTTTGCCGTGCTGGCGAGGTGCACGCAGTTGCGCGGTGCGGGACAACTCCGCAGCGGTTTCGGCCAGCGGTCCGGGTGTGGTTTCGAGACGGTGTGACCATGCTGCAAAGGCGCCGGAAACGTCGCGTGCTGCTTTCGCCCAGGTGGCGTGATCGTCCAACGGAATGGCACGCAGTTGTTCCGCCAGGGCTGTGGCGTTGCGGGTGTACTCCACCCATACCTGCGGAGACGGTGTAGCTTTCTCAGGACCGGTCTTGGAGACGGTGCGCTTGTTGCGCGCAGCGGCATTCCACTCAGCTGCAGCCTCGGTGGCAAGCTGCGGGGAATCCATCCACGCTTCACGCAAAGCACCAAGCTTCAAGTCTGAGGCGAGCGTGCCGCCGCCGAACCAAATAGGACGTTCCCCGGCCTTGGGCCGTTCAGCTACCGAGTAGCCAACAATGACGTCGGTGGTGTTCTTCGCGTAGCGGGGTCGGAGCAGCATTCCCGTCTCACGTGCCCGGCGAACGAACTCACCTTCCGTTGCGGATGCGCTGGCGCAGGCGCGGACTTTTCGGGCCAGCGATGAGCGGTGCATTTCACGTTCGTCCCGGACGGCTGTGGCTTTCTCTGCCCGGTCATAACCACGGGTGGCGTGCACGCTGGAAAGCTGTTCCAGGCCGTACTTAACTTCCAGTTCCCGGCAGGTCTGCTGCGCCTTCTTGTAGTCCCCGTGGGTGGAGGCCTTGGTGCCATCCTCACGGACAAGGGAGACGGCGATGTGGATGTGGTGGTTACCGTTCTCGGACGTGCCGTGGTTCACGGCTGCCCAGCGGCATTGGGCCTTTCCACTGGCCGCAGTGAAGCCCATGGCATCCACAAAGTCATTGGCGATGTCGCCCCATTGCTGGTCCGTCAGTGCACCCTCTTCGGCCCGCAGACTCAGCGAGCAATGCCAGACACTGGCGTCCTTGTAGCCAACGTGGACCCGCTCCTTCTTGGCCGCATCCCAGGCGAAATCCTTGACCTGAACCGACACCCCATAAGCCTTACGCGGCTGATCAAGATGCCTGGCAATAGCAAGGGCATCATCCCCGTCCAGAACGCCATCGTCGTACCACGCCATTATCGCTGCGTCACCGGCAACCAAGTGAGGGTCGGTGTGGGCATTCCTGGTATTGTCCGAGTCGGTCGATGCCAGATAAACCATGAGCCCACCCATGCGCGAACCACGTGTGATGTTCGGAATCATCCTTACATCAACCCCTCAATGGCACGATCAATCCTCATGGCCACGGAACGAAGATGCTTCAACCCTTCCCGGGCCTCAACAGGAAACTCACCCGTGGCATTGGCTTGCCGCGCAAGCTGGTTGATGTTGTTCGAAGAACGCGCCAACAGGTTGTGCAACTGCATCAGTTCTGCAACGGCGGCACGACGCCCGGTCGGTGAATCGGTGCGTTCCGCCAAGGCCGCCGAAACCAGCAGGTTCGGGACGGTCACCTTTTCCCGTTCGGCCCTCGCCACGAGAGCCGCTTCCTCTTCCAACGTGACCCACACATCACGGCGCTTCTTCGTCCCCGCCGGAGTATTCGCACGACGACGGCGGGACAGATTGGGACGGTGAGCACTCCCCTCGTCCGACATCCCAATCCCCCTTCAAAGGCCCAGCGCAGCGACCCCGAACCGGGGACCACACTGACCAGTGTGCCGTACTCGACCGCCAGTGTCGAGGACGACAAGCCACTTACACCCGTGTAAGTGTATAGCTTGCTCCGCATGATTGGGTTTTCGCGTTTTTCGCACCCTTTGTGCGAACCGGCAGAAACAGTTCCCGTCGGTGTCAGTCAGGGCCGCTAGACTGACCGCATGGACATCAACGACATTGCCGCTAAAGCGGCCGCGAAAATTGACGCTGCCAGGGACGCCAAGGTCAATGCTGTGAAGAACGCAGCAGCCAGCAGCGTCGAGCTTCACGAAGCCGCGCAGCTGCTCGCGGCAGCCGAACAGAAGTACGCCAAGGACTACCAAGCAGCACTGCGTGCCGACTGGACCGAATCGGACTTGCGCGGCTTCGGCCTGGACACCCCTGGTAGGAAGGCCGGCGGACGACCGCGCGGCAAGAAGACCGCCCGGGAAACAGCGCCTGCCTCGGTGGCATCGGAACAGTAACCCCTCGCCCACATGGGCACGGCAAAAGCTAAAACCTTCGGGCTTTTCCCGCACACATGTGGACGACCGGACCCACCCGACCGGCTGCACACAACCACCACGTCACCAAAGCGAGGACACTCACCAGGACGAGCGGTGGCCGTGCACAGCCTGGATATGCAGTCGGTCAACAACGGGAACGTTTCCCATGGTCCAGGACTCAACGCTGGCCGACACACCACACGTGCAGGGCCGGCTTCTTTTCAGCCGGGACGACACACGCAGTTCACGCGATGCGGAGACAAGCGGGCACAGGAACCGATAGTGCCGGGAGACGTATCAAGCGGCAGGGGGAATCACGCTGAGGTACTGGACGCTTTCACCCAAAACCTACCTCCCAGCCCACACAAGAAACGACGCGCACGCAGCTGGGGCCCGTACCGAATGGTACGGGCCCCAGCTGTGTGCAAATCAACTTTTATCGCGTTCCTCAAAGTCTTGGGTTAGCTGCGGAAACCTGTCCTCCCATAGCTTCCTGCATCTCACAGGGAGCATCAGCTGAGGCCAGACATCGCGCAAAAGACCGGCGTTGAGAAATTCCCTCTGATCCGCTGCTGTCCCTACGCGCAGCACCGCCTGGTACGCCTTGATGACTCCTTCGGACCGGCCCAGATCACACTCGGCTCTTGGCCCCCAGTACACGTGGTGAGGCAGTGTGATCTGCCCTTCCGCCGGCCCCTGAAGGTCACCGAGTCTGTCCGGTGTTTCGTAGGGCATCACGTCCTGAATGAGCACTCGTTCCACCGGTTCGGAAGCTGCAGGCTTTCCTGGCTTGGGCCGGATCATTTACCGGTCCTCTCTGGCTGCCGATTCGGCCCGGGTCCGGCGCCCTGGACGGAGTTCGCCTGCTTCGACTCCCGGCCATTTCCGGCCGTCGTTGTACTTACGCTGCAGACGTCGCAGCTCCCGACGCGCGGCGGCCTCAACGAAGTCCGTGATCGAGGCGTAGCCCTCCAGCGGTCCAACGGCCTGGACTGCTGCACGGATCTGCTTCAGGTCATCATCCGTGAAATACGGATTCTTCTTTTCGCTCTGCTTCGTCATCGCCAAACTCTCTAGGTGATGTTGGCCGGGAAGATGCTCGAAGCCAGCCAAGGTGCACCAGCTCCTGTGTTGGTCATGACAATGATCCACTCCCCGGCATCGGTCCCGATCCTGACCCTCACTTGGTTCCCCGTCCCCGATTGGGGATGCTCCAAATCCGCTGCGCGCACCGTCGCCGGTTTCAGGTCGGGAGGATCAATGTTCCGGGCTTCGCGAGCAAAGGTAGTGGTTACCAGTGGCGTGAGATCCTGAAGCCAAGACTCCTTCGACAAGGATTCGCCGGAGAACTTGCGCAGGGCGTCAACTGCACTGTTCGCCGCGACATCCTCGCGCTGCAAATTGGCCGGCCCGTCCATGTACACCGGCGCGGAAGACTCCCGAAGCACGGGTGCTGCGCTGCAGCCAGCGGCGGTAATTACAAGCACCGCGGCCATGGTTGTTCTGGTTGTCATCATGCGTGCCATCGTCCCCACGTCTTTCTGGTTCATTAGGCTGCCCGGGCGGTCTAGAACGGGGGTTCAGCGTCAGGTCCGTTGCCCCAGGAACCGGCATTGGTCTGCGGGGTTGCGGCCCATGGGTCGTCCTGCTGGTTGGTCTGTCCGCCAGCGCCCTGGTTACCGAATCCGCCGCCGTTTCCTGCGCCCTGGTTGGTGCGCTGGGTGCGGTTCACTTTCGCATTTGCGTAACGCAAGCTTGGACCGATCTCGTCTACCTCAAGCTCTATCACGGTGCGCTTTTCGCCTTCTTTGGTTTCGTAGGACCGGGACTTTAGCCTGCCGGAAACGATGACCCGTGTGCCTTTGGTCAGTGACTCGGCGACGTTCTCAGCTGCTTCCCGCCACACACTGGCGCGGAGGAAAAGCGTCTCTCCGTCCTTCCACTCGTTGGACTGGCGATCGAAGGTCCTGGGCGTTGAAGCGATGGTGAAGTTCGATACCGCGGATCCCGACGGGGTGAACCGCAGCTCGGGGTCGTTGGTGAGGTTTCCGATGACGGTGATGGTGGTTTCGCCGGCCATGATGGTTCCTTTTCCTCGTGTGCTGGTGGTGTTCTCGGTGTGTGTTTTGGTTTCGTTCTGAGGTTCGGTCCCACCGGGTTGGTCGTTGGGTTGGTACTGGTCTGCGGTGTGTTCGTCCCAGAGGCCGCCGGCCCCGATAGGGGCCCTGCTGATCGCTGCAAGGTAGCGGTCATCCTCGATGCTGGAAGGGATGCCGTAGTAACCGGCGAAAGGTTCTTCCTTGGCGTCGGGGTAGATCCTGCCGCTGGGGTTGGTCCGCCGGAACAGGTCCACTTCCAACGGGATCCGCGGGCTGATCTTGAACCCGTCCACAGGGTGCGGGGTGGTCATAGTCCTCACCCGAGTTCGGCGATGCGGACGCTCAGCCGGGCGGTGAGCTGTTCGGCCATCAGGTCGCGGGTGTTGAGCTCGTACCGTGATTCGGCCTCCTCGTCGTAGAAAACGGTGGAGGCGCCGTAGAAGCGTGCCTCGGGCAGCGTCGCCGGGGAGTTCAGGAACGAGAACCCGTACGCTACGGCCTGCAGTTCCGGGTCGGTACGCAGCTCCGTAGGGACAGCAAGCTGGTCCAGGATCTTAGTGATGGTCTCGGCGGTGATGGGCGTGGCAGTCATGATGCCTCCTAGCGGTTCGCGGGTGTGTGGGTCATGGCGGCGTGGACGAGCTTGTCGCGGCGCAATCCGGACCAGTGGTCCTGATCATCGGAGTTGTTCACGATGACGGGCGCCTGGGAGTAGCCAAGCTCTGCGGTGATGTATTCCAGCGCTGCCGGCACTTCGGTGATATCCACCGGGGTGTAGGTGATGCCTTTGGAGTCGAAGTACTCCATGGTGCGGTCGCAGTTCGGGCAACCGGGCTTCGTGTAGACCGTGTAATCGGTGATTGAGGAAGTCATTTTCAGTCCTGCGTTTCGTATCAGTTTTGGTTAGGTTCGTCTGGCTGACTTGCTACTACTATTCTAGCTTTTATCCAATCGGATTTAAAGGCTTTTCCCCTTATTTCTAGGGGTTTTTGACCGGTTTTTTGGTAGTGATTTTCTGGTGATTTGGGCGTCTGGTGAGTTTGGGAAGTGTCATTTTCAGAAGCTGACGGCACAAATGTCAGAAGTCCTGTGCATTGCCCCTATCCCGGCTTCCTTAGCAGCTGCCTACAGCCAAGGTCTCCGTTGCCACGTTGGACATCGAAGCGTTCCCCCGGTCCTCACGGCCAACCGCTGTCCGTGGCCGTTGCCGGTCGGAAGAAGACGGTGTCCGCGCCTCTGCCGGTGAGGGCGTCACTCTCAAGAAGTTGAATTGCTGTCGCCGTTGCCTCCAGTGTCCGGAGCTGGCTGTCGATTGAGTAGCCTTCGTGGGGTTGCCATTTAAGGGGTCCTACCCGCCCGGAATGACCGGCATGTTTCCAAATCCACATGATCATGCGATTAGCTGTCCGGCACTCGGTCAGGGGTGCACCCAGCTCATCGATGATAGTGCGCATCAATCGAAACCAGGTCCCGGCAGCGACCTGCTGGCTGAGCAGCTGGGCTCTCCCCGTTGCCATGGCCTGCCAGGTTCTGGTGTCCATCGCCAATAGCGTGGCAGGAACAGGCCTTGGTGTTGGCGGCCTGCGTTCCCAGCCCCCGAAGTAGCTGGCCGACTTAGTCCACATTTCCAGAAGACATCCATGAATCGGGCAGCTAAGCGTCAGCGGCAGCAGCCACAACAATTCATAAGGGTGGGGAGGCGCCGTCGTCGCGATGCAATGTGGACACGCCCGCACTGCCGGGCGAGTTGGACACCAAGGCATCCACGGGTAGATCTCACGCGGCCACCGTATTTCCGCTGGCAACAGCACGGAGAACTGTCGCGTGTACTTGGCAAACGTCCCGGGATCCGGTTCGGCCCGGTCAAGTAGCCAGGGTGACCAGCCGCTGAGGCTCATTCTCCGGATCCGTTGCGCATCGACGCCGGTTCTTGTGGAGAGCTCCTGGGCGAAACGTTCGGGTGGGAAGGTATCCAGGTCCGCGGCCTTGCCCGGCCAGAAGCCCAGATCGACGACGAGGTCTTCGATGTGGACTTCATAGCGGACGGCGATCCGTCGAAGCCAAGACGAAAGCGCCTCACCGGGCGTAGGCGCCGGGTGCACGGGCCAGCGCCGCACCGCCGTCACTGGAGCTGCTTTTCGAATAGCCTGCGCCGCTCCGATGGTCCTATGTAGTCTGCCCTGGTCAGGATCCGGTGGTTGATCCTCTCCTCGCCGGTCTCGACGGCGGCGACCGCGGCCGCCGTCAGAAGGTGGGCGAGTTCACCGATTGTGCCTTCGCTGCGGGCAAGCAAATACCTGGCCATGTCCTCGGTTTCGATCACCGACGGTAAGCGCAATGGGAATGCCGCGGCGAAACTGGCCAACAGCGACCTGGCCTCTAGGCCCACTTCCCAGAGCGGCAGAATGAACGGTTCGAACCTGTTCTCAAGCTGATCATCGGACCGGACGGCCAAGTAGGCCTCACGTGTGCCGACGCCGACAAGCGGGATGCGCAGTTCGTTGCCCAGATACCGGAGCAGGTTCAGGAACTCTCGTCGTTTCTCACCATGGCCAGCCAGAACGTTGTGGAACTCATCGATCACGAGCATCCGGGCTTCAACTTCGCGCAGGAGTGAGAGGGCCAGACGTTCGGCTTCAGGTAGACGCAGGTTTGACCGGAACGGCGCCCCCATCGCGTTAAGGAGGGCAGTGTAGAACCGAAGCTCCGAGGGTTCCGAGGGCATTTGCATGCACACAACCGGGATGTTTTCGCCGTCCGGGCCAGTTACAGGTGGATGCATTCGATGGAAACGCTCAACGATCATGGTCTTGCCATTGTTCGTTGGACCGACCAGCAGGAGGTTTGGCATGCGCTGCTTCTTCGGCCAGCTGAAGAGTATTTCCAAACGTGCGACGGCGTCCAAGGCCTTGGGGTAGCCGATCCACCGGTCTGCTCGAATGCGCCGCACCCTCTCCTCGGTGGGCAACTTTGCCAATTCCCGCGATACGGGGTGCAGATGCGACAAATCCCCGGTCTCTTTATCTTCCACGGTCACCATTCCTCGATCTGTTCAAAGGGTTGAACGGAAACCTCTTCCGGGTCCTTGCTGCGTGGTGTGTCCGGTGGTGGTGGGACTTTTGAAGGTATGGGGTCTGGTCGGCCCGGGTCCTTGGCATGTTTGCGACGTTCGGTTTCCCTGCGGATACGCTTGGTCGTTTTCACGGCAGTCTCCCTGACCTGGCGCATTTGGTCGATCATCCGGAACAGTGCTGCTTCGTCGACTTGGGTGGCGCCGAGATCATGTAACCGGGCCAGAGCATGCCGGTGCTCCCATGTGCTGATGGGAGGGTTGGCGATCGACCGGTAAGGGACGTCCACGTAGTGGTGTCCCTCCGGCTCCAACACCCAAATCCGGCTGATATCGCGTGGATCTCGTCGAATGACGAACGGCTCCAGCTTGTCGCGGCGACTGATCCACGGTTTCAGAGCGTTCGCAAAGTAGTGGACATGGTCGACGACGAAGCCTGTTCGGGTCAGTGTGCGCCTGATAACAGGGAGGAAGTCCACAAGGAAGGAAGTCTGATTTGCGGTAACGGCGGGCAGCCCCGTCGCGGCTATCCCGGCAGCCCACTTGGCTTCCGGGGTCTGTCCCAAGGTCTTATGCACGCTGCCGTGGTAGCTGGCAGCCGCAAGTACCAGCCACTTCTCAAGCTCCGGCAGCGTCAAGGCAGCCAACCTCTCCGAGTCATAGCGGCCCCGCTCCCCCGGGTTGGAAAACGTTGTTCCCGGAAGCTCGTGGATCCTGCGCATGGCCGTGCCGATGACGCGTTCGACAATGCCGCCGTAGTGGGGCTGCCCAGGTGGCCGATAGGACAACCTGATGCCATGCTGCTCGCAGCCACGCCGCAGCGCCTCGCTCTTGAACTCTGCCGCGTTATCCAAGAACAACGATTTCGGTTTGCCGCTCATCGGCCAATCCACCTCCACGCCAAGCCGCTCAAGCCAAGGACGCTTGTCCCCAACGGTGTGGGCCAGGCACAATCCCACCGACACAGCCGATGGAGGTTCCAGCGTCACCACCATGCCCACGAGAGCCCTGCTGAAGACGTCGACGGCCACGGTCAGGTACGGGCGGCCAATCGACTGACGTTCCCGTTCGTCAACGATGACCACATCAATGACCGTGTGGTCGATCTGTACTTGCTCCAGGATCGAACTGATCAGCGGCACCTCACCGCCCGCGGCCTGCAGGGTCCTCACGGCATCCGGCCCTTCCCTGCGTCGTCCCACTTCAATAGGGTTGAGCATGGAAATACGCCGAGTCACCGTGTTCCGCGTCGGGGGCTTCAAGCCTTTCAGTGCGCAGGCCCTGCCAATCTCCCGGTGAAGTGCCGCAACACTCAACTTTTGTCGCGTAAGGAACCGTCGGCGGATAAGGTCGCGCATGATTTCTTCAACCGGTTCCGGCAGTCGGTTTCGGCCCTTACCTCCTGTAGAACGACGGACCGCAAGGTCCGTTACGAGACCCGAACCCTGGCGATACCGGGCAAGCAACACGTAGATCCGGCGTCGGGAAACACCAAGTTCCATGGCCGCTTGGTCAACAGCAGCGGCGCTTGGGGTGCGGCGCTGCGCCAACGCCCCGATCACCGCGGCACGATTCTTGGCCTGTTCCCATGCGGCATCCGACATCGTCAGCTGCCCATCGGCGTCAACACGAGTCGGATCAGCATCCATGCCTGCCTCCTTCTCGGGAACAGGAGTACCGAACAAAAGCACCATAGTGCACGCGACTATCGACCAGCCAGTGGTCAAGAGTCCTGTGCACAATTCCCGGAGTCACAGGGAACTTTGTGCCGTCGACTCCTGAAATTGACATGGAAGATCGCGGGTAGTAGCCCGTCGGTACTCCCCCGGTGTCTTTAGCAGCTGCCCAGGGCGTGGGGTTCCTGTGCCTGCATTAGGTGATTTCGCGGTGTCCCCATGTGTGGTCCCGGCTGAAAAGGACCTGTTCCGCAGCGCGTGGCGGGTCGGCGGTGGTTGTCTTGGCCCATGGGGAAATATGCCGCGTCGTGCTCTTGTAGCGAACTCCTGCCAGCTGTGTAATGGCGGCGGTTAGCCTTGGTTTATCCACAGAAAGGGTCCTTTATGTTCTACCTTGTTCGTCCTGACATGCGGCTTCAGTGGGTTAATCTTCCGGTGAAGACGACCCTTGAGATTATTGAGAAGCACGGCGGTAATTTAGACCGGGTGGAATGGTTGGACGCTGATCGGTTAGTTGATCAGTACACCGTGCTTCTGGCGTTGCGTCATGGGATTGCCTGTTCTGTCGGCATTGCTGTTCCGGCCGTGGTGTTTACGACAGTTGACCGCCCCGTGGACCTGGCGAAGACGTACCGGGATCTGGTGCGTGCGGAATCTGCGGTGGCCGTCGGCGATGAGGTTCTGGAGAAGGTGATGCCTGGTTGGAAGGCTTCGGGAGAGAAACTTGCCGAAGAGGTGCGGCGCAGTACTGAGGACTCGATCAAGAAGGCGCAGGTTGATGCGGATGCCTTACTGGCTGCCGACCCCAAGCCGGAGCTGGTTGAGCACTGGTCCCGAATAGGTGGAATCGCCGGCTGATCTGCACGGCTTAAAGGGTGAAGGGCCGGCACTGTAAGTGCCGGCCCTTCCTATTTTCCCTCTGCAAAAGGAAATCTGTGGTTCAGTCTAGCGGACTCTTCCGGTGTTCCCCGGCTGGTTTTCGCTTGGAGTGCGGTGCGCAGTGCCCCAGAGGGTTAGTCCGATGACCAGCGCGAACCCTCCAATGAGGAGTCCCCCGCCGAGTCCGCTGCGGCCTAAGACAAGGAAGCCGCTGAGGGGCGTCGCGATGGCCAGGCCGAAAGCGAGGTCCGTCGCTTTGGAAGCCCTGAGTGATGCCTGGTTTCTTCCTCGGATGGCCACGGCCGCACCAACGTAAACCGCGACTAGTGCCGTGCTGATCAGCATCATTGCCGGCAGTGACCAGTCGAAGGTGCCGCTGAAGTCGCTGTTCATGAAGTCGGTGATGGGGTTGTCGGGGATTGGTGGCTTGGTCAAGGTGACTCCTGTCGTGGTGCCATGAGATGAGCCTAAGGGTGGCCTCTGACAAAAACTTCTCGGTGGTGAGTCGATGGACTAGCCAGGTAGCCGGGGATGCGCGGCTTTTGGTGGGCGTGTGCCTGGTGGCGTTGAATGGCGGTCCGTCGCTGGTGATTGGCTGCTGTGGTTCGCCCTGGGCGGCGGACCGCCCGACTTTGGGAGGTTCCTCGGCCCTACCTGTGGTGAGTGGCCGGGGCCTTGCCGGGCGGTGGGGGTTCCGCCCGGCAAGGCTCTAGGCGGCTTCGGGTTCGTCCGCGCTTTCCGTGGTTTCCTCGGTGGTGGTCTCGGGTTCGGTGAGGATGATCTTTTCGACGTCGCTGGCGTCGTATCCCCATGCCGTGAGCTGGGTGAGGTAGTAACGGTTGCTGCTATTGCTACTCCGCCAGCTCGTGCGGTCGATGTTTGTCTCGTAGGCGGTGATCATGGTGGCGAGGGTGACCGTTTCGGGTTTGGTGGTGGGCTTGTCCACGTAGGCCGTGAACTCGCCGTACCCGGTTCCGGTGCCCAGCAGTTCCGCCGTGAGTTCGGTCTTGTTCAAGGCCTTGGTCAGGATGTAGCTGGAATGGGCAATCGTGTGGGCGATGAACTTCTGGGCGTTCTTTGGCAGGGCCTTGCGTGCCAGCAGGGTTTTGACGAATTCCCTGCGTACCACCTCGGCCGAGTCCATGGCTTTGTTGTTTTCGATGACCTCCCGGCGTGCGGCCTTTTCCTCCTCGGTCATCCCTCCTGCCGGGGCTTTGCCGTCCTTCCGCAGCCCGCGTGCCTTCCAGTCAGCGACGGCGAACCTCGTCATCAAGCCGCTGTATCCGATGCCGATGTATACCGCGTCGGCGTCCGTCTCGCTGAGGCGTTCGCCCTCGGCGGTGGTCAGTGCGGAAATCAGGGCGGCGGGTCCCTTGTAGTCGTAGTAGCTGGGGTCTTCTTCCAGCACGGCGAGACCTTTAGCGGCTGCCTCGGCGCAGGCTTCGGCGAGCAGGGCGTTGTTCTTGCGCTCGTCGCGGAGCCGCTGCGCCCGGTGGGCGAAGTTGCCGGAGTTCTCGGTGGCGAGGCGTTCGAGCGTGGCCACCGCGTCGGCGTCGTCTGCGAATTCCTCGATCACGGCGGACTGTTCAAGCGTCAGGCCTTGGTCCAGTGCCTGGGCGGCGGTGGCGTTCGCTTTGACCTTCAGCGCGGTTTCCACCACTGCTTTCTTGGCTCCCATCTTTCGGGCGATGACGCTGGCGCTCACTCCCAGCAGTGCCATTTGGTGGAATGCCTCGGCGCGGTCGCCGTCGGTGAGTGCGCTGCGGTGGTCGTTCTCCACTACCTGCGTGGCGAGTCGTTCCGCTTCCTCAGGGCTGGCCCCGACGAGCACGGGAATGGTTGCGGCTCCTGCCTCAACGGCTCCAAGGGTGCGGCGCTGCCCCATCAGGACGTGCACGGTTCCGTCCTCGGTCCGGTGGGCGACGACGGGCACGAGTACGCCGTGTTCTTTGATGCTGGCCACGAACTCCTTGGTGAGTCCGGCTTCCTTGCGGACGTTGGTGTCCACGGTCAGGGTGGTGGGGTCAAGCATTTCGAGCGTGGGTGTTGCGTTCATTGGTTTTGTGTCCTTTGCAGAGGATTGGTGAGGGAGCGGTGTGACCCGGCCAGCTACTTTCTTTCCTCCCCCGTTGCTTTTTTGCTGCTGGCGAAGCTTGCGGAGCTGTGGCCGACGGAGGCCTGTCTACCCTTGGGCAAGGTGTGGGAAATTCCCGGAGGAAATAAGCGACGCAGGAGCGCCGTAGGGACATTTCCTGCACCGCAGGCCCCGGAGCTTGCGGAGGGGCTAGACGGGGTGGAGCGGACACATAGAATCCGAAGGACAGCAGCCAAAAAACGTCGTAGACACAACAGGACCGGGCACGGCGGAGCTCTGCGACGTCGGGACCGGGCCCAACAACCGGCCACGGAGCGAAGCGGAGAGGCCGCCCAAAGGAGTGCGAGCCCCGCGAGCATGTTTGTTCCCTGGCCACCGGGGATCCGCCCAGGTCAATCCCGGCCCGGGTTTGCCGCACGCACCCGATGAGTAGTGCCGGCACTGGGCGGGAACGGCGGTCCGCCGCCGGCAACCACCCACCAGAGCCGGCCACCTGCGGCGGACCGCCCGCCCACACAAGGCGAACGGCCCACCCCGCTTACGTGGCGCTGTCGATCTTGCTGAGGATCGCGTTGGTGGCTTCCTCGGTCTGGCGCTGTAGATCCTTGATTTCCTCGTCGGCCGGGGCAGCTTCTATTTTCTCGAGCTGGACCTGCCACGTATCCAACGCCGTGAGCAGTTCGGGCGTGAAGGTTGAATCCGGTTTGCCCTGCAGGCCGAAGTAGTAGAAGGCATCCGCCATGCCCGGGTAGCCGATCCTTGCGGCGGTCTCGGCTGCTTGGTCGCGTTGGCCTGCCTCGTGGTGGGCTTCGTAGTCGAAATCGCCGTCTTCATCCCAGAAGTTCGTCATGGTTTTGTCTCCTCAAAAACTTGGGAGGGTGGCCGGGAACTGGTCCCGGCCACCCATTGGTTTAGGCCGCTGGCTGGGTCAGCCGGGTGTCGAAGAGTGCTTCCGCGCGGTGGATCAAGTAATCCGGAACGTCGATGTCGTGGCTGAGACCTTCGCGTCCCAGGAACACAGCATTTCCGGTGACCGGCAGATCAAGCCCGGTTTCGTGGAGCAGCTGCGCTGCCCGGACGTTCGATGGTCCGGTGGTTTGCGTTTCCGCGTTCAGGTAGACCTGCCAGTCGCCTCGGGCGATGCATTCCAGTGCGCCGCCGACGATGATCTGAAGGCTCGTGTGCCGGGCGTCGAGGCTGTGCACGGTTACGTTCTCGCTGAGTCGCGACGGGATGTACAGCGCAATCAGGTGGTTAAGCATGGTTTTGTGTCCTTTGCAGAGGATTGGTGAGGGAGCGGTGTGACCCGGCCAGCTACCTTGTTTCCTCCCCCGTTGTTTTTTGGTTGCTGGCAAGCTTGCTTGCTTGGCGGCCAGCGGAGCCCTGTCTACCCGCAGGGCAAGGTGCTGGAAATCTTCGAAAGGAAATAAGCGAAGCGCCGTCGAAGAATTCCAGTGCCGCTGGCCCCGACTGCTTTTGGAGGGGCTAGACGGGGTGGAGTGGACGCCTACAATCCGGAGGACAGCAACCAGAAAACGTCGTAGACAAACAGGTGATGACGGGCAGGAGCTCTGCGACGGACCGGCAGCACCCAACAGCCGGCCACGGAGCGAAGCGGAGTGGACGCCCAAAAGGGGTGCGAGCCCTGCGAGCATGCTTCTCCCCTGGCCACCAGGGATCCGCCCAGGTCAATCCCCGCCCGGGTTTGCCGCACGCACCCGATGAGTAGTGCCGGCCCTGGGCGGGAACGGCGGTCCGCCGCCGGCAACCACCCACCAGAGCCGGCCACCTGCGGCGGACCGCCCGCCCACACAAGGCGAACGGCCCACCCCGCTTACGTGGCCCTGTCGGTCGGGTGCGTGTTGAATCGGAGGAAGTTCACGGCGATTTCATGGGCGATGTCCGCCATCGGTGTTCCCGGCGTGATGGTCTTCTCATCGTCGGCGGAGAACTCCACCGGTTCGCCGTCGTCGTCGTAGTGGTCCGGGCCGTAGTAGAGCTCTGCCGTGGTGAACCGGGATTCCAGTGGGTTCTTCCAGCTGAATGATCCGGGGCCGATCGTGAATGTGTGGCTGCCTTCGCTCTGAAGGAAAAAGGTGGCGGTGCCTCCGCCGGTTTGTTCGACGTGAAGTTCCAGGCCTTCGGCTTTCATCGCGTCCACCAGTTCACGCGCGGGAAACCATGCGTTCTCTTCGGTGGTCTGTTGTGCTTCGGGGCTTTCAGTCATGGTTCTGTCTCCCTTACGAAATGGGGTGGTGGCCGGGACGGGCGTCCCGGCCACCGGCTGGTCTAGCTGGCGAGTAGTTCGGCCAGTTCTGCGGCGTCGGAAACCAGTGCTGCCGTGCCTTCTTTCAGGAGCCTGTGGCAGCCTGCCGAGTTCGCGCTGTGCACGCTTCCGGGTACTGCCGCCACGTGCCGGGCAATGGTTTCGGCGTGGTGCGCGGCGTTCAGCGCGCCGGAACGCCACCGGGCTTCGACAACACAGGTGACCCCGGCAAGGGCGGCAATGATGCGGTTCCGCTGCAAAAAGCTTATCCGGACTACTGAGGG
>NZ_SDXQ01000065.1:0-12588 GCF_006964045.1 Arthrobacter sp. TS-15 | reverse complement strand
CTTAGTCCGGTAAAAAAACCGGTAACGCGTAGGCGCGTTTCCCGGGGGCTGCTCTGAGACGACCAAACCGTTGGCCCTGATCGCGGCCGCGAGGTCGGCGTTGCCGGAGGGGTAAACCCGGTCAAGGCCTCCGGCTGCAACCGCGATGGTCGCCGGTCCGGTGCCGGTAAAGCCAGCAAGCGCGCCACGGTGGGCGTGCGCGTCGATGCCGTAGGCCAGGCCGGAGACAATGCAGATTCCACGCTGGGCCAGTCCATGGGCCATCTCACCGGTGACAGCTGCGCCGTAGCTGGTGGAATCGCGGGAACCGGTCAACGCTGCCGCGCGCTGTACCGCGGGGATCCCGTTGGTGATGTTCCCGACGTACCAGAGCCCATACGGGGCATCAGGCAAATCATCGAGGCCGATGGGCCAGTGTTCGTCACCGGGGATAAGGAAACCTCCGCCCAGTCGTTCGATGGTGGCCAGATCCCTTTCCGCGTCCACGTCCGGGACCCGCTGCGCCCAGCGGCGCAGCCCTTCAGTCAACTCCGCTTCCGTGATGTGGCGGAAGGTGTGGGGCGATTGGGCGCCGGTTGCTACCCTCAGGGCCGCGTAGGCGCCCAATGCTTTGACAAGCTCACGGCCCGTGGAGTCCTGGGAATCGAAAAGACGAGTAAGGGCGGCACGTGCAATACGGTCGTTCATGGTTTTGGGTCCTTTGCAGAGGATTGGTGACGGAGCGGTGTGACCTGGCCAGCTGCGGGTCTCCCCTCCCCCGTTGTTTTTTGGTTGCTGGCAAGCTTGCTTGCTCGGCGGCCGACGGAGCCCTGTCTACCCATAGGGCAAGGTGTGGGAAATTCCCGGAGGAAATAAGCGACGCAGGAGCGCCGTAGGGACATTTCCTGCACCGCAGGCCCCGGAGCCTGCGGAGGGGCTAGACGGGGTGGAGCGGACACATAGAATCCGAAGGACAGCAGCCAAAAAACGTCGTAGACACACAGGACCGGACACGGCGGAGCTCTGCGACGTCGGGACCGGGCCCAACAGCCGGCCACGGAGCGAAGCGGAGTGGACGCCCTTGAACTGGTTGAAGCGCAGCGGAAACCAAGGCGAGCCCCGCGAGCCCGCTCCGCGCAGAAGCTACGAGACTGGCGGTTGGCTGTCTCAGGTTCTCCGGGTTGAAACCGTGGCTATCGGTCTTGTACTTTTTGCTTTCATCGTCCGTTCGCTGGACTAGCGCGTAGGGAAGGCAATTTATTGAGCACCGCGAAGGTTTACCGGCCATTGAATGGGCGAACGCAGATAACTCTTCCTTTTCAAGGTGGAGGCCGAAACTACGAGTTGCTCAAGGAAATTTGTGGTGAAGCAACCAGGCCTAAGTACGAAAGGCCGATCTTCACGGTAGCTTCCAACCACACTACAACCGTGATCAATGGGCTTGCGGAGCGGTTTGACCGGGTGGAGGTGACGCTGGAGGGCAACGCCCGGTCAACGTGCGTCAGCGCCTGCTGGGACGCCGATGCCGACAATGTGGCTGACTGTGTTTGCGGCTGCGCGGGTAAGAACCATGGGACGGGAGAACCAGAGGGCGCTTACACGATCGCACCTGGGCTAGTCATTGAGAATGAAATCACAACCCACACATATGTAGTCGGAGGATAGCGTCCCAACTCATGGCTCGCTTGCCGTGAGTCAAGCAGAAATCTGCGTAGATGTGACGAAAGAGCCGGCCCACCGGGCCGGCTCTTTCTGTTTTCTCTGCAAAAGAAATTTGTAGGTGCAGCGTGGTCGCTGCCGTGCTTCACAGCTCGTCTAGGCGGTGGTCTTCCAGGGGCCGGTCAACTGGTCCCGTGACTGGTCCGGCTGTGAGTAGGCGCAGTTCCAGGACGTCTTCGGCCGGGCTTGCGTCGGGGGCAATGGTGTCTGCCTCGGTCATGCGAATCTGATCGGCCACAGTAGGGGTCCTGCCTTCGGGTGTTGGACTGCTTGTCCTTTCACCGTATCGGCTGTTCCTGCGGTTTCACTGGAAAGTGGCTACGCCCGCGGCAGCGTCATCGCGGCCGGCGGAGCGTAGCGGGGGAGGCCGCGCGCACCTGGGTGAGATCCCGACGGTTAAGGCCGGACCCTTGGTGTGGGGTCCGGCCTTATCCGGTTAGCGGCCTATCTTGCGGGCATAGGCCTTTTTCGGATCACGCACGCAGTCAGCGAGTAGGCCGCGGCTGACCAGATCGGTCATGAGTTCCGCGAACCGGTAGCCCTCGACGTCCTCCAATGCGAGCTTGAAATACCGTCCCGCGAAGCTGGACTTTCCTTTGAGCCATTCCGTCCAGCCGATCACGCTTAGCATCGGGGCGCGTTGTCCTTCGGGGGTGACTTTCATCAGCTCGAAGACAAGTTCCTGGGCGGTGTCCACGCGGTTCCAGTCGGGACGGGCAATGAACACACCGAGCAGCACGGAGGTGAACTGATCGGGGGCGTTGGTGATGATGTCCGCCATCAGGTAATCCCGGGTGATGGGATGTTGTAACGCTCCTGCCAGTTCCAGCGCGGCCTCGTGGGTGAGTCCTTTGGGGTTTTCAAGGAGTTCAGCCCATTGGGTGCGGCGTGCTTCGGTGTCCTCGGGCCATCCGTCGGGCTTGTGCGCGGCGATCGTTTGGCGTGCTCCATCCTCGCCGGTGAATGGCTCCGGGGTGGTGAATCCGGTGACGTTGCTTCCCCGGTAGATGAAGGCGGTGTTGCCGGTGCTGTTGGTGATCTCGTCCAGTGAGCGCTCGGGGCAGCAAGCGCTGTCTGTGCACAGGTAGTTGCTCCACACTTCCGAGGTCACTATCCATGCGTCTTGCAGGGGCATCCGTGCTGTCTTCAGCTCGGTCCGCAACGCTTGAACGTGCTCGGAGAACGGGCGGGGTTCGGCCGTGGTGTTCTCGTCGGTGTAGATGACCAGCAGGGTCCCTGTTGCCGCTTCGTCGGCTGTTGCGTAGCTGACGACGGTTTGGGCGAACGCCTTGGGTTCGAAGCAGAGCGGGGCATCAAGGCGCAGCGTGGCGCCGAGTGCGTTGCCCTGCATCGTGATCAGGACGAAGGATTCCTTGGGGGTCTCGCCCAGCATGTGGGGGACGTAGGCCAGGATGTCGGCCGGGGTGCTGATGTTAATGCGGTCGTTCATGGTTTTGTGTCCTTTGCAGAGGATTGGTGAGGGAGCGGTGTGACCCGGCCAGCTACTTTCTTTCCTCCCCCGTTGTTTTTTGGCTGCTGGCGAAGCTTGCGGAGCTGTGGCCGACGGAGGCCTGTCTACCCTTGGGCAAGGTGTGGGAAATTCCCGGAGGAAATAAGCGACGCAGGAGCGCCGTAGGGACATTTCCTGCACCGCAGGCCCCGGAGCCTGCGGAGGGGCTAGACGGGGTGGAGCGGACACATAGAATCCGAAGGACAGCAGCCAAAAAACGTCGTAGACACACAGGACCGGACACGGCGGAGCTCTGCGACGTCGGGACCGGGCCCAACAGCCGGCCACGGAGCGAAGCGGAGAGGCCGCCCTTGAACTGGTTGAAGCGCAGCGGAAACCAAGGCGAGCCCCGCGAGCATGCTTGTTCCCTGGCCACCGGGGATCCGACCAGGTCAATCCCGGCCAGGGTTTGCCGCACGCACCCGGTGAGTAGTGCCGGCTCTGGGCGGGAACGGCGGTCCGCCGCCGGCAACCACCCACCAGAGCCGGCCACCTGCGGCGGACCGCCCGCCCACACGAGGCGAACGGCCCACCCTCCGGTCTACTCGCGGCGGTCGTGGAGCGGGATGGCTCCGTACTGTCCGGCTGCGCGTCGAAATCGTGAGTCGCTGCTGAAGATGAACGTGCCGCCGAACATGTACCACGGGGCTGTTTCGTCGTCTGGGGCGACTGGCTCGGCGTGGGTCACGGTTTCGCGGTGGAGGCTCTCGTTTTTGACGAGCCGGACGGCGGGCCGTTCCTCGGTGGCTTCGAAAACGGGGTCGATGCCCTCGCCGATGACGGTTACCTCCATGACGCGGGCGGAAATGCCCTGATTGGAGAAGTCCGTGCCCAGGGCGTCGCGGTAGATCAGGGCGGTGATGCCTTTGGGGGCTGTGGTGGCGTTGCTCATGTGCTGGCTCCTTTGAAGTGGTGGGCGCTGTACTGCCCGGCTCTGGCCGGGCAGTACAGCGGTTCTCAGTTCCTGCTAGTGGAAGGTTGGGCGGTGTTCTGCGGCGAACAGGACGGCCACGGCTTCGTTGTGCCAGTCCAGTGCCGCATATTGCCGGGTGGTGGTCAGCTCGCCGGGGTTCACATTCGCCTCGGTGGTGACGGCTGCAGCCATGCCGCGAATGTGCGCGGCGAGGTCTTCGGCTCCATCGCTGCTGTAGGCCACGGGGGATTTCTCCACGATTGCGGCGAGGGTTTCGAGGAAGACCACGGTTTGGGCCGGGCTGTTGGCGATGCTGCGGTTTTCGGTCATTGTCATTTGTCCTTTGCTGGTTTGGTGCCTTGCCGGGCGGCGGGGGTCCGCCCGGCAAGGAGTCGAGGGTTGTTAGGCGGCGGCTGCTGGTTGGAACGTGGGCGGGATGCGGTAGCGGCTGGGAAGCTCTGCAGCGGCTTCGGGCAGGTCTGCCGGGCCTTGGGCTTGCCCGTTCTTCCAGTGGGAAAAAGCCTCTTCCGTGATCGCGTCCCAGAATCGGGCCTTCGTCCGGTAGACCGACGTTTTCACGTCGCCTTCGCAGTAGGTTGCCATGCCGAACAGGTTTCCGATCGCGTCGGCGGTGCGGGTTCCAGCGACCATGACGTAGGGCCACTGGCCGAGGTCCCAGCCGTCAGATCCCCAGCTGGGGATCACGACCCAGCCATGTTCTGAAATGACGTCCATCCAGTCGTAGCCGTCATTCAAGTGGTAATCCACGAGGACGGGCACATCGTGGATGGTTTCGCCGGTGTCCTCGGTGGTGATCGTCTGGACGCTGATTGCGTTCATGGTTTTGTGTCCTTTGCAGAGGATTGGTGAGGGAGCGGTGTGACCTGGCCAGCTGCGGGTCTCCCCTCCCCCGTTGTTTTTTGGTTGCTGGCGAAGCTTGCGGAGCTGTGGCCGACGGAGCCCTGTCTACCCATAGGGCAAGGTGTGGGAAATTCCCGGAGGAAATAAGCGACGCAGGAGCGCCGTAGGGACATTTCCTGCACCGCAGGCCCCGGAGCTTGCGGAGGGGCTAGACGGGGTGGAGCGGACACATAGAATCCGAAGGACAGCAGCCAAAAAACGTCGTAGACACACAGGACCGGGCACGGCGGAGCTCTGCGACGTCGGGACCGGGCCCAACAGTCGGCCACGGAGCGAAGCGGAGTGGACGCCCAAAGGGGTGCGAGCCCCGCGAGCATAGTGGCCTCAGGGGCTAGGCTGGCCTCAATCTTTAGGATGGGATACCTGAACCGTGGAGCTACTCATTGGAAGCGTTGTTGCGGGAGTGGCCTTCCTTATCGGTGTTCTCGTGGTCGTAAAGCGCAAAGCGCTCAGCAAATTGATGGAAGGCTCTCAGCAAGCCAGGTTTGGTAAGACGGGCACCAAGTTGATGCGTCGGCCGGAGCCTGGGTACATGGTCGTTGTCGGGCTAGGCGCCGTCCTCATTGGAGTGGCGATAGCGATTGTGTTGGTAACCCGCTGACTTCGTAGGAAGGCTCATGCGGAGTCCAAAGGCAACCCGGGCCGGTAGGGCGGGCCGCCGTGTGGCAGCCCGCCCCGGATCCGGTTAGCTTTCGTCTTCCTTGGGGACTTTTGTGTTGGCGCGGTACGCCATGATCGAAGCTCCCAGTGCTGTGAGTGAGAGAACGAAGTTCACGATGTCCAGTGGTTCCATGAGGTTTCCTTATCGGTGAGTAGGACTTAGTCTGAGAAGGAGCCGGTGGCCGCAACCGAAGCGGTCACGACCACCGGGTTTCGTAGCTACACCTACTTCCTTGCTTTACGCTTACGCTTCCGAGTTGCAGCTCGGGAGCGTTTGCTCTTTAAGCGCGCGTTCCGCAGGGAGAGTAGAGCGATGACAGCTGTCATCAAGCTCACGACCGAAGTCGCGAGCTTGATCGCTTCGTCGATGCTCATGTAGCCACCTCCTTCCTGCCCCGCCGTGCGAGGCCCCCGCTGATCCAGCCGGTCGAGGGTGGGCCGTCAACCCCGAAGAGTGACCGGGGAATCCCGCGAAATAAGGGAGCGCAGCGACCGCGTGGGATTGCCCGGTTGCGTGGGTTGACGGGTCGGGCCCCCGGACGGCTACGATCAGTGGCCTTGTACGGAGAACAACCCAGCCACATGTAAGGCAAAAGAAGCTATTACAGGCCGAAGCGCAGCGAAGGTCCGTTCTGGTCTTGGTCCTTTAGGCTGGGGCCATGGACGAGTCCATTCCACGGGAACTGCAACCACCGGTGGCTGTTGCACTGGCGAAACTCGTCAAGACATTCCCCGGCCCGCGGGCGCTGCCCGGCCTCATATATTCAGAACCCAAGTGGGATGGATTCCGCACGATCATTCTGAGCGATTCCGACGGAGTGACTCTGTGGAGTCGGCAAGGCAAAGAACTCTCCCGCATTTTTCCCGATCTCTGCGCAGCGGTGCGGGTCCAGGTACCGCCCGGCGTTGTCCTGGACGGCGAAGCAGTCGTATGGAACGGGGACCGGCTGGACTTCGAGGCGCTGCAGCGCCGCATGGTCAGCTCCCGGACGGCTCTGCCCGCCCTGGTCCATGAGCTGCCAGCCTCCTTCGCCGCCTTTGACGTGCTGGCCGTTGCCGGGCAGGACATCCGGGGCGTCCCGTTCACGGGCCGCCGGCAGCTGCTCGAGGAACTGGCCCGGGACTGGACCGCCCCCTTGAACCTCTCCCCCACCACCACGGACATGGAAGTGGCCAAGACCTGGTTGAAGGACCTGCCCGCCACAGGAGTAGAAGGGCTGGTCTTCAAGAGCGGATCAGAACCCTATCCGGCCGGGCTGCGCTCCTGGTTGAAGCTGAAGACAAAAAGCACTTTGGATGCGGTCTGCGCGGCCGTGATCGGGCCAATATCGCAGCCGCAGGCGATCATCGTCGGCTTGCCGGTCGATGGGCGGCTGCGGATCGTTGGCCGGTCCACGGTCCTCTCGACACGGGTAGGGCGTGAGCTGGGCCGCCAGCTCAGCCTGGCACAGCCAGGGCATCCCTGGCCGGAAGAGATAAGCGAGACCTCCCTGAATAGATTCAGCAAAGATAAAGGGCCGGTTCACCTGACACTGGTGGAACCGATCGTGGTTGAGATATCTGCCGATGTTGCGTGGACCGGTAAATCCTTCAGACATGGCATCGGTTACATACGCGTTAGGCCTGAACTGGACCCTGTCGACGTCGAACTCCCACCGCACCTCCAAAACCGCTAACGCTTCCTAGTCGCGGTGGACGGGTTGTGCCCACTGGGGGCAGGTGGAGCCCTCCGCACAGCTCAAAGCTGTCCCCTATTGGTGTGCAAGCCGTCCCCGGTGCCCCCGACGGCTATTTCGTCGGTCCCTTGGAGTACAGTTAACCCGAACATATATTCGAATAAAGGGCGTGTTGTGGGCGTGATAGTTGGCCCCCGTGTGTTAGATGCGGGACTCTCTCTGGTGACAGCTCTGCTGGCACCGGTAGCGGTGGCCGCCGGCTATCCCTCGCCCGCCCAGGACTACTTCGACGGCCGGATCGACCTCAACGAACACCTGGTCAAGGACGTCACCAGCACCTTCATCGTCCGGGTCACCGGGCATTCCATGGAACAGGCTGGCATCAGCGACGGTGACGAGCTGGTGGTGAACCGGGCACTGGAACCCAGAGACGGTTCCGTGGTGGTGGCGGTCCTCGACGGGGAACTGACGATTAAGCGACTGCGGATCACGCCCTCGGGCGTGATCCTGCAGGCCGACAACCCACGCTTCCCCGAAATCGAGGTTCCGGCCTTGGCTGAACTGACGATCTGGGGCGTGGCCACGAGGTGCCTGCACCATGTGTAATGCGCGCTTTTCCGCTAAACGGGAACTCGGTGGCGTCAATGTCTAAGCCTGCGGTAATGCGCCGGATGCAGGAAATCGCGCACGTGGACGTGAACTGCTTTTATGCCTCGGCCGAGCGCGCTTTCAACCCATCCCTGGAGGGTAAACCGGTCATCGTGCTCTCCAACAACGACGGCTGCGCGGTCACCCGCTCCCCCGAGGCAAAACGCCTCGGCATCGACATGGGGGACCCGTGGTTCAAGCTCCGGCCCAGGGCCAAGGAATGGGGTCTGGTGGCCCTGTCGAGCAACTACGAGCTGTACGGGGACATCTCGGCCCGGGTGATGGAGCTGCTGGGCCGCTATTCGGCCTGGCTTGAGGTGTACTCCATCGATGAGGCGTTCCTTGGAGTCAACGGTGAACCGGACGAGCTGCTGGCCCTGGGGCGTGAGATGAAGGCCGCGTGCCGGCGGAACGTCGGCGTGCCGGTCTGCGTCGGAATCGCGCCGACGAAAACGCTGGCAAAGCTGTGCAACAAGTGGGCGAAGAACAACCCTGCTTTTGGGGGCGTGTGCCGGTGGGAGTCAGTGCCTGCTGAGCAGCGCGAAGCGCTGATGGCAAAGCTGTCCGTGGTCGAAATCTGGGGTGTGGCCACCAGACTCACCAAGCGCTTGAACGCGATGGGGATCTTCTCGATTCTGGACCTGACCCGGGCGAACCCGGTCGCGATCAGGGACAAGTTCTCTATTGTCATGATGCGGACCGTCCTGGAACTGCAAGGAACGCCGTGTATCCCGATGGAAGAGGAACGGATCGGCCGGGACCAGCTGATCTTCTCCCGGTCCTTCTCCACCCCGATCACCACCACCGCGGGTTTGCGGCAGGTCATGAGCGTGTACGCGCAAATGGCCTCGGCACGCCTGGCCAAACACGACCTGCAAGCGAAAGTGCTGACGGCGTTCGCCGCGACGTCGCACTTCAACCCGCACGAAAGGTCCTTTCCCTCGGTCTGCCTGGCGCTGCCGATGCCGACCGCTGACCCGGTGTTGCTGACCCGGGCAGCCCACGCACTGCTCCCCCAGGTCCATGAGGGTGTGAAGTACGTCCGGGCCGGGATCATGGTCACCGACCTTCGCCCGTCCGGGAACCAGAAACCCCTGGAGCTGTTCGAGAACCCGCACGAAGAACGCGGCATCGGGATCCTGCTCGAAGACGTGGCCAAACGGTACGGACGCGGATCCATCGGGCTCGGCCATGCCGGGATCAAGGGCGGGCCGGACTGGTCCATGAAACGCGACATGCTCTCCCCCAGGTACACCACCCACTGGGACGAACTCCCCCTCGTCAAGGCCGCCTGACCCGGCGCCAAGGTAAGAAAGGAAACCGCAATGACTCTTGCACCTGAATCACCCACGACCGGCCATGCCGTCGATGTCCGGTTCAGCCCCGACGGCACACCGTTGGCGATCCGTCACGACGGCCGGATCTGGATGGTCGATCCCGACGTCCACACCGTTCACTGGTTCACCAGAGACGCATGGTGGGAAACCCGGGCCCGGGCAGCAATCGGCACCGGCGATCTGGTCAGCATCGAACACTGGCAGGTCCAAGCCAAGCTCCCCTCTGCCAATGCCGAACTGCGCACGTTCATGCTGCGGCGGGAACCGCTGGCCACGGCGTGGCAGCTCGAATCCATCAGCTAGTGCCGGCTGACTTGTACCGTTCCCCAGTCCCTGAGCAGCTGTGGGAACGGATCCGCAACGAATTCAGCCTCCCGAGCTTGGAGCAGGTCCGCGAAAGACTCTCTGCCATGCACGAGGATCCTGAACCGGTGATGCGGCAGCTCGTCCGCGTCTTCATTGGAGAGGGAGGGACCTATTGCCCTGGTTACCAGTTCCGGCCTGACCTGAACATGGATCCGGTCGTGGTGGAACTTTTCGAACGTGCCATGGAGCTGCGGATCCCACACAACTATTTCGCGCTGTGGATGATGGTCCCCTCCCCCGGCCTGCAAGGATCACGG
Source organism: Arthrobacter sp. TS-15 (assembly GCF_006964045.1). Classification (NCBI taxonomy): domain Bacteria; kingdom Bacillati; phylum Actinomycetota; class Actinomycetes; order Micrococcales; family Micrococcaceae; genus Arthrobacter; species Arthrobacter sp. TS-15. Next base: position 2,602 of record NZ_SDXQ01000065.1, on the reverse strand, counting down.
CCCGTGGACCTCCGGCGCAGCGGCGAGGCATCGACCCTACTGGCGGTGCTCGAACGGACCTTCACGATCGCGGCAGCCTAGGATATGGGGGTGAAAGTGATCCTGACCGTAGAGGCCGGCAACGGCGAACTAAGCCACGTCGAGGCCGAAGGCAAGACGTACGAAGAAGCCAAAACCGCCGCCGAATCAATGATCCCGGAAGGCTCCAAAGCCATTGTCCTCCGCACGGACTAGCAAAACCCGCCCTAAGAGCCGGGACAAGCGAACCGCGGAACAGTCCGCCCAGCTGATAGCCAAGTTCTACAAAGACCACGGATACTTGCCCACCCAGCACACGCCTTCCTCCGGGGAACACAAACGCCTCGCGCTGGCCCTTGAGCGGCTACGCCGGCTCAAAGCCGCTGGGGACCTCCCCGAAGATGCCGCCCGAATCCTGGATCAGGTTTATCCGAAGTGGACTGCCCGGGCTGATCACGCCGGTGAGCGCTGGCAACGCACGGCAGAGGACTTCATTGCCTGGGTCACGCAGAACGGCCGGTTCCCGAGCGCGTCTTCTGACGATGAGGCAGAACGCTTCCTGAGTCGGTGGTTGTTTCGGCAGCGTTATGACGCACGCCGGGAACGCTTCCCGGCTCGCGTGCGTGAGCTCGATGCCCGGTTGCCTGAATGGCGTGAGACGTTTTCCGAGCAGGAACGGCGCTCCTACGTCGAATCGGCGCAGCAGATAGCTGCCTATGTTCAGAAACATGGCAGGTTGCCCGCCCCCGATGACACGAGCGGGAGCGAGGCCGAACGCCTTGCAGGAGTTCTGTTGGTTCTACGGAACCAACAGAGGCGCGGCCTGCTCGCCAAAGAAGCTATTCGGACGCTCGATGCCGCCTTCCCCGGGTGGCTGGACGGAATGTCGCTCAACGTCGAACGACATTGGCAAAAGCGGGCCACCGACTTTATCGAATGGGTCAAGGAGAACGGAAGGCACCCGCACCGCAGCGCCTGGGACCCCAAAGAACGGGCACTGGCCGGTTGGGTCGCCAGACAACGGGTCCATGCAAAGAAGCGCCAATACCCTCACCGCATCAGAGAACTCAACGCACGCCTGCCCGAATGGAACTGCCCACCCTAGACCCGGCCGACACCAGGCAGGGTTACTTGTCGGCCCAGCGTTCGTGAGCGGCTTGGCGGCTGATCCCAGCGGCGTGGCCGATATCCGCCCAGGAAGCGCCCGCTGCTTTCGCGGCCGCGACAGTCTTATCCAGACGGTGCGCGGCCTGACGGTACTCCCTCGCCGCAGCCTCCACGCCAAGGATCGCTTCAGACGGTGCGATGTGGATCATCCACTCGTCCTGAACGGCATCCTCCACACGTTCGGAAACATAAGCTCCGCCCCCCGGAGGGCAGTATTCTCTGCGGGAGGCGAAATCAGCCTCTTCAGGCGTGAGCACCCTTTCCCACAGCTCTCCCTGCCACCCACAGGTGCAGGCACCACGCCAGCTCATAATCAGGTCATGAGGAACGATCTCCTCATCGGGGTAAAACTCCCCTGCTGACGGGTAGTTTCCGGTTATCCCGTGGAAGAGTATTCCCGCACCGGTTGAACTGCCTGAGAGCCGTCCGTCGGGTGCAATCTCAGCCACCCAGCCCTCATGTTTGAAGTCGTTGGATGTCCAGCCCATGGGCTTCCTGCCTTCCTGTCAGGGTTTCCTGACAGGAAGTCTCTCAGTGACCTCTGACAATAACCAGAGCCGCCCTAGCGTGAATCGCTCCGGGGACGTTCTTGCCCTGGCGGGACTTAGTGTTTGGTGTCCTTGGCTGGCGACTCGTTCTTGGATCCCGAGTCACTGTCGCTGAACTTCCCGTTCTTGTTCTGGATCCGCACTTCGCCGTGCCCGCCGCCGGTGTTCTCAACAATTTCCTTGGCCCTCTTCTCGGCGGCCTTCTTAGTGGGTTCATGGGCAGAGACCCGTTTGGCGTCTTCTTTCTTGACGTCCCAGCCACCGCGATCGCTGTTGGGGACTACGTACCGGTCGTTGTCATTGCCTTTGGCCATTTCGATCCGCTCCTTCACGACGTCAACTGATTTGGGGCCAGCCTAACGGCCAATGAATGCACCGCCCCTCTATATGTGCCCGTTTAGTGGCAATCGTGACGGGAAAATTGAAAGATTTTCAGGAGTCGGTCCCGATCACTCAGCCGCTTCAATAAGCTCAGGACCATTATTGCGAACGCTGTTGACGCGCGTGCTGACGATCCGCGGCGTCAGGGTTGGTTCCGGCAGGGAATCGAGCAAGTGCTGGACGTCGGCTTTGTCGGTCAGGTCAGGGTCGAGCCATTCCGCGAAGCGGTCCTGCGGGATGATGACCGGGGACCGGTCGTGGACGTGTCCCAGAGCGTCCTGGGTGACTGTGGTCAGGACCGTGCAGGTCAGTAGCCACCGTTCCGGATCATCCTCGGGCAACGCGGGATCAGGCCAGAACTCGTACAGGCCGGCGAAGCCGAGCAATGGTTCCTTCTCGGAGAACAGGTAGTTCGGAATCTTCTTGCCGTCCTCGGTCTTCTGCCATTCGTAGTAGCCCTCGGCGGGATTATCCGGTATTCGGGGCGC
>NZ_SDXQ01000064.1:0-80907 GCF_006964045.1 Arthrobacter sp. TS-15 | reverse complement strand
AGCTGTACCGGATAAGCAGGCAAGATGGCTCTGCGCTTCACCGCGGCCGAGCGGAAGGAAGGCTTCTCCAGGATCGTCTCACTCCGGGCATTAATCATTTTGGAACCCATCTTGGTGTCCTTGGCCCAGGACGGCACCAAGCCCCACCGGGCGATAAGCAGGCGCCGGTCAAGGGCGCCCTCATCCAAGCGTTCGGCCACGATGGGGACGTTCTGGGTCGGGGCGACGTTCCAGCTCGGCCCCGGCGGGCTGCCCTCAACTTCCTTCGCCTCGAAATGACTCAGAAGATCGCTCGTTGCTTTGGACATTACATATCTGCCGCACATGAGACCATTCTGCCCACAAATCCCCAAGCTGATGCCCGGGGTTGTCTGAGTGGTCTGTCAAGATTTCATGTGTGAACAACTTTCATGCCCTGATGGCCCAGGTCATTCCGGTGCTTCTGCTGGCGGCAGCTTTCGAATCGAAGGTCCTCCAACGCGTGCCAATGCGGTACGGGGGGAAACCGGACGAAACAGACGAAACCGGGCGGGTAGGAAGAGACACGAACTTTTTTCAGTCCGTCGGCATGGCCATCGTCCTGATCTTCATCGGCGCAGGAGAAGCGCTGACCATCTGGTGCGTCTACACCGGGCAACACGAACCATGGCAAAACGCGTGGGTACTGCTCGCCGGCCTCACCACCCTCGCTCTCGTCATCGGCCCCTTGGTCACCCTCCACATAAACGACTACAGGAACACCAACAAGTTCCGCGGCGTCGACTGGGTAGCCCGAATCCTTATCCTCATACTCATCGCCGGAACCATCTACACCCTCTGGCTCGTCTTAATGCTCATCGGAGTGCTCGTACCGACCAACCCAAACTGAATCAGGTACACCCGAGGCTGTGCACATGTAAATCTCGGAATAGACCCCCATGGTCTGTAAGTCTTTACCCGGTTGCTCCGTGAGCAGCTGGCAGTCTGATGCTGTGGCCTGGCCAGGGTGTGGCTCACCCATGGTATTGCCTCCGGATTGAGTTTCCGGAGTGCGCTTTCTTGGATATGTCCGCCTTGGCCGGGCCCGGCATCGGTTCTGTCTACAGCGCTGGCCTGATTAGAAGCATGCCCACCCGCCCACCGGGTGTGGCCCATTACAGACCTGCCACGCAGTAACCCACCGATGGGCTTCCATTCCCGGCACCCAGGAGGAAAAGATGATTGTGGCAGAGCACTTCGACTTCGTCGTCGGCATTGATACGCACGCCAAAACGCATACCCTCGCGATCATCGACACCGCAAGCGGTGGAGAAAGAGCGAACGAAACATTCCCTGCCACCGCAACCGGAGGCAACCGCGCCCTGTCCTGGATTCTGCGCCGCACCGACGCTTCTCCTGAGCAGGTTCTACTCTCCATGGAAGGAACAGGATCGTACGGCGCCAAACTAAGGCAACAAGCATCCGACGCCGGCTTCCAAGTCACCGAAGCACCCGTCCCTAACCAACAACTGGGCCGATACCAGGGCAAATCCGATTCCATCGATGCGACCCGCGCAGCACGAGCTACCCTGAGCATCCCTATGGACCGACTTCGGGAACCCCGGTCGGGCCAGAACCAGATGGCACTACGGGTCCTCACTAATGCGCGCCGATCTATGGCCCGCGAACGCACAGCAGCCATCAACGCTCTGACGGCCCTCCTGCGCATCGTGGACCTCGGCATGGATGCCCGCAAACCCTTGACGGTCACCCAGATCAACACCATCGCAGCCTGGAGGGAACGGGAGGAGGAATTCGGAACTCAAACATGCCGCCGCGAAGCCGTCAAGTTAGCAAAGCAAATCCTGACTCTGCGGGAACAAATGGCCCAAAACCACGCAGAACTTGAGACGCTCGTGCAGCAAGTCCAGCCTGCCCTTCTGAATATCTACGGAATCGGCCCAGTGCTTGCCGCAATCATCCTCACCGCCTGGTCGCACACCGGCAGAGTGCGCTCGGAGGCCGAATTTGCAGCTCTGGCCGGCACGTGCCCCGTTCCTGCCTCATCAGGTGGCACCACCAGATTCAGGCTGAACCGCGGCGGTGACCGGCAACTCAACAAGGCGATCTACACCATCGCCCTCATCAGAATGAACCGCGACCCAGCTACCAAAGACTACGTCGCAAAACGAACAAGCCAGGGTCGCACGAAGAAGGAAATCATCCGCAGTCTTAAGCGATACATCAGCCGCCAGATTTACAGAACTCTAAAGGGAGAGACCGAAGATGCGGCACCCTCGAAATCCATACCCCAAGGGTCAGCGCAGTATTAGTACCAGCTGGACTCTTCGGTTACTCGCCTACATACACGTTCTGATGAATGCGCCTCAAGCCTTCAGACTCCAACTGAGCGGTGTCAGCGTTGTCTCGCACCAGGGCTGCGGGTCTTCTATCTGTCCCGCTCACGGTCACGATCTTATTGCTGGAGCTGCCGGCTGCAACTGCACATCCCGCGTAATCGGTGATTTGCTGATCGAGATGGAATACCGCCAGACAGGCTTGGGCGCCGTCGGTACTCTGCGCTGCAAAGTACTGTCGACCGTCCTCTTCGACCAGAAAACGAAGAGTTGTAGCATCAACCTGTTCCAGAAAAGGAAGCTTGACATCCTCAGGGACGACATCTTTCGGTCCTGCAGGAGCCTTCAGCGCAGCAATGCCATACCCATTGCTGGCGCAGCCTCCCAGCAGTAGTGGAACCGTCAGCAGTGCAATCGTTGCCGTGAGTTTGAGCTTCATCATCTGTTTCCCCCAGTCGCGCATACCGTGCCAATGACGCTACCGCACTGCTCTCGGTGGGTCTTGTCATACGAAAGAAGGCCTAAGCGCCCCAAGGCTTTTTTGCTTGACGAATATAGAAGCATCCAAACCTCGGGCGGCCGTCTCCCCTAGCGGTACGGCACTATTTCTTAGTCGAGCTCAACCCAGTTATGCTCCACTTGGGAATCCCGGGCTTGTGTCCCCGGCCCGATTGAGGGCCTCTTCTACGCGGGAAAAGGGCGTGAGTTCGTTAAAGGTGTCTTCGATCAGTTGGTTCTTCGGTATTGCTTCGGGTCCGATCACTCTTACGACCGCATCCGTGAGGCTCTGGTTTGCCAGATGAGCATCTTCCAGAATTTCGGTCAGGACTTCGCCCAAGGTTTCGGGGGGAAGCGAGGACAGAGTTTCAACGTCTTCCAATGAGGCTGTCAGGACTGGGAGCGATGGGGTGCCGAATCTGCTGCGCATTCGGTCGGAGTTGGACCCGAACATCCGTTCGGCCGTGACAACCAAACCGATCAGTGGTCGGTCGGCGGGGATGTGGCTGAAGTTCGGGTTTCCCGCTCTAAGTTCCTCAGCGTTTTTGGCCAGCTGCCGGTATGCCTTTCCAACGTACTGATCGAGGAGGCTTTCTGCCTTCTGATTGCCGGCACGCGCTTCGAGTGTCATGCGCGCCGATTTGCACTCGATGAGGATCGTGGCAGCTGGAGTAACGACAAACCAGTCCGAGGACCGCATGACCCCGGCTTTCTTCTTTTCCCACGTAAATTCCGGGATGACGGTTTGCTCACCGGTGTGCCGGAGTTGCATGCCCGTGTACGCTTCGACCTTGCTTCCGAAAACCTGCCCGAAGCGGTCACCCCATCGAGCCATGGCCCGGTAATACACGTTCTGCGTCTCAAAAGCCCGAAGGACGAAGTGCGGCTGTGGCGCGTACCGCAGACCGTCCCCCAGGTCAACGAAGGGGCGTTCGATTAAGGGGTTGAACGCGTAACGTCCCGCCGGCACCGGCATTTCTTTGGCACGGTCCTTCGCCTGTTCAACGGTCGTGGTCAACAAGTCCAATACCCTCAGAAGTTCTTTGGCAGGGATAAGACCTTCAAACTTCGAGTAGCCATGGCTTTCTGGCCATTTCGGATCAAACGTTCCGGCATGGGAGCAACTGAGGGCGTAGAGGATGAAGGACGCCGTCAGAGCGGTTTGGAACGGTGCGCCCAGCACCTCCTGCCATTCATCTGCTTCCGGCTGCCAAAGCCCTGGCGTTTCCGTCTTTGTGTAGAGCAGGTAGGACCGTGCGAGTTCGTTCTTCGGATTTTTTTGATACCAGGTCTGCTCATAGGCCATCCCCAACAACATGGTAAAGATACTGGTCGTGGATTCCTGCGAGTGATCCCACCCGGGTGAGTCGAGGAAGTAGTTGTGCATCTGCCGAAGAGCATTGTCATCGACGGGTTTGGACCGTCTCTCATTGCTGTACAGCATGCAGTCACGCGCCATTGCAGCGTAAACCCAGGGATGGATCCCTTTCAGCTTTTGCGCAGGTTTGTCGTAGGCGCGTTTCGCTGCTGCCGCCGCTACGGCCGGGATAAGCTCCGATGGCGCATGACGCCTGGTGGCCTGCCTGAACAGGGAATATCTACCAATGACCTCAGGAACCCAGGGATCTGCAGCTGCTCGCATGACCAGAAACCTACCCGAAAGTTCCTGTCCAGGACTCTGTCGTCCTGAAACGCACCAGCAAGTCGGTGAAGGCTCCCTACACGCTACACAGTTTCCCGTCCCACTTCCTTGGAACTGGAACACCCCTTGATGGGACACTTCCCGTCGAATCGAAGTCCGTGGATTCGAACCTGCCATGGAGCTGCATCCTGCCCAACTACTTCGCGCTCTGGACGATAACTCCCTTTCCCGGCCTTCAGGGATCATGTCCGATGCGCGGCCCGGCTTCTTACATGGCGAAACCCTCCGGAAGGACACCCCGGCGCTCGTTGTGCCCGAACGAAGGCCCTGGGCTTCTTCCTCTGGTCACAGCAGGAGCCGGGGTTAGTGTGCGTGGAGGTTGCATCGTCGTCCTGCGGCTTGGCTTGGGGACCAATGAAGTCGCCGCCATGTTCCGGTCCGAAGAAGCAGCAGTCAGGAAAGCTCCACACATCTTCCTCATGGCACGCCAGGTTGGGGTGCTCTGGACCAGTGGAATTACGGAAGCGGACTACCGCGAAGCCAGGTCATGGCCTCGCCGCGGGAGGCGAAAAACCGGGTGGGACATGGGAGGGTTCGGCGTGCCATAGCAAAGTTTGCGACAACCCGATTTACGGGATTTGAACCAAGCAGGGCAATTCGCGACGCAGCACACTTGGTACTGAAAACGGCCTTGGCTGGACGAGTTACGGCTCTGGTGTTTGTTATGTCGATCAGCATCGGATACTCGGCGCCGTCGGCCACTTCATTGAGCCTTGCCATGGCTGCATGGACATCATCAGCTTCGAGAACAGTGGACGGCTTCCACACAAGGTGGAGAATTCCCTCCGAATCGAGTTCCAGCGTGCCCTTGCCGACGTCCACAGTGATTGGTTTCATAGCTCCCCTTCGCCAGTGAAGCCTAGACTAGCCGCTTCCTCAGGCGTGCGGCACTCTAAACGCCGCATTATTATCCGTTCCACTTCCTAAGTAACGGGATTCTCCCCACCAACTCTGACTCTGCGATTTGCGCGGTCGTCGCTTCTGCATGCGCCGGGCCATCGACATGTTGCCTCGTGGGGAGGAATCTAGAGTTAACGGACCCACCTACACGCGGTGGCGCTGTCGTCCCAAGGGCGGAGAACAGGTCATGAACGTAGCCAGACGGCTAGGATGCACATTTCTGGTTGTCGTGCTCATGTCGGCGGTGGGAGTGATGTGCCCCGCTTCGGCTGCGGAAGGCGCGAAGCCAACTCGAACGGTCATCACAGTTCCGGAGCCCTTCGTAATACCGGCGGGTCAAGGCTGTACATTCCCCGTCGCCGCAGAAGCCGAGAGTGTCCGGGTGACGATCACCGAGTTCGCTGATGGACGGATCGTGACGCACGACATCGCCGACCCAACACTCACCAATGTGGACACCGGAAAGTCGGTCGTACATCGCAGCCGCTTCCATGCCACGGATTGGCCTTCTTCAGTGGAAGGCGACATTGTATTTGAGACCAGTGGTCAGCTGTTCATGACCCTCTTTCCTGGAGACCAAGGGCCCTATGGACTGGTCGAATACCCAGGCCTGCTCCTAAGCGTCAACGGCCATACTCGCGTGACGATGGAATCGTCCACCTTCGTCTACACGTCCTTCTCGCTCAATGGAACAGCGACAGACCTGTGTGCAGCCCTTGCTCCTCAATAGCACTTCCCGGCCGGGTTTCCGGGCGGCTGGCAAGTAACAAGAGCGCAAATGAAGCGTCCCGCTTCCCTGGAAGTGTGACGCTATTGGCGGAACGCTGTCTTGAATCCGGAGCCGAGACTCCCGCGTACCGTGGCCGTCAACGGCAGCCTAGGAACTGCTGTGCTTCTCTTAGCCTCGCCACGGACCCGCCTTATGTTCCACCGCAGCTGCTCAACATTCTCAGACCGATCCTCTACAGCCAAAGTGTCCAAGCCAACACCAGCCTTTACAGGCGCAACCACTCACAGCCGCCACCCGCGGTGGACCTCAGTGGCCAGCTCCCGGGGCCGACTGGGTTAGTCAACGAGCATCTCGGTATCGCCGGCTTGATAGCTCACAAGAAAACTGCACGTCCTCTGATGAGCCTGGCAGCCTGAGGAATTTTGACACCCTGGTGAGAGCGTCTGAAACCGCCTGCGCTGCTCACGGTCGCTGTCTTCCTCGGAATTGGGGCCGGGCGTAGACTTCGCCTTAAACAATGGCGCGAATCAAAAGGAAATCCTTTGACCCACGGTGCTGCCAAGGCCCTGGCAGCTGTCATTCTTTTCTCCCTGTCGGGCTGCACGGCAAGCGGAACAATCAGCACTGAGACGACGACTAACGGAATCAGTTCTGCGTCCTCGACAACGACCGGGAGTGCAACAGGGCAAGCCACGGCCGGCGGCGTACACGGCCCGGTTTTCCACGGCAGTTCTGGCACCCACCCGCTGTCCAATGACGAGACTTGTCTCGAAATCAGAGCCATCGGCGTTCACGCCTGGTGGCACCAACACCCGGAGTCCATCTTTAACCAGCAGGACCTCAAGGTGTTGTTCGAAGACCTCAAGAGGCTTTCGTACAGGGTCGCAGACAGCACCCTGAGGGTCGGAATCTCCGAGTACGCCGATCTTAACCTCTACCTCGGAGAGCCCGGGAGTACCATGACTCCCGGTCAGTGGGCGAAGTCGAGAGGCATAAACGACGACAGGGCCAAAGCTTGGGACGTCCTCGTGGAGACATGCGCTCTCCATACCCAGCCCACAGATCTGCCTGCCAGATACCAATGATGGCTATCCGCGAAAATGGGCATTATCCGGCCCATTCCTCGCGAGTCGGTTAACTTGATGCATTCGGCCACCGTAAGGCGTAATAGGGACCCGCTGGGTGGGACAAACCTAACCATCAGTGTCCATTTCCTTAGAACTGGGACACCCTCAGTGGGACACTCCCCCACCCATCCGAACTGACACGAACTGTCATTGTTCGCAGTCGCTTGCACTGATGTCCTCTCTATTCCGCGGTGTGCGCAACCGCCTATGACCACGTAGTAATCGAAGCCGGCTGCACAAACGAGTCATTTCGCGTCCCACGGCTCTGGACTAGGTTTTTCGTATGGGTGTTCTGTTCTCGGCCCTGTTCCCGCGGTGACGAAATGACGGACAACGATGTTCCGCTCTTCGGTCATGGCCTATAGGCCATGACCGAAGAGGACTGGGATACCGCGGTCCGAACCGCCGCCGTGATCACTCCCCTGTCGCAGCGGGACGTAATAGGGCTCAGCGCTGCGGCCGAAGCTGCAGCGCAGCTGGGTGTGTCCCTGCGGCAGGTCTATGTTCTGGTTGATCGGTGCAGGCGCGGTTCCGGCAACGCAACCGACCTGTTGCCAGGGCAGTCAGATGGCGGACGCGGGACCTGGCGGTTGGCCGTGCCCGTCGAAGACGTACTGCAGGACTTGATTCGGGGCCGTTATCTGAAGCGGCAAAAGCTATCCTCGGCGGCCCCTCACCGCGATGTCGTCCAAGCTTGTTCCATCAAAGGTCTGGTCGCACCCTCCCGGACACGCTCGGGTCTTGGTGGCCCCATCGTTTGAGGAGAGTCCTTTTACAACATAGTTCTGTCAGTGCGCGAGTAGTGTTGCCACATCTGCGGGCGAAGCTTTAGGACTGGAGAGCTAGCATGAGTGTTTTCCCGAACGAAGAACAGCAAAAGTGGGTGAGCTGAGTATGACAGTCTGATCGGAGCCCACTAGGACGGCCCGAACGGTACCCACCAGCCGGACATGCCGAACCTAATGACGGCTTGAATGGTACCCACCTGTGAACGTTGATCCATCCAGTGTTGGATCGACGACGGGAGGGCCGGGATGGGGTCAAGAGTGGAGTTGTTCGCGCAGATTCGGAGGGATGCCCGGGTGGAGGGCGCGTCAATCCGGGAGCTTGCCCGCAGGCACCAGGTGGCGCGGAAAACCGTGCGTAAGGCGTTAAGTTCCCCGGTCCCGCCAGAGCGTAAAACTCCTGTACGGTCCTCGCCGCGGCTTGATCCTTATAAACCGACGATCGACGCCATGCTCGTCGAGGACACGACGGCGCCGAGGAAGCAGCGTCACACTGCCCGGAGGATTCTTGCCCGGCTCATCGAGGAGCATGGAGCGGACGAGTTGTCGTATTCGACGGTGCGTGACTACGTTCGGGTCCGCCGGGCGCAGATCGATGTGGAGGCCGGCCGCCGGGTTGAGGTATTTGTTCCTCAGGAGCACGCCCCGGGCGCGGAAGCGGAAGTGGACTTCGGTGAAGTCTGGATCGTGCTGGACGGGGTAAAGACGAAATGCCACATGTTCATCTTCCGGCTTTCTCACTCCGGCAAAGCCATCCACCGGATTTACCCCACCCAGGCCCAGGAAGCGTTTCTGGAAGGCCACGTCGAGGCGTTCAACGAGATCGGCGGCGTGCCGGTCAAACATATCCGCTATGACAACCTCACCAGTGCCGTCAGGGCCGTGGTGTTCGGTCAGGGGCGGAACCGCCTGGAGAATGACCGGTGGGTGTTGTTTCGCTCGTTCTATGGATTTGATGCCTTTTATTGCCAGCCAGGTCTTGCCGGCGCTCACGAGAAAGGCGGGGTCGAGGGCGAGGTGGGCTGGTTCCGCCGCAACCGGCTGACCCCGATGCCCGTGGCGAGGTCCCTTGATGAGCTCAACGACTGGATCCGGAGCCGGGAGGTTCAAGACGATCAGCGGCGGATTGATGGCAGGATCCGCACTATCGGCCAGGACTTCGCCGCCGAGCGCCCGTTCCTGGCACCGTTGCCGGCCGACGAGTTCGATCCCGGTCTGGTGTTGAACCCGAGAGTGGACCGGTCCTCAATGATCACCGTGCGGATGGTGAAGTACTCGGTGCCAGCACGGTTCATCGGTCGGCGGGTCCGGGTTTCATTGCGGGCATCCGAAGTTGTGGTGTTCGACGGCCGCGCGGTGGCGGCCCGGCACCAGCGGATTATTGCCAAGGGCGGGCAGTCGGTCCAGTTGGACCATTATCTGGAGGTCCTCAAGACCAAGCCCGGCGCTTTGCCTGGTTCCACTGCTTTGGCCAGGGCGCGGGAGTCGGGTGCTTTCACCAGCGCCCATGACGCCTTCTGGTCTGCCTCGCGCAGGGTCAACGGTGATGCCGCGGGGACCCGTGAACTGATTGACGTCCTGCTGCTGCACCGATCGATGGAAGCCGAAGACATCGAGGCAGGGATCACCGCAGCCCTTGGAGTAGGTGCCGTCAGTGCCGACGTCGTGGCGGTTGAAGGCCGCCGACATGCCTCCAGCATCCCTGCTGGTGGGTCCCGTCCTGACCGTCATCGCGGTGCTCATGCTGAAGCGAAAGTGCAACGAGTTGTCAGCCTGACCCAGCGCCGGCTGATGGACCCGGCGGCGGTCATCGCCGGGCTCCCTCCAGACAAGCGGCCGCTCCCGGCGATCAGCGCCTATGACGAGCTGCTGGCCAAACGCACCGAACACTCCGCAGGAACCGCGTCGAAGGAAAACATCTCATGAGCCCCACCGCACCGGCCACCACCATCACCCCAACCCTGCGACGGCGCCGCGGTCTGACTGAGCAGGCCGCGGTCGCGGCCGTGGACCAAGCATGCCGCCGATTGCGCCTGCCCACCATCCGGGCGGTTCTGGACGAAGCTCTGACCGTCGCGGGGAAGGAACAACTCTCTTACCAAGGCTTCCTGGCCGAGCTGCTGCTGGCCGAATGCGATGACCGGGACCGTCGCTCCTCAATCCGACGCGTCAAAGCCGCGAACTTTCCCCGGGATAAATGGCTCGGTGATTTCGATTTCGACGCGAACACGAACATCAACCCCGCTACCATCCATACCCTCGCTACCGGCGAATGGATTCGAAAAGGTGCACCGCTATGCCTGATCGGGGACTCCGGAACCGGCAAATCCCACCTGCTTATCGGGCTGGGCACCGCCGCGGCGGAGAAGGGATACCGGGTCAAATACACTTTGGCCACCCGGCTCGTGAACGAACTCGTCGAAGCCGCCGACGACAAAGTCCTCGCCAAGACCATCGCCAGATACGGCCGAGTGGACCTGCTCTGCATTGACGAGCTCGGCTATATGGAACTGGACCGGCGCGGCGCCGAACTCCTCTTCCAGGTCCTCACCGAACGCGAAGAGAAGAACTCCATCGCCATCGCTTCCAACGAGTCGTTCTCCGGCTGGACCAAGACATTCACCGACCCGCGCCTCTGCGCCGCGATCGTTGACCGGCTGACGTTCAACGGCACCATCATCGAAACCGGCACCGATTCCTACCGCCTCGCCCACAGCCTGACAAGGAACGCGCACTAAAAGGTAGCCGCGGCCGCCCGCCCCACGAACACATAGGTTGTCGTTGACCACTTCATGCCGCGCAACAGGACAGTTTGGAGACGTCAGTAGTGAAGGACTGGGCTGCTATCTTGATGCCTTCGGCCATGGTCAGATAGGGGCTCCAGAGATTCGCGACCTGATCAACGGTCATCCCGGCCTCCAGAATGTAAATCCCTGCGGCGGCGATGTCCCCGGCGTCCTTACCCACGACAGTGATCCCTACAATCCGACCCGTGTCCGCGTCGGCAACGATCTTGATGAAGCCGCGGGTATCACGGTTCACCAGCGCGCGAGGGATAAATTTGAGCGGCAGAACCCGGCACATGCACCGGATCCCTGCCTGGTTCGCTTCCTTGTCCGTCATCCCGACAGCGGCCAGGGCAGGGCTGGTAAACGTGACCCGGGGCAGGTGCCGGTAATCGACCTCACGCCCGGCACCCTCAAAGGCGTTCTCCACCATCAGGGCCCCGTGCGCGGCGGCGACATAAACGAACTCCGGGTGACCCGTCACATCACCCGCGGCCCAGATCCTCGGATTAGTACTGCGAAGGCTCCCGTCGACCAGGACTTCCCCGCGGTCCCCGGTTTCAACGCCGACCATGCAAAGGTTCAAATCCTCCGTGACCGGGCGCCGGCCTGTTGCCATGAGCAGGCGCGCGGCCCTGAATTCCTCGTTTCCTCCTGAGACGGAAGCATCCACGACCACGTCCCCCGACACCTCATCGGTCCGGACCGAGGACGCTGTCGCTCGACGGACGACCCGGATGCCCTCATCGGCGAAGACACCGGCGAGGGCATGCCCGGCTTCAGGCTCTTCGGCCGAGGCGAGCTTGGACCGGACCAGGATGGTCACCTCCGTGCCGAGCCGGGCGAAAAGCTGCGCCTGCTCCAGCGCCACATACCCGCCGCCCACCACCAGCATCGAAGCGGGAACGTCCTGCAGCTCCATCGCACTCGTGGACGTCAGATAATCCACCTCGTCCATTCCCGGCACTTCAGGGATCCAGGGGGTGGAGCCGGTCGCGACCAGGTAGTGTTCCGCGCTGACTGTCTCGGTGGTTCCGCCCGGGGCGGTTATGTTCAAAACCGGTGCGGCTGCGGTTCCGGCGAACACCGCCGTCCCCCGCTGCAGGTTCCATCCATAGCCCGCGGCGAGATCCACATACTTCTCTGACCGCATGGATTCGACCAGTGAGCGCTTCCCGGCGACCAGTTCGGGCATATCCACCGGCTCTGCGGAGGTGCTGATACCGGGGAACCGTCCGGAAGCATCGAGGGCGACATGGCGGGCTTCCGCGGCGGCCAGCAGGGCCTTGGACGGGATGCAGCCCGTGTTCACGCACGTGCCTCCCACAGTGCTGCGCTCCACCATCAACACCCGCTTGCCACGGCTGGTTGCCCGGATGGCCGCAGCGAAAGCAGCCCCGCCGGAACCGATAATGGCCAGGTCATAATCGAAAGATGCTGCCGACACGAGGGACTCCTGAAGATGGAAGGGAAGCAGCCGCCAGCACACCTGTTGCTCAACCGACCGCCATGTGCAGCCTTCAACCGAAGACCAGCTCTGCATCCCATTCTCAACCTTCCCCTACACTGGAATGTCAAGGAATCGCCGTCCTGGCCGCCTGCTAAGAAATGAGTTCATGATGCGTATCGGTGAGGCCGCGGCAGCGGCAGGGATGACAACCAAGACGCTGCGTTTCTACGAGGACAGCGGGCTTCTCCCGGCAGCGAAAAGATCCTCTAACGGCTACCGGGACTACCATGACGACTCCGTGGCCAGGCTCGAATTCATCCGCCGCGGACGGGCCGCAGGCCTCGCCCTGACCCAAATACGCGAAATTCTTAGCCTCCGTGACGCCGGAGAAGCCCCCTGCGCCCACGTCCAAGACCTTCTCTCCAACCAGCTGGCCGAACTGGACCACCAGATTTCTGAACTAATGGCGCTGCGATCCATCGTCGCCGGCCTTCACGCCACTGCCGCGTCCGGGACCGACGCAAGCTGCGATCCCGAACAAATCTGCAGCTACCTCTGACGCACTACTCCGCCAGACGCCAGCTTCCAACAACCGGGACCCCGGGTATCGTCCCAACCCGCGGCAGTGTTTTCACAGACCCAGAAACCACGCCAAGAACCCCTAGACACCCTCACAACATCATCCCCGGACGTCCGACGGGTGGGTACCGTTCGGGCCGTCCTAGTGGGCTCCGATCACGTTGACACAATCACCTGTTTTGGAACCAAAGTCGTGGTACCGGACATTATTAGGTATGAGTACCGATGAGGAACTGTGGCGACGCGCTCAAGAAGGAGACGCCGAGGCTTTTGGGGAAGTTTTCGATCGGCATTACCGTCGAGTATTTCGTCATAGTCTTCGCGTGGTGGGTTCGAGAGAGAACGCCGAGGACGTGACTGCTCTGGTTTTCATGGAGGCGTGGAGGAAACGCCGGAGTGTCAGGATGGTCAACGAATCGATACTTGCCTGGCTCTTGGTTGTTACCAACAACACAGTCCGAAATTGGGAACGATCGCGACGAAGGCACCAACAGATGCTCTCTCAGCTTCCGGCGGTCGACTATGAGCCTGATCCTGCAGATGAAGTTAGCGATCGAATTTCCAGCGTTTCAATCGAACGAATCGTTCGACACTCATTCGCCCGGCTAACCCGGAGGGAACAAGAGATTTTAACTCTCTGCGTACTTGAAGACCTCACGACGAAGGAGGCCAGCACGGTGCTCAAGATTCCCCACGGAACCGTGAAATCGCGTCTCCATCGAGCCAAATCCCGACTCGCCGACATGGTCGGATCAACATCTCCCGACATCAGTTTGGTTAGGAGCCTCTCATGAATCCTGAAGTCCAGTTTGACGAAGCGCGACGTAAAGCCGTTCGCAACATTCTGCTCCAGAATGTCCGAGACGACACAGCAAAGGTTCGCAGGCATAGCGCGCGGGCAGTTGCCGTAGGGGTGGTCATAGCTGGGTCGCTGACCCTTGGAGCCGGAGCTTTGGCTTCAACAGGCCAACTGGGTTGGATCGCCCTGCCATGCCAAGTGGCTGGGCCATGTTCACCCACCTACGCCACCGTGCCGGCGTGGCCTGTAAATGAGAAGGGTCAGACGTACGGAGTCCAGGGTGACAGTCCGATCCCACCCGACCTGGTCGCCGTTGTGGCAACAAACGGCGCCAGCGGATACGTACTCTCGCGGGACTTGGAAGGGCCACAGCCGACAAGCCCCGCCGATGCTGCAAAGAACTTTTCGACGCCTCGCCCAACACGGCAAATTCCCGTCTTTCTCCAAGACGGCGAAACTCAGATAGGCACGTTTGAGGCACCCGGATAATTAGATCACAAATTGACCATTGTGTTGAAGCCTCTCTTCGTATAGGTTCGAGCCACCATCATGGGGATGGCAAATCGACTTGGGGGATTTTCATGAAAAGACCATGGCATAATTCACTAATTGCTGCCGCTTGCGCGTTCTTTGTAGGATTCGCTGGACTAATTGGTATCACGGCGGCCAATGCAGGCACTGGACTGAATGGATTTTACGGACCAGTCAACGGATACAGCTACAAGAACGTGTCTGAGGCCTGGGCATCGACGAGAACCTACGCCGTCGCAGCCGTTGCCCCCACGTCAACCTCGTCGGTACCTGCCGGATACATGTCCGCCAATGCTCGGCTATTTCTGGCAACCGGTGAGCTTTGCAAGCAAACGGGCAATATCTACACCGGAAGCTGGTCTAGCAATTTCGCCGTTGTCACGCAGGGTAGCGGATGTGCCCTGCCCAGCGCTTACTACGGATGGTCAGTAACGGGCGCATGGAACGGTTCTGGCTATAACTACTACTACGCACCTCAGAGCACTTGGGTCAACGGAGTCTAGGGGGAACAACATGAGAAAACAACATATCGTCCGGATCTCAACCGGGGCCGCAATCCTGGCATCGTTAGCTCTTGGGGGCACCGCCGCCGTAGCTGTACAGGGCACAATCACCGCTGCCGAACAGAGAATGGACCTCCCGCAAGGTCCGGCCCCGGAATATCCGCGCAACGACTCGGGCCTGACGTATGGTTCAGCAGCGAAAGCCATCTCGCCAGAAACAGAGCCCGACCTCATCGCTGCCGTCGGTGACGATGGCACCAAAGGCTACGTCTATACGAAGCAGTTGAACTACCAGCCGCAATTCAAGAGTCCCGACGAGGCCGTGGCATGGCAACGGGAAAACGCCGGCAAGACCGTGACAATAGACCTTTACGACCAAACCGGAAAAACCAAAGTGGGAACCTTCACAGTCACGCCCCCAACCCAGTCAGAAATTGATGCAGCCCAGGGAACGGCCAACAAGTAAAGGAGAAGCGATTCAACCGACGCTTCGCTCTAGGTCGTTGGTAGTCTTTCAATAGAAATAGTTGGACGGGAGTAGCAATACTCCCGTCCATTCTCCTGTTCCGGAAAAAGTTCAGACGGTCGGGCCGCGTAGTAGCCGCTGCATTTGGGTATGCCCGCACTTGTACTTGATGCTCGGACTGGTCGCGATGGCCACAAAACATTCCTTCCCTTGATGTGAATGACTATTCAGCCAGGGAACGCATGTCGGCAACAGGACGGTGCTGCGATTTCAGATGGTGTCCCATGTCAGAGACTTTCTGGAGGCAGGCCGGGCGCGCCTTTTGGCGGCCGTGTGCTTGGTGGCGTTGAACGGCGGTCCGCCGCTGGTGATTGGTTGCTGTGGTTCGTCCTGGGCGGCGGGCCGCCCGCCCACACAGGCGAACGGCCCACCCGGCTTATGCGGCGCTGGCTGAATCTCGGGTGTTGAATCGACGGAAGTTGGTGGCGATTTCTTCGGCGATATCCGTCATCGGGGTTCGCGGCGTGATGGTCTTCTCTTCATCGTCGGCGAACTCCATCGGTTCGCCAGCGTCGTCGTAGTGATCCGGTCCGTAGTAGAGCTCTGCCGTGGTGAACTGGGATTCCAAGGGGTCATTCCAGTTGAAGGATCCGGGGCCGATTAGGAAGGTGTGGCGGCCTTCCTCCTGAAGGAAAAAGGTGGCTGTACCGCCGCCGGTCTGTCCGACTTGAAGTTCCAGGCCTTCGGTTTTCATAGCGTCCACCAGTTCCCGCGCGGGAAACCATTCGATCTCTTCGGCGGTTTGTTGTACTTCGAGGCTTTCAGCCATGGTCTCGTCTCCTGATTTCCGGGGGACCGTCCTCCCACGAAAGGCGAACGGTCCATCGGCTGGTGTTAGTGGAAGGTTGGGCGGTGTTCTGCGGCGAACAGGACGGCTATAGCTTCGTTGTGCCAGTCCAGCGCCGCGTATTGCCGGGTGGTGCCCAGTACGGCTGGGTTCACGTGGGCCTCGGCGTTGACGGCTTCGGCCATGCCGCGGATGTGTGCAGCGAGGTCTTCGGCTGCGCTGGCGCTGTAGGCCACGGGGGACTTCTCAACGATTGCGGCGAGGGTTTCGAGGAAGACCACGGCTTGGGCCGGGCTGTTGGCGATGGTGCGGTTTTCGGTCATTGTCCTCGGTCCTTTGCTGGTGGTGGGTGGGGTGGCCAATGGTGACCGGCCAGTTCCCCTCTCCCTCCGTTGTTTTTTGGCTGCTGGCGAAGCTTGCGGAGCTGTGGCCGACGGAGGCCTGTCTACCCTTGGGCAAGGTGCAGGAAATTCCCGGAGGAAATAAGCGACGCAGGAGCGCCGGAGGGAAATTCCTGCACCGCAGGCCCCGGAGCCTGCGGAGGGGCTAGACGGGGTGGAGCGGACACGTGCAATCCGAAGGACAGCAGCCAAAAAACGTCGTAGACACAACAGGACCGGGCACGGCGGAGCTCTGCGACGTCGGGACCGGGCCCAACAGCCGGCCACGGAGCGAAGCGGAGTGGACGCCCAAAAGGAGTGCGAGCCCCGCGAGCATGCTTCTCCCCGCGCATTGTCAGACTGGGTTGGTACGGTGAACCTGTCCCGCCTGGTTTCCCCCAATCCCAGGCGGGACACTTATGTCAGAAGGAGAGGTGGCACGTGGGACTGCGAAACATTCTGAGCAGGCGCCGCAAAGCACCGGAGCCGTCCGTGGCTGTGCGGACAGTCGAGGAACGAAGGACCCTGACCGCCGACGAATCGGCCGACCTGGAGGCCGCCTGGGCGGAGCTGCGGCAGACTACCGCGGCGTCCAAGGTGACATCGTTGCGTGCCTGCAGCCGCAACGGCAGCTCGTGGGTCGAAGACCCTGAGGCAGTGCGGGCGATCGCTGCCACCATCGGGCGCATCATGAACGAGACGGCCGAAGGTCCGAAGGACAACCATGCCCAGTAGGGCGTGCCGCCGTGTGGCCGCCCGCCCCGGATTCTATTTCCGACGGCAATTTCAAGCATGGCGAGGTCTACAAGACTCTCTGCTGTGATCCGGCCCGCGTGTAAGGCAGAAAGAAGCTTTTACAGGCCGAAGCTCAGCGAAGGTCCGTTCTGGTCCTGATCCTTTAGGCTGGGCGCATGGACGAGTCCATCCCGCGGGCACTGCAACCACCGGTTGCGGTTGCCCTGGCGAAACTCGTCAAGACGTTTCCCAGACCGGGCGCACTGCCGGGCGTCCTATATTCAGAACCCAAATGGGACGGATTTCTTCACTGGACATCGTCAAGCAAATTGGAGGCCGCAGCCGGGGCGCCATGCTTCTCGAACCCGCCGCCTCTGGGCCAGGCCATGTCCGTCCTGGCCGCTGCGGGCATTGCAGTAAGGCCGGTCGTCAGAGCGATGCATGGCTAAGTTGGTGGCGATGTTCGTTCTCGGGCAGAGATGTAAGCGCCGGTATTCGGGAGCGATGATGTTTTCACCCTGCCGGCACCCCGTCAGAGTGACTTGCTGAGTTGTTAGGCCATGAAAGCTGTGCCAGATCCGGTTTCTTTGGCGATGTCGGGCCTGTGCTCGCGTAACCCGCGCCCTATTTTGTCATGAGAGTTTGCGGCGTCCTCGCGAAATCGGGCCGACCACCGCCGGTTTCTGTCTTGCAACCGGCCTAAGAGGCGTTGTCTCCTCCTGCGGACGTGCCACGTTACTGCGGGCAGCAACACAAGTCCTAAGAAGAGGCAGAGCCATGCGTAAAAGTCCATTACGTGAATCCTATTCGTTTCCGTTTTGAAACTTTTTGAACCCACTCTCGCTGCACCGTGGCTACCGGCCGGCGGGTGGCGGCTCGGAGGTACGCGCCGAGCGTAGAGGACGGCGAGTCCAGGGGCATAGATCGGGGTCGCGGGGGCCTAGGCGCGCCAGTCACGCGTTTGTTGCCGGCCGCCCGTCGAGCTTTCCGGAATCCAGGCGACGGCTGTGTTTTGTCGGCCTGTCAAGTGCAGAAGAGCGTGCCGTCCGGGCGACGTAGCCGATGTGGCGCTTGTGCGCGGGAATCCGATCGGCGTTCCCGGGACAGAAGACGAGTTGAGGCTGATAACGCAAGTCGTCGCGGGCCGACTGCGGTACTCTTGAGGTGGGTTGTTTGGAGCGGCGGCAGTCTACGGGTGGTGGGAGTCGCTTTCCTGGGCCGGCCGCCGTGTACGTCGGCGGCGCGTTTTGACGATTTCGATGATCATTGGCAGCACCGATAGGAGCACTACGGCGATAAAGATGATGTCAATGTTCTTGCCGATCCATTCGTACTGGCCGAGCCAGAATCCGAGCAGCGTCATCCCCATGCCCCAGAGGAGAGCTCCAACTGCGTTGAAGAGGATAAATGTCCGGTAGCTCATGTTCGCTGCTCCGGCGATGACGGGGGTGAAGGTCCGCACGATCGGAATGAACCGGGCGAGGATGACGGCGCGTCCGCCGTAGCGAAGGAAGAATTGGTGGGCCTTGGTGAGGTGTTCTTGTTTGAACAGTTTCGCGTCGGGCTTTCTGTACAGGGCTGGTCCTGTTCTTTTTCCGATCAGGTACCCGGTTTGATCGCCTGCGAACGCACACAGGAACACGATGATCCCCAGAAGGAAGATGTTGATGTTCAGGGTCCCCGTTGCCACGAGCAGGCCCGCGGTGAACAGGAGTGAATCCCCCGGAAGGAAGAACCCCACAAGCAGCCCGGATTCGGCGAAGACGACACCACCGATGATGACCAGGAGCCAGGGTGCCAGGGCGGGCTGGTGAAGTATGACGGCAGGGTCTGCCCAGTCCGGGAGCAGTCCCGTCCCGACACGGCCGGCTCCGAGGGCGGAAATGGTTCTGGTGATGTCCATGGGGACAGGCTATGGCGGCGCTCCTGAGAGATTCCTGTGGAATTCTCAGGTTCCCTCATGGCCGCCGGCAAGAGGTGCGTCCAGGGAGGTGGCAGTCCCGGGGACCGGCGGGGCGTCCTTCGGGGAGATCACGGCCGGGGTGAGGGGTTTTTCCGGGATTTTGGCGTCTTGGTCAGTAGGATCCGGAGCAGGGTCCGGGCGAGGGAGATTCCTTGTCCGAAGCGCACTTCCGGGAGGTAGGCGCGGGTTACAGCGTTTCCGATGGCCGGCAAAGCTGCGGGGTCGGGGTAGAGCATGTACAGGGGCACGTATCGGGGTTGGAATTTGGCTTTGAAGCCGAGCAGGGACCGGAACCCGTAGATGGGTTCGAGGGTGGTGCCGAGTTGGTCAAGGAGCCGGTCCATGCCGGTCGGGGCCGGTGGCGGGTCGGTGGTGCGGTCGCTGTAGGGTGGTTGTGCCAGCGGGGCTCCTGAGAGGCTGATGAATTCGCAGCCTTCTTCTTTGAGGGTGATCGCCGCGGAGGCGATGAGGAATTCGGCGCTGGCGCGTAGACCGGTGGTGCGTCGGCGAATGAAGTCAAGCGTCCAGCCGATAACGGCGCCGTCACGGTAGACCGGCAACCATGAGGTCACGGCGTGGACTCTCTTGTCGTTGTCGATGGCGATGAGGCAGCGGATGTCGGGGTCGTTGAGTTCATCGAGGCTGCCAAGAGTGAAGCCCATTTCGGGGATTTTTTTGTCTGCGACCCATTCTTCGGAGATTTCCTGGATTTGTGCCTGGATCGGCAGGGTTGCTGCGGGGTAGCTGGTCCATTCGGCCCGGACGCCGGCCTTGGTGGCGTTGTTCATGGCCGTGCGGATGTCTTGGAATTTTTTTCCTTTGAAGCTTAGGTTTTCCAGGTCAAGGATGGTCTCTTGGGCTACCTGAACGCTTGCCCATCCGCTGGCGGCGGCGTGATCCTTCAGTTCCTGTGGAACGGAGTAGAAGCACGGGCTCCAGCCGTTAAGGGCGCAATGGGCGGTGAATTCGTCAAAGGCCTCCTCCTGTGCACTGCCGGGGCCGACAGGGGGTCCCAGGGTCAGAGCGATGCCACCGATGACCCGGTAGGCGAGGAAGCTCTGGCCGGAGGAGGCGAACCAGTAGCTGTTGCCGGGCCACGTTGTCATCCAGGACAGTGACCCGCCTTCGTGGGTTTTGATGATGGCCCGAGCCCGGGCTTCATCAAGGCTGTACCGGTCGTGGGCCGGCCGGAGGAAGGTCCTGAGCAAGGCAACTCCGGTGATGGCCCAAAAAACAATGCCAATCCCTTCATACAGAACCACCGCCGCGGTGCTTTGAGGAACAAACGCGGGTGAAAGGTCGAACATATAGCCAAGGGGCAGGAACCGGTCGGGGATGTCGGCCAGGAGTTCGCCCGCCCCAGGTGCGGGGGTGAAATCCCTGGCCGTGGCCAGGCCTGCCCCGAGATAGACCAATCCCAAGACTAGGGCCAGCGCTACGATCAGGGCCGCCGGGCGCGGGTAGGTCCCGTGCGGGGCGTGGACAGGGAACAGTCTTTGTCTGCTCAGCAGGAGGACCGAGAGCATGACCGGCACCAGCAGGGGCAGGGCCAGGGTGAGGGGATGGCCGTAGACGGCGGCGTCCATGGCCGCGAGGCCCTCGGTGGCGGCGGTGTCCGGGGCAGTGGGTTGCAGGACGCCGATGATGGTGACCAGGGCCATGGCTGAGAGCGCAACTTGGATGAGTAGCGTCCCGGCCCAGGCAAAGCGGCGGCCACGTCGCAGTCCATCAGCGAGCAGAAGGAGCAGGAATGAGGGAAGGACTGCCATGAACGTTCCACCCGCCCCGGCACGTAGCTGCAGTTGGGCGGACGCGCAGTCTTTGGCTTGGGCTGGGTCCGTGCACAGGGTTTGCAGGGTTTGCGGGTCAACGGGCTGGATGTTCGTGAAAAGAAACCGCAGCACCGACAACGGGCCGACCGCGTGAGGGGCCAGGCCGGCAACGACCGGTCCGATGGCCGTGATGGCGACCAGCAGGGCGATCAGCACCCGCCCCTCGTGCCGGGAGCTGACAGGATGCGGTGTCCGGGGCTTCCGGCCGGAGAGCACCGGTCCTACGAGAGCACCAGCGATCGCGGCGAAAAGCCGGACCAGGTCGGCGAAACCGCCGTTGTACAGGGCAAGCAACCCCAGCAGCGCAAAAACGACAAGCCTGACGCGGCGCCGCCACAGCGTCGTCATGGACGTCGTCGAGGCCATCAGTGCCCCGCAAACCAGGGCGGTAGGTCCCATGAAAAGGTGCCCGCTCATTTGCCGGGTCCAATCACCCATAACCCCTGCTGCGGCAGCCACGAAGCCCGTCGCAGCAGCCACTCCGAGAACCTGCCCAGCCACCGCGGCCGCTGCGAACCGCCGGCTGCCGATGCGTCTTTCGACCAGGACCCCCACCGTCAGCAGCAGCACAGTACCCAGCAGGTAGCCCGCCAGGTTCCGGGCCCAGAAAGCCGAGCTGAACAGCACCCACCAATGGTCCGGGAAAGAACGGGCCGTCGCGGCCAGCGAAACCCGGGACCCATCAGCGAACCCCGCAACCGCGGCCCCCGAGACCCAGAAAACCAGCACGCAACCCATGCTCACCGGCGCCGCGGCAACGTTGCCCAGGACCCTGCGCCAAAGACGCCGCCTCCGCTGTGCCGCGTCCGGGCTATCCAGATGCGTTGTCACTGGCTTTCCTCCCGGAGTCCGGTTATGGACCGTTGGGCCGTCCACGCTCCAGACGACCTATCAGCGCGGTACGGGCAAGGCGTGGTGCTATCAGATTGTTCCACAGCGGCAACCACGCCAGGATGGCTGCGGTACTGATGACCACGGACCCTGCCACATCGCTCAGATAATGGACCCCGAGGTAGAGCCGGGAGAAAGCGACCAGAGCCACACCCGCTGCTCCGAGGCCAACAGCAATGATCCTCTGGGCCCGGGTGCGTGCCACAACGATCACAAAGGCCAGGGCCATGGCCATGGCAAAGGCCGTGTGACCAGAAGGAAAGCTATCGAGCCGTGTTTCCGGTACAAGGGCGGTCACAGCCTCACCAGGAGGCCGGGAGCGGGAGACGAGGATTTTGCCGGCAGTTGAACTCAGCCATCCGACGGCAACGACCGAACCAAACGCCGCAGCCTGCAGCGGCCTGCCTTTGCCCCACCAAAGCCAGGAACACAGCAGCAACGACAGGATGATCGCTCCCGGCGGGCTGATCCCGAAATTGATCAGTTCGCTGATGCCGACCAGGGCGGCGCTGCGGCCATGACTTAAGGCGATGTCGAGCCCGAGCTCCGGCGTGAAAGGACCAAAGGATTTGGCGGTCAGTCCCCCGGCGACGGCGGCCGCATAGATGACGATGCCCGCGGGGATCCACCACCAGGACCGTAGTCCCAGGGATGTCCCCGGTTGGCGGGAGGCGGCAAGGTCCACGGCGTAATCCAGACTCTTAGAGGTGTAGGAGGGTGTTGCCTCCACCTTGGCGGCCCGGCGCTGAGAAGATGCTGAGAGAACCTTCCCCGTTTGTTCCTCAGGTTTGGCTCAGGTGGGGTCCGTGATACTTCCTTCCAACGAGGAAAGGAGCCAGGAGATGCGAATCCTGCTGGTAGAGGATGAAAAAATGCTGGCTGAGACCGTCCGCCGGGGTTTGACCAACGAGGGTTTCGTGGTCGATGTCACCCATGACGGGGTCAGCGGGCTCTGGGCAGCGACCGAGAACCCCTATGACGTGATCTTGCTGGATTTGATGCTTCCACTGAAAAACGGCTACGACGTCCTCAAAGAAATCCGGGAACGCAAAATTTGGACCCCGGTGCTGATGCTGACGGCCAAGGACGGCGAGTACGACCAGACGGACGCTTTTGATCTGGGCGCCGATGATTACCTGACCAAGCCCTTCAGCTTCCTCGTCCTGGTGGCCAGGATCCGGGCGCTCATGCGCCGCGGCGCCCCGGAACGGCCAGTGGTGCTCACACTGGGAACGCTGAGCCTGGACCCGGTCAGCCGCAGTGTCCGACGCGGCGACGAACTGATCGGGCTCACGCCACGGGAATACGGGCTGTTGCAGTACCTGATGCGCCGGCACGATCAGGTGGTGTCCAAAAACGAAATCCTGGACAACGTCTGGGACCCCGCGTTCGAGGGCGGCGACAACGTCGTGGAAGTTTACATCGGCTATCTGCGGCGCAAAATCGACGGGCCTTTCGGCGTGCAGACCCTCACCACGGTCCGGGGCATGGGGTACCAGATCACCGCGGACAAGCCCGGCAGGTCAGCGGGCACATCCGGGACCTGACGCGCCCCGGAGCGGGGCGCAGACCACTTTTGAGAGTTTCCTTTTGAGTGTTCGCGGCCCCGGTGCCGGTTACGTTGCGCCGCGGTTCGGGGCACTTTCCGCAGTCAGGACCTGCGGGTGGGGTCGGGTCCGGAAGGGTCGGCCGCGGGGGGCCATGTGAGTTCAAAACGGCAGTTCCCCTCCGTTGTTTCGGTGGCCCGGACCGTCCCATGATGTGATGCCATGATCCCGGCGGCAATGGCCAGTCCGAGTCCACTGCCGCCGCTTTCCCGGGAACGGCTTTCATCGAGTCGGACGAAACGCTCAAAGACCCGTTCCCGCTCCGGCAGAGGGATCGGGGGGCCGTCATTGTCGATAGTGAGCACGGCGCCGGCGGGTCCGGCGGCCAGCCCGATGGCGATGCAGGAGTGGGCGTGGCGGTCGGCGTTGTCCAGTATGTTGCGTACTACCTGGCTTAGGCGTCGGGCGTCCCCGCTCACCCGGGCAGGGCTCAGGTGAGCGGTGATCCGGTGGCGGCTGGTGGAACGGAGTCTCCGGATTTCCTGGTCCATCACGTCATCGAGGTCAACATCGGTGTGCTTTGCCGAGAACGTCCCGTCATTGGTTTTGGCCAGGGTGAGCAGATCCTCGACCAGGTACCGCATCCGGGCTGTTTCCCCGGCCAGGACATCTTTCATTCCGTTCCACGTTTCCCCGGAGGGGTCGGCGGCAGCGATTTCCACCCCGGCGCCCAAGGTCGCCAAGGGACTGCGTAGTTCATGGCTGGCATCGGAGACGAACCGGCGCTGCTCACGGTCGGAGGCTTCGAGCCGCTCAAGCATTTCGTTCATCGTCAACGCCAGGGCATGGATCTCATCTCCGGTCGGTGGCACCTCCACCCGTCCGTCCAGGCGCTGGGCGTTGATTGCTGCGACCTGGCCCCGGATCCGCTCGACCTGACGCAGCGACCGGCCCACGAGCATCCAGACTGCGGCGCCGACAACGGCGAGCAGCACGGGGGTGGCTCCGAGCACGAACCATCCCACTGTCGCGACGGTATCCGCCTGAACCTGGACGGTGGCTGCCACCAGCACGGTATAGGTTCCGGTGCCGTCCTGTGCCCCGCTGGCGATGATCAGGAATTCATCCTCATCACCGATGCTTTGCAGGCTGGTCACGTCCCGGGTCAGGGTTTGTCCGGGGCCGGGCCGTAAATCCGACAGCGGTTCTTTCGTCGCCGCCGGAACAGAGGCGGCCAGGACTTTGCCGGCCGGGTCCAGGATCTGAACAATCTGGCCCGAATGGGCCGTTGAGGCAATGTATTGGGCCGCTTCGGAGACATCCTGATCATTGATCTGGGTAATCACATCCTGGGCCTTTTGCCTGGCCGCGCTCTCCGTGGCGGCGATCAACGAGGTCTGCAGCAACACGAGCAAAATGATTCCCCCCACCGCCAAGGCCGCTGCAACAACTGCCATCGCGGTTGCGGTGGCGCGTTTACGAATGCCCCACCGTTTCCGGGGTTCTGCGTCCCCGGGTGCAGCGGGCGCGGAGCTGTCCTGGTTCATGATCCAAGGATCGGTCACCCCCGTCGTTCGAACAACTTGCGCACAGCCCTCTCTCAGCAAAACCACGAAAGGGTGGGGGTATGAAGAAGCTCCGTGCGACTCTGACCGCCGCTTTGACCCTGGCCGTTGTCTCGGCTCTTGGAATCGGGGCTGCCGCCGGGGCCGAACACTCCCACCACCGGGCCTCATCCGCGGCTCCGGTTTCCGCGACCGCGCCGGTACGTGCCCCCAACGGGGGCCGCGGCCCGGCAAGCCTAGCCCATGGACCTGCTGATCCGGTCATTCCGCAGGGCTTCCCGCAGGAACTGCACCGCGAGGAACGGCTGGTCGATGATGAGCGCGAACATCTTGAGGCGGCCCCGCACACTCTGGGCCGCTTCGACTCCGGAAGCATTTGAGCCCTGGCCTGCGGTTCTCTCAGGGCGCTCTTAGCGGCCCGGTTTTACGGTTGCCGCATGGACATGGCAATCGAAACCACGCAACTGACCAAGAAGTACGGCAGGGACACCGCGCTGAACCCCCTGACCCTTCGTGTCCCCGAGGGCGAGATTTTCGGTCTCCTGGGTCATAACGGAGCCGGCAAAACCACGACGGTAAACATCCTCACGACGCTGCTTCCAGCGTCCTCGGGGTCCGGGCGGATTTGTGGGTATGACATCGACAAAGAAGCAGCCCAAGTCCGCCGGAACATCGGGTACCTACCCGAAAACGTGCAGTTCTACGGAAACCTCACCTTGGAGGAGAACCTGCTCTTCTTCGCCGGACTCTCAGGTGTCGACCGGCCACGGCAGATGGTCGCAGCGGCACTGGAGGCCGTGGAGTTCACCGGTCACGGCCGGGAGCGACTGGGAACCTTCTCCAAGGGAATGAGACAACGTGCAGGGATCGCCCAGGCCATCCTGCACACACCCTCGGTCCTGTTCCTGGACGAACCCACCTCAGGCCTTGACCCGCAGGGCGTGGCGAAACTGCGTGAAATCATCATCAACCTGAACCGGGAATTCGGGATCACAATTTTCATGAACACCCATTTACTAGCCGAAGTGACCAAGACCTGCACCAGCATCGGCATCCTCAGCTCGGGCAACCTGATCTACCACAACTCCGTGGCCGCGACCTTGGATGCCTTCCCGGACCAGGAATCGCTGGAAGACATCTACCTGCACATCGAAGCCGGTGCCCGGCCGTGAACATCTGGACGGTGACTCTCCGACAGGAAATCACCGCGATCTCCCGTGAGCGGCTGCCCCGCGGTGTCCTGGCGGTGTTTCTGGGCATGACCGCGGCGTCGGCGTTCATCGGCTCAAGCGCCAAGACCACCGTCAGCGACGTCTACCGCGAAGTCGCCGCCCAGGGTCTGACAACGGCGCACAACCCCTTCGACGGGCTGCCGGCCCTCTACTACGCACGAAACAACGTCATCTACATCATTGTGATCGGGGCGCTGCTGGCCATCATCACCGGCGTTCAGTCCACCACCCGGGACCGGCGTGCCCGCACCGCCGATCTGGTCCTGTCACGCAACATCAGCCCGGCCACCTACCTGGGGGCCAAACTCACCGGTCTCGCGGCGTTGTTCGCCCTCCTGTTGGCGGCAGCTGCCATCCTCACCTTCACCGGGATCGCCATCGTCACAGGCGCCCCGCCGACCTGGGATGAATCCCTGCGGCTTGCGGGCCTCTACGCCCTGGCGTGGCTGTTCCTGATGCCCTTCCTTGTACTGGGAATGCTCAGCGGCCTTCACACATCATCGACCACCACGGCGCTGCTGGCCCCCATTGTCCTGTGGAGCATCGTGATCTTCATCCTGCCTCTGGCCGGGACCGCAGCGTTGCCGGTGTCTTTGTTGAACCCAGTCCCGGCCCCGGCTGCTACCCCGATGGGTTTCTTCGCGGTCACCAGCGGCTTCACCGGCCCTCTGTCCGTGGGTGAGCAGTTCAAGCACGCCGCCGCGATCATTCTCCAGGATCAGGCCGTGTCCGGCTCCGTGGCGGCTCCGGTGCTGATCCTCGGAGCCGTCCTCGCCGTGGTGTGTGTGGTGCTGTTGGCCACGAACCGGCAACGGATCAGGAGCGAACTTCATGCCTAAGTCCCTGATTCTGTGCGGGAAGGAACTCAAAGACCTCACCCGCAGCCGCGCCCTGGTCTCTCTTATCGTGTTCCTCGCCGCCGTTGTTATGCTCTCGGTCCTGGTCGCAGCAGCGGATTTCCGGATCAAGATCGATGACTACAACAACTATGTGGCCGCGCTGCGCAGCAGCGGCGGGACGGCCGGGACCGCCCCGCCGCAGCTGGCGGCCCTGCAAATGCTCCGGGGCGGCATGGAATATCTGGAAATCGTCGGCAGCCTGTTCGCGGTGATCCTCGGGTACGGGCTCGTGGCGAAGGAAAGGGGCAACGGGACCCTGCAGTTGATCTTCAGCCGCCCGCTGGGCCGCTACACCTTCGCCGGAGGCAAGATCCTGGCCGTTGGCATCCTCTGGACAGCGGTGGCCGGGGCCTTGTTCGCTGTGATCACGGCAACTCTGCTGCTGCTGGCCAACGCGCCCCTGCAAGGCGATGACTACGTCAGACTTGGTGTTGCCGCGGCCCATACCGCCCTGTACCTGACCATGTGGTCGCTGCTGGCATTCACCGTCGCAGCATTAACACGGACCCCTGCCTCCGGCCTGATCCTGGCCCTGGTCATCTGGCTCGTCGTGGTGCTCGTGATCCCCCAGATCGGGGACACCATGGACCCTGACAACCAGATCCCCGGAGGCCTTTTCGCCAGCCTGCAGGTCGATAAGACCCACGAACAGGCCATCATGGCCAACTTCAGCGGATACGAAACAGCCCGGGACCTCATTGAGCAAACCTCCATGACCAAACAATTCGAACGCCCGCTCTTCGCCTGGCTCGGCATCAAAGACCAATACAACGGGCAACCCTTCAACCTAATCTGGGCCGGGACGTTCAACAACACCCTCTGGCTCATGACCGGCTTCATCACCGCACTGACAGGATCCTTCCTCGCAGCCACCCGCACCAAACTACTCAGAAAGGTCACCTGACCATGAAAAAAGCACTCCTCAGCCTGGGAGCCTTCGTCGCGGTGCTGGTGGCCGCCGTCCTGATCATGCAGGCCACCATCACCGGCCCGGCACAGCCCGGAGCAGCGCCCTCGGCCACCCCCTCCGCAGCCACTGTCCTGCCTGTCACCACCAACCCCATCACCGCCACGGGAACCAAAACCGGGCTGACGATCACGGACGTCATGGCCGAAAACAACGTCGATCCCACCACCAAGGCAGCCCTTGCAGACCGGCTCCAGTTCACGCTCACCAACACCAGCACCGCCCCTATGACCGGGCTGGAGGTGTACTACACCATGAAAGACACCACCACCGGCACCACGGAGTCCTACTACCAGAAACTTGACGGGCTCACCCTCACCCCCGGACAGGCCACGACCATCTACTTCGACAACGGCACCGGCACCGGGCACTACCCGGAGAACAAATACAGCCTCTACCGCAGCTCCGCCAACGAAGTGAAGATCAGCATCGAAGCCGCCGCCAGCGGCTACGCCCCCGCCCAAGGAACAGCCACCAAAGCCCAGGGCACCGGCGAAAAAACAGACTGAACCTGAACCCCGGACCCGCCCCCTGCCGGGCCCCAGCCAAAGCAACAGGCGGAACGAAACCGGTGCACGGTTCCCGAGCCGGGGCACAGAACCGGCCGCCACTCTAACCATGAACTCCACGTCCGAAAACGGGCGACTGAAAGGTAGAACCATGAAAGGCAGTCTCAACCTCGTCGGCTACGGCCTGTCCGCCATCGGCGGGGGCATCGGTGTCGGGCTCGTGTTCGCGGCCTATATCAACGGCGTGGCCCGCCAGCCGGAAGCACAAAAAATTCTTCAACCCATCGCATTCCTCGGACTTGCCCTGACAGAAGCACTTGCCATCCTCGGCCTCGTCTTTGCGTTCGTCCTCTGATCCCGGCGACATCGCCCCGACACGGGTACCCGGCGCAGCAAAAAAGGAGACCGCCTGGACGGTGCGGTGACACCAGCCTCTCCTACTGAGCCAGCGCGCTCCTGGCCTCTCATGCGGTTGCCGGCCGCGTGTCCTGAGTACTCTCCGCATGTGTCCGGCTGCCGGGAATTCTCAGGACCCCTCAGCGTCCTCTAAGGGCCCGCGGTCGAGACTGGCTGTAGGCGCCGAAGAAACCACCCGGACCCGGGCGGCGTTGATTACGACTCTCCGAAAGGCACGATCATGGACAACACCTCACCCAAACGCAAGACCCTCATCGGGGCACTTGCCGGGTTGGCACTCGTTGGCGGCACCGCGGTCGTCGGGCTTTCAGCGGCCAACGCCAGCACCACACCATGGCCTCCGGTCACGTCGCCGGCCACCGGCAGCACAGCCGATGGTGGGAAGTCCGATGCCGGCCAGCAGGAACCACAGCTCAAAGGCTCCATTACCGTCCCCGAAACGGCAGGGGAGCAATCCGACGCCCAAGAATCCGGGAACCTGACCGCACTGGCGACCATCGATGCCAAGGCCGCTGAAACGGCCGCTGCGGCTTCCCTGCCCGGTTCCACTGCCACGGCCTCCCACCTCGGTGACGAAAACGGATCCTTGGTGTACGAAGTGACGGTCAAAGACAGCACCGGTGCCGTGCACGAAGTGAAGATCGACGCCGGCAACGCCACCGTACTTGCCACCGAAACGGCCGACTCACAGGAGAACGGTCAGAAGGGTGCCGAAAACACTACCGAAACGGAGTCCAACGAAACACCGGACACCAGTACTCCGGGCACCAAGTAAGGCCTCCGGGCACAGGAAATTGATGAAACCAAACGATGTGGAGGAAGGAAGCGGGGGCGGGCCGGTCTCTGTTCCTTCCTCCACCGCCAGGTACCCAAAAACGACATTGCAGGAGCAGGCGCGGGAACTTATCGATGAAATCTTGGCCGACACCACGGCCGGGGCCGAACGAAACCGGGAGCAGTTGGAGGAATGTGTTTCCCGGAACCCCGACCGGCCCGAAGCAGCGCTGCTGGAGCACCTGATGAACCGCACCGCTTCCTCCGGAGAATAACGACCCTAAACCTGACGGGGTACCGGTTGCCCCATTCCCGACGCCGGCTTCACCTGCCGGTGCCGGATACCCCACTTTCCTGTTGCAGGGAATCCCCTGCAGCACAGTCACAGGGACGGACTTGATGACACACACCCCAGATTCCGCTGGCCCCCGTGGGCCTCATCCGGCGCAGTCAGGCCCCGGCCCTGACCCGTGGGTGTACCCGGGTCAAGGTTCCATCCCGTGGGATGACGCGGCCCATGCCGATCCCTCCCAGTTCGCCCCACCGGTCACTAACCTCCGTCCACCGACGCCCCCGGCTCCCGGCCCGACCGGCAGGAAATGGCGCTGCAGCACCCCCGTCTTCGCCGCCTCACTGGTCATTGCCGCCCTCGTCGGTGGCACGGTCGCAGCCGGCGCCGACGCGCTGTTGGACGGCCCGGCAACGGCCGGGGTGTCCACCTCGCCGGGAACATCCCGGATAGTGGTGAACAACACCGGTACCAGCGATACCGTCGCCACGGCAGCACAGAAGGCCACACCGAGCGTCGTCACCCTCGCCGTCAGCTCAGGCACCACCCGCGGCATCGGGTCAGGGATCATCCTCGACGCCAAAGGAGACATCCTCACGAACGCACACGTGGTCACTCTTGACGGCGCCACAAGCACACCGGTCATTCAGGTACGCAGCAGCGACAACCACGTCTACGCCGGGACCCTGGTAGGCGCGGACCCGCTCGCGGATCTCGCCGTGATCCGCATCCAGGCCCCCTCCCTGATCCCGGCAGTCCTGGCAGACTCGTCAAAAATCAATGTCGGCGACACCGCCGTTGCGATCGGAACACCGCTGGGCCTGTCCGGGACGGTGACGAAAGGAATCGTCGCGGCCCTAAACAGGACCATCAGCGCGGCACCACCACCACCGGCGCAAACCGCCTCGGGAAGCACCGCAAAAATCCCCTCACAGGCGTCCGGCAGCAACCCCAGCCTGGAAGTGATCCAAACCGACGCGGCCATCAACCCGGGCAACTCCGGCGGAGCCCTGGTCAACGCCCGGGGCGAGGTCATCGGCGTAAACGTCGCCATCGCATCCCCCTCCGCCGGCACTGCCGGCACACAGGCAGGCAACGTCGGGATCGGCTTTGCCATCCCGATCGATAATGCCAAGAGAATCGCCCAGGAGATCATCGCATCCGGGACCGCAACCCATGGTCAGCTCGGCATCAAAGCCACCACGGACGCCGCGGCGAAGGGCTCCGTGTTCTCCCGTGGCGCCGCCGTCACCGAAGTCACCTCCGGATCAGCAGCAGAAAAAGCAGGCATCCGGAAAGACGACGTCATCACAGGAATCAACAACCACCCGGTCCAGGACACCGCCGAACTCACTGCAGCAGTGCACGAACAACCCGCCGGCGCGTCGGTGACCGTAACCCTCATCCGGGACAGCCACGAACAGAGCCTGACCGCCACGCTCGAGCCCGTACAGCCCTAAGCCTCAACACCCCCAAGACCCGAAAGCGGCGGCTGTACCCGGCCGATGATCCACGCACTCGAAGCGTCTTCGCCGATGGGAAAAGGCTGTAGGCGGCCTCCCACGGTGGTGCCAGCGGTTGAAGCAGATGTGCCGCAGGCAGCCCCCGGACGGGAACCTCAGCCGGTTCCAACGTTGAACCAGGTAGAGGAAATCACGAGAAAAGGACGTCCGGTGTCCCAGTTTGTCGACAGCATTCTGAACCTCAGCCCGGTGCTGGCGGCGCTGTTGATTTTCGCTCTGGTCTTCGCCGAGGACGCCTTTTTCCTGGGCTTCGTGATCCCGGGGGAAACAGCGGCCATTCTCGGCGGGGTCCTGGCAAGCCACGGGCGGCTTCCG
The DNA here is from genome assembly GCF_006964045.1 of Arthrobacter sp. TS-15. Classification (NCBI taxonomy): domain Bacteria; kingdom Bacillati; phylum Actinomycetota; class Actinomycetes; order Micrococcales; family Micrococcaceae; genus Arthrobacter; species Arthrobacter sp. TS-15. Next base: position 49,051 of record NZ_SDXQ01000064.1, on the reverse strand, counting down.
CTGTGGCTGGTGATCGTTCTGGTCGTGGTCGCGGCCATCACCGGCGACACTGTCGGCTATGAGATAGGACGGTTCTTCGGACCTGGAATCATGCGCCTTCGTATGGTTGCACGCAAGGAGCCGCAGGTGGCCAAAGCCCAAGAGCTGCTGCGTCGAAGGGGCGGTACGGCCGTGTTCATCGGCCGCTTCACGGCGTTCTTCCGCGCCGTGATGCCCGCTCTGGCAGGGATGGCGCGCATGCCTTACCTGCGGTTCCTGACCTTCAATGCAGCTGGCGGGCTCATCTGGGGAGCCGGCGCGGTCATGCTGGGATTCCTCGCCGGTAACTCGTACCAGAGCATTGCCCGGCTGGCCGGGCAAGGAACCGCGCTGGCCATGGCGGTGATCGTTCTTGCCGGCCTTCTTCTATGGCACGCCCGCCGGCGCCGTTCCGCCAAGGACGTCTCCGCACCCAAAGAATAGAACACGGCGTGTGCCTGGGGTGCTTGGCGGCGTTTTGTTTGTCGCTATGTGTCGTGACTGCCTATCCGCTGACCGCTGACACTAGTCCGTCCGTGCAGGGGTCATTCGGGGCTGACGTGTCGGGCTAAGGGCCAGTGTCCACCCCGATTATGTGGTCTTTGCCGCGCATTCGAACGGCGACCACCAGGCCGGAGGCGGCTGTGAGTGCAGCGACGGTGGCGATGGCTGAGGGAATCCCATACAAGTCAGCGAGAAGACCTGACAAGAGTGCCCCTACGGCGAAGCCGCCGTCACGCCAGAGCCGGTAGATGCCGACGGAACGGGCCCGCCACGTGGGGTTGGCTACGTCCCCGATGGCGGCAAGGAGTGCGGGATAGACCATGGCCGTTCCGAGCCCGAGGAGGACTGAGGCGATGAGCCAGGGCCCGAAACTGCGGGAGGCGGCGACCAGCGCGAGTCCCGCGGCTTGGACGATCATGCCGGCCACAATGAACCATTTGCGGCCCCACCGGTCTGAGGCGGCGCCGGTGAAGAGCTGCCCGGCTCCCCAGACCGCGGGATAAACGGCGGCAAGGATCCCTATCTGGTTCAGATTTAGCCCGGAGCTGACGAATAAGACAGGAAACAGGCCCCAGGCGAGGCCGTCGTTGAGGTTGTTCACCAGTCCTGCCTGGCTGGCTGCGGAGAGTGAGCGGTCTTTGAAGCTGGTGAGGGTGAAAACCTGGCCTGTGGTGAGGCCGGCATGGGCACTGCTGTGTGCACTGACGTGCTGGGAGGCTTCCGTCCTGGCGTGGTGGTGTGTCTCGCGCACGTTCAAAACTGACAGGCCTAACCCGAGGGCAATGTAGGCGGCTCCGAAGAGGAACGGGCCTGGCCGGAGCCCGTACGCGGAGGCAATATACCCGGTCGCTAGGGCAGTGACGGCGACTCCGAGGTAGCCTGCCGCTTCGTTCAGACCCATGGCAAGGCCGCGCTGTTTCGGGCCGGTCAGGTCCATCTTCATAATCACGGCCGTGGACCAGGTCAGGCCTTGGCTGACACCGAGGAACAGGTTTGCCGCAACGATCCATCCCCACGACGGGCCGAAGATGAGCATGAGCGGGACTGGGATTGCTACAAGCCAGCCCGCGACCAGGACGGGTTTGCGGCCGTACCTGTCAGAGAGCGTTCCCGCGAAGTAATTCGTCGCGGCCTTGGACAGGCCGAAGGCGAGGATGTAAGTCAGAGCACTGGTGTACAGGTCCAGGTTGAATGTCTGGGAAGCGAGCAGGGGCAGCACGGTGCGCTCCTGGCCCAGCGTGCCGCCCACCAAGGCGTTGACTGCCACCAGAAGCATGAACTGTGCCAGGTTTTGCCGAAGGCCCAGCACAGCATCGATGGAAGCGACACTGTTTGCCGCCATTTTTCTGGTCATTCCGGAGCACTCCCTTTCGTGCCGGGGCATAAAGGTGCCCGGGCAGGTGGGGCCCTGCCCGGGCGGTCTTGAGGTGTTCCGGCTGGTCAGGCCGTGGCGACTGAGTTCTGCTGAGCAATCCAGGCTGCGTAGCTGCCGGCGAGTTCGACGACGTCGTATCCGGCCCGGCGCAGGGCACTGGCTGCGACAGAGTTCCGGACGCCTGACTGGCAGTAGGTCACGATGGTTCCGTCAGTGGGGATCTTGTCCAGGTGCCACATGACACGGCCACCGCTGAGCTGGTACGAGCCCGGGATGTTTCCGGCGATGTGTTCGCTGCGGTTGCGGACGTCCACGACCATGGCGGCGTCAAAACCCTGAAGCTCTTCTGGCTGGATCAGCTTCGGCGTAGTCATCGGGAGCCCTTCGATGCTGGTGACGTAACCGGCGATGTTGTCGATGCCGACCCGGACCAGGTGGTCCCACATGTCCATAGCTTGTTCCTGGTCCTGTGCCAGCAGTACCAGCGGGTTCTTATCCGTCTCCGGGTTCACTACCCAGGCGCCGTAGCTGGCCACGGCCTTGGCTGCCGGCACGTTCAGGGAACGGGCTACGGTGCCTTCGTGGACCTCACTGTTGGAGCGGGTGTCGATGAAGGTCAGGGTGTCCTCTGCCAGGCCTGCAGCGAGGATGCCGGTTGCGAGTTCGGGCAGCGGCGTGCGCTCACCCATCACGACGGGACCTTCACGGTTTTCCCGCTTCATCCGGCCGAAGTAGGCGTGCGCGTCGGGCTGGCCGTCGAGGAGCTCATCGATGAAGCCCTGTTCGTCATTCGCGGCGAGGTACGGCCCCCACCAGGAGTAGAGCCGCTCGTAGCCCACGGTGGAGGACGGGATGGCGCCCAGGGCCTTGCCGCAGGCACTGCCGGCACCGTGAGCGGGGTGGACCTGCACGTAGTCCGGCAGAGTCAGGAACTTGTCCCGCAGACTGGCGAAGAGCTGCTTTGCACCTTCGAAGCGGGTGTCGATGCCGCCGGCTGCCTCGTCCAGCAGGTCCGGCCGGCCGAGATCTCCGGAGAAGACGAAGTCCCCGGAGAGCAGGTAGCCGGGCTGGTCACTGAACGCGCCGTCGGTGACCAGGAAGGACAGGTGCTCGGGGGTGTGGCCCGGGGTGTGCACGGCCTGGATGCTGATGTTGCCGATGGTGATCGTGTCGCCGTCGTAGAGGCGTTCGCCGTCGAATTCGTACTGCCAGTCCGGGCCGCCCTCGCCGGAGACGTAGATCTTCGCGCCGGTGGCGGCGGCGAGTTCGCGGGTGCCGGAAAGGTAGTCGGCGTGGATGTGGGTTTCAGTAACGGCACTGATCTTCATGCCGTTCTTCGCGGCCAGTTCCTGGTAGACGGCGATGTCGCGGCGGCCGTCGACAACCACGGCGGTGCCGTTGGCTTGGCAGCCGATCAGGTAGCTGGCCTGGGCGAGGTCTTCATCGTAAATACGCTCGATAAGCATCTGGTGATCTCCTTCGATTGATAAGGCTTGGAGGTTGTTCTAAGTCCAGCATAGATACCCCTGGGGGTATTTTGCAACGAGGCTGCGGCCCCTTCCCCGATCTTCTGCGGAACAGCCTGCAGGAGACTGTGCGGGCCCGCCGGGGCATGGCCCGGCTGTTGCCGTGGCGGGACTGCAGGGGTCAGGTGGTGGGGAGTCCGGCGCGGGTCCAGGCGATCATGCCGCCGGCCATGGTGTCTGCCGAAAAACCGGCATCGTTGAGGGCGTCGGCGACGCGGGCTGAACGGTTTCCGCTCCGGCAGACTGCAATGATGGGGACGGCAGGGTCCAATTCGGACAGGCGTGCCTGCAGCTGGCCCATGGGGATGTGCAGGGCGCCCGGGATCATTGCCTCGGCGACTTCGAAGTCCTCGCGGACGTCCAGGATCCGAGCGGTGGAGCGGCGCTGCGCGGTTTCGGTGATGGTGATTTCAGCCATGGTGGTTCTCCTTCGAAATGGTTTCGGCTGGTGGTTGGGGGTGGTGCCGTCTAGCGGACGGGTTCGCCGGCTTGGCGCCAGGCGGCCATGCCTCCACGCACCGAGTAGGCGTGGTAGCCCTTCGCGGCGAGGAGTTTGGCGGCAGAGGCGGACCGCACTCCCGAGGCGCAGATGGCGATCACGGGGCGGGACTTCTGGATCCCCGCGGTACTGACCTGCAGTCTGTCCAGGGGGACGTGCTTGGCCTGCGGTGCCCGGCCGGTCCGCCATTCCCGGGTGGACCTGACGTCGATGAGTGTGGCGCCGGAACCCAGGAGTTCCTTGGCCTGTGCAATGGAGACCGTTGTGTAGGGCTTGCTGAAGGCCTTCTTCAGCGATTCGATCAGTCCCATGGTGTGCTCCTGTTCTGTGGTGTCAGGCGGTGACGGTGCTGGCGGTGACCCACGCCGCGACGGCGAAGATGAGTACCGCGAATGAGATGCGGATGTGCTTGTCGTGCAGGCGGCGGGCAAGCCGTGCCGCGACGATGGATCCCAGGATGGCCGGGACCGCGAACGCCAGGGTGGTGGCCCAGTCGATGGTGTAGCCGGCGGCGTGAGCGCTGAATCCGGCTGCGGAGTTGATGACGATGATCGCCAGCGACGTTCCGACGGCCTGTTTCATGCGCAGGCCCAGGAAGATGGTCAGCGCGGGGGTGATGAGGAAGCCGCCGCCCACGCCAAGCAGCCCGGTGAGGAATCCGACGAGCAGTCCAACGCCCACCGCCTTCGGGGCGCAGGACCGGAAAGCCCGGTTGGGTCCCGTGCTGCAGATTCCCTCGATTTCGCGCGGTTTGCTCAGCATCCGGACGCCCGCGGCCACCATGATTACGGCAAACGCCAGCATCAGGACGTTCGGATCCAGGAGTTTGCCGACGGCCGCGCCGGCCCAGGCCGCCGGAATGCCGGCGGCCCCTACCAGTGTGATGACGGGCCAGTTCAGGCCCTCCCGGATCCGGGGAAACAGCGCTGCCAGCGACGAAATGCCCACCACCAGCAGCGACGTCGGGATGGCCTGGACGGGGCTCATGCCCACGCCGTACACCAGCGCAGGAACGGCAATGATGGAGCCACCGCCACCCACCACACCCAGGACGATTCCGACGACAAGCCCTAGACCCAGGGCCGGGATCATGCCGCGGCGTCCTGTTGGGCCGGAACGGGAAGCTGCAGGAAGGCGCTTTCGCGGGTGGGCTCCTTGGCAGCCTTGTTCCACGGCATGGCCGAAAGGGCCTTACCCATGGCGCAGGTGTTGGTCGCGGCCGAGAAGGTCAGACCTGTGCCGATGGCGCCGGCGAGCATCCGGACCTTGGGGGAGACAAACTTGCCGCCTGCCAGACCCAGCATTACCAGTGAACCGGCGGCCAGGCGGACCTGGCGCTCCAGGTCCCAGCGGTCGTTGCCCTTGACCACGTCGCCTCCAGCAGCGGCGAAGCCGGGTGTGCCGCCGCTCAGAACATAGGCGGTGTCGATCCCGGCCTTGGCAAGGCGCTGGCGGGCCTGCTCGGCGCGCACGCCGGACTGGCAGACAAGCACAACGCGGGGACCCAGCCGGGCGGCGAGTTCATCGGTGTGCTCGGACAAAAGCGGCAGCGGCACATTGTAGGAGCCGCGGATGCGCAGGGACTCGAACTCGGCGGCGGAGCGGACATCGATCACCACGAGGTCCTGGTGCTCTTTGAACCAGGACGTGAGGGTTTCAGGGGCGAGTGCGGTGACGGCCGGCGCCGTGGAAGGGGGAGTCATGATGGCCTCTCGGAAGGGGGTGGGTGGATACCCCACCGAGTATTTCAGATACCCCCGGGGGTAGTCAAAACACCCTAGGGGGTATACGATGGGGGCAAGCCCCCGACACTTGGAGAATCCCGTGGAACTCAATCCCTCAGAACTCACCCCTGTCATCAATCGTCTGAAGCGAGCCCAGGGCCAGTTGGCCGCTGTCACCCGCATGCTTGAAGAAGGCCGGGACTGCAAGGACGTCGTCACTCAGCTTGCCGCCGTATCGAAGGCGCTGGACCGGGCCGGGTTCGCCATCATCGCCACGGGCCTTGAGCAGTGCATAGTCCAAAAAGACGCAACGATGGACAAGAAGGACCTGGAAAAGCTTTTCCTCTCCCTCGCCTGACCCGTCCCACTTCCGAGCTCCCCAAGGAGAACCATGACGTACACACTCAGCACGACCACCGCTCTTCCGTGGGCCGAAGCCCTGGAAAGTACCCGGAAGGCCCTGTCGGACCAGGGCTTCGGGATCCTCACGGAGATCAACGTCCGCTCCACCTTCGAAACCAAGCTAGGTGTCGAAGCGGCTGACGCTGTCGGTAACTACGTCATCCTCGGCGCCTGCAACCCTGCCCTCGCCAGCCGCGCCCTCGCCGCCGAGCCGGAAATCGGTGCGCTGCTGCCATGCAATGTGGTGGTGCGCCGGAACAAGGATGCAGACGTGACCACAGTGGAAGCCATCGACCCTCAGACCATGGTCCAGCTCAGCGCCGCCCCATCAATCAAAGAAGTAGCCGACGACGCCGGCACCCGCCTCCGGAAGGCCCTCGCCGACCTGGGCAAAGCGTCGAATTAGAGTGTCCTTGCAAACAACGGATCCAGAGGTTCCTCGAGTATGCCGCGGAGGGCGACACTGTCGTTGTTTGGCGGGTCGATCGGCTGGGCCGGTCATTGATCGACGTACTGAACACCGTGAACCCGCAGAGGGAACGCGGCGTCCAGGTCCGATTCATCTCAGAAGGTATTGACCCGGCAACCTCGACGGTCGGCTGATGCTGAACTACCCGCCACCTTGGCCGAGTATGAGAGCGAGCTGACCGTCGAGCGCGTCAAAGACGAGCTCCTCTTCGTTCTGGACCGACACGGGAAACGCCTCGGCCCGCACCCTCGACCAGGCTGACGTCACCGACGCCCAGGCAATCGCCGCAGTAGAATCCATTGCCCGTGGCAACTTCCGGCTCCTCGAACGGCCATTCCGACAGATCACCCGGGTCCCAATACCAACCAACTCGAAACCATCACCGATGACGTCCTAGAAGCAGCAGCAAGCATCATCGTCATCGGCACCTAACGACACAGAGCGAACACAAAAAGCCGCCACCTAACGCCAACATCCACGCATGAGACCCGGCCGGACGCTTCGCTGATTACACGCAAGAATGTGGCGTGGGCGTCTTCCGGGCCAGGTGGGTGTCAGTTTTTCCCTAGTCGTTCCCGTTCCGCCAGTACAGGGCCCGTGCAGGGCAGTACCGCAACGCCAGTTCCGAGGTGTGGGCCCGCGGGATGGGTCCGTGCAAAACCGGGTATCCCCAGTCATCGAGTGTGATGTGTTCGAAGAGCATGGTCGCACACACCCCGTGCCCGGTGCAGGTGGTCCGGTCCACGGCCAGAACCGGGTACTCCGGAAGAACCTGTCGGCGGAAACGAAGGATCATCTCCGGACCCGGCTCTCGTGGCCAGGGCAGTAGCCTGCGGCATGGGCGCTGAGGTGATCGGTGAAGACCTCCAGCGCGGAGTGCGTGAACGCTGCGATCCCGTCAGGGAAGTGACAGGCTCCTCTGCCAACCAGGAATCCCAACCGTTGACGCAGGGCAGTTGCTGCACTGGGTCTGCCGGTGCCTGCGGCCAGTTCAGCGAAGTCTCGGGCAACTGCGGGGAGCCCGAACATGCAGGGCCCGCATTGCCCGGCAGATTCCCCGGCGGCATAGTCAAGCATGTCCTTCACCGTATCCACCGGGCAACGGGAGCGGTCCAGCAGGTGCATGACGCCGGGCCCGAGGGTTGCGCCGACGGTGGCCAGGGATGCAGAGCTGTAATTCAGAGAGTCGATCCTGGATGCGTCGATCCAGGTGCCGCTGAGTCCGCCGATGTTCATCGCCAGGACACCCGGAAGCGGGCCTCCAGCCAGTGAAACGACCCGGCTCAGTGGCAGCCCGGATTCGGTTTCATACACTCCCGGTGCCTTGACGGCGCCAGTGATGGTGATTAGGCGCGGGCCGGGTTCGACCTGGGTGCCGAAGGAACGGAACCAGGCGGGGCCGAAGACCTCGATCTGGGCGATCCGGAGCACGGTTTCGGCGTTCAGGACCAGAACGGGGCGGGTTCTCTTGCCATCGGGGGTGCGTCCTCCCTCGATCAGGCGGCGGCGTTTGGTCATCGGGCGGGCATGAGCCCCGTGATGCAGCGATACCAGAGCACTGGCTTCGGAGGCGACATAGCGGGCCGGCACGGGCAGCACAGAGAGACCGGCGGCGCGTAGGCGCTCCTCGGTCTCTGTTCCGGTGTGGGCTGCGTAGGTCACGTGCCTCAGTCCGGTCAGGGCAGCCCCGTGCCGGACCCATGCCAGATGGTGCCGGATAACATGGGCGTCTTTCAGGGCACTGATTTCCCCGTCGCAGGCATTAACAATTAGTTCGGCACCGTTCTGTCGAGCCGCACCGACTTTACGTGCCGTGCTGAATGCCGAACCGCTGCGCCCGGTCAGGCCGGCCGCTTCCAGTGTCCTGAGGTTCATCGCCATGGTTCTCTGCCGATGGCGCCGCGGCGGGTTTCGTCGGGCTGCCGGTTCATTAGCCGGTAGGCGATGGCCGCCGCCCCTGCGATCAGGCACGCCAGGCCAACGCCCCGCAGGATCCATGCGCTCCCGGTGCCCATCATGATGCCGTGCACGATCGCTGCAGGCCACAGCACGTAGGTCAGGGCGTGGACCGGAGCCCACCACCGTTCCGGGATGCGGTGGCGCAGCACAGAGGTCAGGGTCACGGCCAGCAGGAGATCCAAAGCGATGGCGCCGAGCCCGGTCCAGGCACGTTCGTAGCCGGAGGTGAAGGGCAGCAGGACCGCGACCCATCCGATGTCGACGTAGCCATCGGCCACGGCGGTGAGAACATGGAGCACCAGAAGGAGCATCATCCCCAAAGCCAGGTTGCGGTGAAGGCCAGTCACGACGGTGCTGCCGATGCCTTCTGGGCGGCGCCGTCCTGAGGTCATCACTCCGAGGATGAAGGTCACGGTCAATAAGACGGAGGTCGTGATCCCGCTCGCGCGGGAAAGGAACCAGAAAACTTCGTTGACCGCAGGCATCAGCGGGCCCCGGCGACATGGTGGTCCGAGGGCCAGTTCCCGGTCATCACGGTCGAGCCGTCCATGCCGTGCAGCCGGGCGTCGATGCCGTGAGCGCGCAGCCACGCCGGTGCTTTCAGACCAATGATGACTGCGGCGGTGGACGCGGCGTTTGCTTCCAGGGCGGTCGCTCCGAGGCAGGTCACTTCGGCCCAGATCCGCTCTGCCGGGGCTCCGGTCTGGGGATCGATGATGTGGTGTGCGGTCCCGGACCCGCTGGCCCACACCCGGTGCCGGGTGGATGAGGTCGCCAGTGCCTGGTTCGTGAGGGTAATGACCTGGGCGATGCGGCCGCCGTCATATTCAATGCCGACCTGCCAGCCGCCCTCCGGTACGGTGCCGGCCACGGCGATGTCCCCACCCAGGTCGACCAGGAAACCGCCAGGCAGGGTCTGTGCCAGCAGCCCGGCGATACAGTCGGCGGCGTAGGCTTTGGCGCTGGAGCCAAAATCGAGGACCGTCCCGGCGGAGAGGGTCAGGACCCTCGTTTCCGGGGTGTAGTTGATGTGCCGCCAGCCCGGTGCCGGTTCGGGTTCACCGGCCATTGTCCACCCGTCCCGGTTCTGGACGACGTCCAAGTCATCGTCGTAACCGGCGTGAAGCAGGGCAGCGCCGACGGTGGGATCGACCAGGCCGCCGGTCAGGGCCGCCGTGAGAAACGCAGCGTCAAGGACTTCGCCGAGCAACGGGCTCAGGAGAACAGTCACCGGTTCACGGGCCGAGCGGGTATTGATTGCCCGGAGCTCAGAATCGGGTCGGAACCGCGAAGCGGCCCGATCCAGCCGATCCAGCCACTGCCCGGCGGTCCTAACCGCTTCGTCAAAGCTTCCGGGTTCCGTCGCGTGCACACCGGCAGTCGTGCCAATCGCGGGAAACCATGTGGCCTGGACCGCGTCCATGGCTAGGATGCCCTGGTCGTGGTATGCGGGAGGGCGCGGGCCGGGGCGTTCCGCGCCGGTGCCACGCTCCCGAAAGCCCCTCCCGGGGCCGGGACAACGGGTGCAGCCGGGTTTTGTTGCACGCTCACCGTCTGAGCGGTGGAGGGATTCTGCGCGGAGGCCAGCCCGGCACTGATACCGGCCGTCGTCAGCCCTGCCAACACCATCGCCGTCACCGTCGACCGCCGAACCGCATCCAGCGCCCGGACCCGTGAATTCACTGCCCTGTCCATGGCTTCTCCCTTCCGTTAGGACCGAGTGTCCCACCGGAGGGATAAGAGCCAGCTGAGAGGAACCCCTGAACCAACACTGAAAACGAATCCGCAGCCGCGGCCGACCTCATTCGGGCCAGCGCGCTGCTGGGCAGGGTTTCGCTTGTCCCGCACTAACCGGTTCCGGAGCCCTTTGCGCCGGCAAGGCCGGCCGTTCGGTGCGGACTTGGGTTGGCTGTTGAGCGTTCCCTGCGGCACAGCACTGCGAAGGCTGCCGCGCCGGCCAGGACCAGCAGGCCTGCGACCCAGGTGTTTACCCGCAGCCCCAGAATCAGGTTGGCGTAATCGGAACGCATCAGTTCGAAGGCGAAACGTCCGGCCGAGTAGCCTGCGACGTACAGGGCGAACACGCTCCCGGCGCCGAGCCGCGTGCGCGAATCAACGGCCATGATGACCAATCCGACGAGCAGGCACCACAGCGACTCATAGAGGAACGTTGGTTGGAAGTACCCCAGCACAATGGGCGCTCCGGAGGGATCCGTTGCCGCCGCGGCAGTCGCGGGGTCCATCCGATGGATCTGAAGTTTCCACGGCAGCGTTGTCGGATCCCCGTAGAGCTCGTTGTTGAACCAATTTCCCCACCGGCCCAGAGCCTGGGCAAAGAGGACTCCAGGGGATACCGCGTCCAGGAACGCCACGAAGGATACTCCCGGCCGGCGGCACCCGATCCACGCTCCGAGACAGCCAAAGGCGACGGCGCCCCAGATCCCCAAACCACCGTCCCAGATCGCGAACGCGTTCCAGGGATTCCGGCCGGGAAGGAAGTAGAGTTCCGGGTCCGTGATGACGTGATAGATCCGTCCGCCGATGATCCCCGCCGGCACGGCCCAGAGACAGATATCAAGCACTTGGCCCGGCTGGCCGCCGCGCTGCTGCCATCGCCGGGAGGTAAGCCAGATCGCCAGGATGATGCCCGCCAGGATGCATAGGGCATAGAAATGAATGGTCAGCGGCCCCAGGTGCACGGCGCTGAGGGTCGGTGAGGGAATAAACGAATCAGTGGGGACCAATGCAGCCATGGGATCCTGCCGGAAGAAATGAACGAAGGGGTGCAACAACCTGCCAAGCCTACGGCCCCTTCCTGGCAGGGGCCACAGCCTCGTTCGGTGGCCCACCGGGGCATCAACGTCAAGGAAGTCCGGACCCCGGCGAAGCTCAATGCCGGGTAGAGGCGCCGGTGAAGAAACGGTCTCTTAGAATGGCCGGAGGAAATGGGGGGCGGAATGAGCACACGCGGTGCATGTCTGGTCATCGAGGACGACGCCGATATTCAAGGATTGATCAGTCTCATCCTTTCCGCTGAGGGGTTCGAGGTCCACACCGTGGAAACCGGGAGCGCGGGGCTGCTGGCCGCTTCACGGCAGCAATTGGCGCTGATTACCTTGGATCTTGGCCTGCCAGACGTCGACGGCCGCGAAGTAGCACGGCAACTGCGGAGCGTGTCTTCCGCGCCGTTGCTCATGATTACCGCGTTCGCCGAGGCTGCAAATGAACTCGCCGGAATTGCAGCCGGCGCCAGCGGGTACCTGATCAAACCATTCCGCCCTACCGAACTCCGGGCGCTGGTGGCCGAACTCTGTCCGCTCCGGCAGGCCAGCGGTTATGCGGGACCTGCCGCACCGGCCCGGCGGGGGAAACCAGGCTCGTGACCGGATCGGATACGTTCGCTTTCACCTTGGTTTATTGCACGACGTTGGGCATTTCCTTTCTGATGTTCCTGCTCCTAGCCCTCGCTGCCCTCATCGTTTTGGCCTTGGCTGGAACTGCGGGCGTCCTGTACGGGATGTTCAGGTCCGCGGTGTCGCTCACGGCACACCACACCATCCGCCGTCCTCTGAGCCCACGGGCCGGAAATGACAGGCATGCTGCCGGGAGCAGTGCGCCCCGACCTTGACCAGCGCCGACCGCCGGCCCCGATAACAACGGGCATGTAGCCGACGTGCTGTGAAGGCGCCGTGTGGACAGCGCCCGCGACGCTAACGGTCATCGGCAGAAGGGTGCCTTAACCGTGGGCCGGTTCTCCGGTCATCAGGTGGTCGGCGTGGTTCATGGTTTCGCGGATAAGCCGGATCAGGTGCCCGTCATGGAGGGAATAGATGATATGGCGGCCGTCCTTGCGGGTGTCCACCAGTTTGCTGAGCCGGAGTTTGGCCAAGTGCTGACTGACCACGGTCCGTGGAGCCCCGGAGAGGCCGGTCAGTTCAGTGACGGTCTTAGGGCCGTTGGAAAGGTGCCAGAGCAACTGCAGCCGGGTGGGTTCGGCCAGCATCCGCAGCGTACCGGCAGCCGTTTCGAGCAGCTCCGGATCCGGGGTGATCGGGTGGACCAGGGACGGTTCCCCAGAACCTGCGCCCTGTATGCTGCTAGGGCTCAACGCGCTGCCGGTCCTGCTGCTCAAGGGTCTGCTCCTCAGTGGCTGGGTGTCGGAACGCCGCGGCGGTGCGCGGCGACCAGGACAGAAATGCACCTGCACTACCTATCATCGCAATAAATGTCAGAGCAAGCGCAGCCCAGCCCAGTCCCGCGGCTGCACCGATCCACCCTGCCAGCGGGTAGGTGAGGATGTAGCAGGCATGAGACAGGGAAAACTGCGCAGTGAAAACGTAGGGCCTGGTCTCCTCGGTGGAGGCATCGCGCAGCAGCCGGGATGAGGGTGTGAGGATCGTCGAATTCGCGGCACCGAGCAGGAACCAGAGCGCCAACAGCAGCCACCATCCCACCCCACCGACCCCCAGTAAAGGCAGAAACACCGCGCCGGCCAGCACAGCTGGGATCACGGCGGCACCTGTGAGCATCACGGCCCGGTCCCCGAACCGGTCCAGGACCACGGGCGCGGATAACGCGACAATCATCGACCCGACGCCGAAACAGGCCAACGCAAGGGCTAGATCGGTGTCGGGCCGGTGCAGGACCTCACGGACGTAGACCACAGTGTTGACGAGCACCAGGGCCGTGGGGGCTGCGACAACCAGATTCAGTGCCAGCAGTGAACGCAGGCGCCGGTTCCGCCAGAAGATCCGTGTACCCAAGGTGGTCCGGTGCCACAGGGAGCTCACTGGACCGGCGGGGGCGGCAAGGCGGGGCAGGGCCGTGATCGTGACCATGAAAGCGGAGAACACGAACCCGGCAACCGTGCCGAGGAACAGGTTGTTGTAACTGATCAGCGTCAGTAACAGCGCCGCAGCGGCCGGACTGATCAAGGCCTCCATGTCATAGGCCAGTCTTGAAAGGGACAATGCCCGGGTATAGTCGCGTTCACTTTTCAAAATGGTGGGAATCAGCGATTGGAAGGCCGGGGTGAAAGTAGCGGAAGCGGACTGCAGCAGGAAGATCACCACGTAGATCTGCCAGGTTTCTGTGATGAACGGCAGACACAATGCCATCGCGGCCCGGATCAGGTCAGCCCCGATCAGAACAGGCTTTTTCGGCAGTCGGGCCACCAAGGCATTGATCACCGGGGCCAGACCGACGTAGGCCAGCATTTTAATCGTCAGGGCGGTGCCCAGCACAGCCCCGGCGTTCCGGCCGGCCAGATCGTAGGCCAGCAGTCCGAGAGCCACGGTGAGCAGGCCGGTACCGATGAGAGCCACGACCTGGGCGGCGAACAGCCGTCGATAAGTAACATCCCGCAAAACAGATAACATCCCACCACACCCTTTAGGTACATACGTGCACTTATATGCACTCATAATAGGCGGCTCTTTCCGTCATCTTCAAGCTCCCGCCTCCGGCAGTACCGGCGGTCGGCTCCGCCTCAGTCCTCCGCCTCAACGGAGGGAATCCGGGCAAAGGGCTTCTATGGCTATAATCTTCATATGAGCGAAGATAAGAACACTTGCAGGCTTAGTGTGGACAGCCAGTATGTAGAGCTTGCGGTCGAGGTATTTGCCATGCTCGCGGATGCTACGCGGGTGCGGATCATCCTGGCGCTCAGGGAGGGCGAAATGTCCGTAAACCATCTCGCGGACATCATCGACAAGTCCCCGACGGCCGTCTCACAGCATCTGGCAAAGCTTCGTCTGGGCAGGTTGGTGAGCGCACGGCAGGACGGCACCAGGGTCTTTTACCGACTGGCCAACGAGCACGCGCGCAAACTGGTGGCCGATGCCGTGTTCCAGGCCGAGCATTCTCTGGGAGGCGAGCCGGCCCATCACCGTATCGATATGACGGTGGAGACACCGGCCGCGGAAGCGACGGTGCGCTCGTGAGCCAGGTGCTTGCCTCTCCTGGCAAGGCTGCTCCGGGCAGGCTTCTGCCCAAGCCGCCGTCGATCTTCCGAACCGGCGCGCGGCTGCCTGAAGTCCGGTGGGCCGCGCTTGCTTTAGTGCTTTTCCTGGCGGGTGGGGTTGCGCAGCTGGCTGGGGCGCCGGAGCTTCTGTGGTGGTGCTTCTATTTGGCCTGCTACGTGGCCGGCGGCTGGGAACCGGCTTTGTCAGGTTTGCGGGCGCTGCGGGAGAAGACTTTGGATGTGGATTTGCTGATGATCGTCGCAGCAATCGCTGCCGCGGCCATCGGCCAGATTTTTGATGGGTCCTTGCTGATCGTCATTTTCGCAACCTCGGGCGCCCTGGAAGCCCTGGTCACTCAACGAACCGCTGACTCCGTCAGCTCCCTGCTGGGTCTGGCCCCCGAGCGGGCGACCCGGATTTTGGACGGGACCGGCCTCGAAGAGGAGGTTGACACCGCGGAACTGCAGGTCGGCGATATGATTCTGGTGCGCCCGGGTGAACGGATCGGCGCTGACGGCACCGTCATCCGGGGAGTCAGTGAGGTCGACCAGGCGGCGATGAGCGGGGAATCGACTCCGATCATCCGGCGCGAAGGCGACGAGGTTCTCTCCGGAACTGTCAACGGTAGCGGCGCTCTGTCTGTCAGGGTAGCCAAGGCCGCCAAGGACTCGGTGGTCAGCCGCATCGTGACCCTCGTGGAGGAAGCCTCCGCCACCAAGGCCAAGACCCAGCTGTTCATTGAAAAAGTCGAACAGCGCTACTCCGTCGGTGTCATTGTGGCTACCCTGCTGGTGTTTTTCCTGCCCGTGTCCTTCGGCGAGAGCCTGGAGGCTGCCCTGCTGCGGGCCATCACGTTCATGATCGTGGCCTCTCCGTGCGCCGTTGTCCTGTCGACCATGCCGCCTCTTCTGGCTGCCATCGCCAACGCCGGACGACACGGCGTCCTGGTCAAATCCGCCACCGTGATGGAACAGGTCGGCCGCACCACCGTCGTCGCCTTCGACAAGACCGGTACCCTCACCGAGGGAACCCCGAAGGTCACGTCCGCCGAATCCCTGGACGCCGACCCCAACCCCGCACAGATCCTGGGGATGGCAGCCGCCGTCGAGCAGTACAGCGAGCACCCGCTCGGACGGGCCATCCTCCGTGACGCACGGGAAAGGGCCTCACCGTGGAGCCAGCAGCAGAATTCAAGGCCGTCCCCGGCCAAGGAGTATCCGGCATCGTCGACGGACGGCAGGTCCGGGTGGAACGGCCCGCCGTGGAGGCCGATGCCACCGTGGCCGGAACCGTCGTTTACGTCATCATCGACGGGGCCACGGCAGGGCGGATCACCCTTGCTGACCGGCTCCGCCCGACCGCGGCCGCAACCGTCACACGGCTCCGGCAGATCACGGGCAACCCGGTTCACCTGCTCACCGGAGACAACCACCGGGCGGCAGCCCAGATCGCCGCCGAAACCGGCATAGACAACGTCCGCTCACGCCTGCTGCCCGCCGACAAAGCGACAGCGGTGCACAAACTGGAACAGGTCGGCCACCGGGTTCTGCTGATCGGCGACGGCGTCAACGACGCCCCCGCCATTGCGGCTGCGAGCACCGGAATCGCGATGGGACGGCACGGCTCCGACCTCGCCCTGGAAACGGCCGACGCCATCATCGTCCGCGACGAGCTCGAGGCCCTGCCGTCACTGATCGCGATCTCAAAACGGGCCCACCGGTTCGTCATCGCGAATCTCGCCATCGCGGCCACCTTCATCACCGTTCTCGTCACGTGGGACCTGGTTTCCAGGCTGCCACTGCCGCTGGCCGTCGCCGGACACGAAGGCTCCACCGTCATCGTCGCCCTTAACGGCCTGCGGCTTCTACGCTCCCAGGCATGGAAAAACTGACCGGCCGCCACACGCCGGCCGCCCCACTGCTCCTGCTGCCCGGGGAGCAAACCCCAAGGACTCCATGAACACCTTCCCCACGAAGGCACTCGCAACTGTGACGGTGCCAGGACACGGCCGCTTCCACGCCACCGCCGAAGCCCTTGAAATGATTGCTGTGTTTGGCGGCTCCCTCCATTGCTACCTGGGTTCCGGCGGCTGCCGCACCCAGGGACTCTACTTCTCCAGAACACGACCAAAAAAGTTCATCGGATGCACGCTCGAAACCCTTGCCGAGGCGCACGGGCCGGCGACCATCTCCGTCAGCTACGAACTAGCTGACCGGATCAATGGCGCAGTCCTGGACTTCGGAAACTACAACCGCATGCAACGTTTCGTCTGGACCGGCCTTCCGGCGGTCAAGGGACCCCAATGCACCTGCCTGCGGTCCATGGGAAAACCCGCTGGCAAACGCTCGCCCTGCCTGGACGACGCCGGCATGGGCATTACGGACCTCTGACCGGGAGCAGTTGCCCTGAACCCGCGGACTCCGCCCTGGACCCTATCGCATCGACTCCTGACGGAAGAAAGACAATGGGCCACGTGGTGGAAATGTCGCTGCCGGCGTGGTTCACGCGTAGCCCGGCGCGACGCCGGACAGTCACGCCCAAAACTGCAGACTGCCCCTCCCCCGCCTGCCGAATACCGACCCTTTGCGCACCCCATCCGGACCAACTGATGATGGTTCACTACTTGACTTGCATACCCCCCAGGGGTATCTTTTCATTGTTGTCAGTGAGTGGTATGTCGCGGAGGACCAAATGATTGTTGGCCTCTTTACAACCGTTCAACCACAGCACCCGTCGCATTTCTGCACATAAGGGAACTGACATGAAAACACCTTCACGCACCGAACTGCCCCTTACTTCTGCGTCCTCCCCGGGCTGCAGCTGCTGCTCCACCGAGGCCAGCGCCACTCCGCCCGCCAAAATGGGTGTCGAATACGACGTGGAAGGACTGACCTGCGGCAGCTGCGTGGCCAGCGTCGAAAAGGCCGTCAAGGCCGTGGATGGCGTAGACGGCGCGGCTGTTGAACTCGTCCCAGGCGGTGTTTCCCGCCTGGTCATTACCGGCTCCGCTGGACCTTCCGCCATCCGGGACGCCATCACATCAGCCGGCTACAGCTTGACCAACAGCTAGCCCAAACACGTGCGTCCGCACCGCCTCAAGCGATGCCGCGGGCCGCACCTGGAGGAGCACACCATGACAGAGCACACCCATCACCACGATCACCACCTTTCGCCGGTCACCGAAGCAGACCCCGGCCAAGCAGCACCACACCAGACTCCCGGGACGCCTGAATCACCGCATCAGCACCAGGCGCATGCTCAGGGACACAACGCCTCGGACGATCATGCCGTGCACAACCACGGTCAGCACGCCGGTCACAGCACGGCCATGTTCAAGGACAGGTTCTGGCTGACCCTGGCTCTCTCGGTCCCGGTGGTGTATTTCAGTCCGATGTTCGGGCACCTCCTGGGGTACATGCCGTTGGAGTTCCCGGGGTCCGCCTGGATCCCGCCCGTTCTGGGAACGGTGATCTTCTTCCACGGGGGCATGCCCTTCCTCAAGGGCGGCATCAATGAACTAAGATCCCGGCAGCCGGGCATGATGCTGCTGATCAGCATGGCCATCACCGTCGCGTTCGCCGCGTCCTGGGCCACAACCCTGAAGATCGGGAACTTCGATCTGGACTTCTGGTGGGAGCTGGCGCTCCTGGTGGCCATCATGCTGCTCGGACACTGGATCGAAATGCGGGCGCTCGGCTCCGCGCAGGGCGCCCTCGACGCCCTGGCGGCTCTGCTGCCGGACGAGGCCGAACGCGTCACTGATGCCGGCGTCGAAACCATCCCGGTCTCTGAGCTAAACCCCGGGGATATTGTTCTCGTCCGGTCCGGGGCGCGGATGCCCGCCGACGGCACCATCGCGGACGGGCAAGCCGAGTTCGATGAGTCCATGATCACCGGGGAGTCCAAAACGGTGCTCCGCGCAGTGGGTGATCCGGTCGTGGCCGGGACCGTGGCCACCGACAACACCGTCCGGGTCGCCGTCACGGCAGTCGGTGACGACACGGCCTTGGCCGGCATCCAGCGGTTGGTTGCTGAAGCGCAGGCCTCGTCCTCGAAGGCCCAGGCCCTCGCGGACCGGGCGGCGGCGTTCTTGTTCTACTTCGCCACCATCGCCGGTGTCATCACCTTCATCGCATGGATTCTCTTGGGTAGCCTGCCCGAAGCCGTCACCCGCACCGTTACAGTGCTCGTGATTGCCTGCCCGCACGCCCTGGGCCTGGCCATCCCGCTGGTGATCGCGATCTCCACCGAACAGGCCGCCAAAGCCGGGGTGTTGATCAAGAACAGGATCGCGCTCGAGCGGATGCGCACCATCGACGTCGTCCTGTTCGACAAGACAGGCACCCTGACCAAGGGCGAACCCGAGCTCCGGAACACCGCCACCACCGATGGCAGGACAACCGATGAGCTGCTGGCTCTGGCAGCAGCCGTTGAATCCGACAGTGAACACCCTGTCGCCCGGGCCATCGTCCGGGCAGCGAAGGAGAAAAGCCTCACGCTGCCGCAAGCGACGGGTTTCACGTCCATGACGGGCCGTGGCGTGCGGGCCACGATCAATGGCCGCACCGTCCAAGTCGGCGGCCCTGCACTGCTGCGCGAACTCGGAATCACCGAGCATGAGACGCTGGCGGCCTCGACCCGTGAGTGGATGGGCCGTGGCGCAGCTGTGCTGCACGTCATCGACGGCGACCGGATCCTGGGGGCAGTCAGTCTCGAGGATGCCATCCGGCCCGAGTCCCGGCAAGCCGTAGCAGCCTTGCAGAACAGAGGCGTGAAAGTCGCGATGATCACCGGGGACGCCACCCAGGTAGCCACGGCGGTCGGTGCGGAACTGAACATCGACGAGGTTTTCGCCGAAGTGTTGCCTGCGGACAAGGACAAGAAAGTCGCCGAACTGCAGGCCCGCGGCCTGAAGGTGGCGATGGTCGGGGACGGCGTCAACGACTCCCCGGCGCTGGCCCGGGCAGAGGTTGGCATTGCCATCGGCGCCGGCACCGACGTGGCCATGGAATCAGCCGGGGTCATCCTTGCAGGCAACGACCCCAGGGCCGTGCTGTCCATGGTGGACCTGTCCAGGGCAAGCTACACCAAGATGTGGCAGAACCTCGTCTGGGCCACCGGATACAACGTCATCGCCGTACCCTTGGCCGCCGGTGTGCTGGCCTTCGCCGGGATCGTCCTGTCCCCCGCCGCCGGGGCGGTCCTGATGTCCATCTCCACCATCGTGGTCGCCCTCAACGCCCAGCTGCTCCGCCGGGTGAAACTGAACCCCAGCCAAGTTCGTTGACCCAACAGTGAACCGGCACCGCTGCCCCCGGAAAGGTATGGCGCCGGGTGCCGGTAGCCTAAAGACAGCAGACCCACAGGGAGGAAGACCCGCATGGCCGCACAACGCACCATGATGAGCTCCGCCCTGCTCACGGCCTCTTTGCTGACAGCGGTCTTGGCCCTCATCACGGGAATCCTTGGCATGCACGTCATGACAGGGACCCACTCTGCACACACGGCCGCCATGGTTTCCGTCGGCATGACGGATACGACCGGGTCCTACCCGGCAATGTCCGAACACCCAACACCCGGACTCCCCGTGTCCGGGCACGCCAGCCATTCGGTCTCACCATCATCGGGACCTGCCGCGCTGCAAAAGCTGTCCGCGGTGAATGCTGCGCCCTCCCCTGCGCAGTGCTCCTGCTCCGGGAATTGCTCAAGCCAGCACTCCATGAGCGCCTCGTGCATCCCCACGGTCGCGACCGGCGCCCTGGCGGCGCCCGTACCGGACGACACGGTCTCCATCACGGCCCAGTCCGCAGCCTCGACAATCGCAGCTCCCATTCCCTGGTCCTACCGCCCCGGCAGTCCGTCACCGGGTGAGTTGTCCATCAGCAGAACGTAATCGTTCCGCTTGCCCGGGCCCAGCCCAGGGCATTCCTTCCTTTGCGCCCCAGCCCCGCCGCGGCTGATCAGCGCCCTCCTGACAAACCTCACCCCGTTCTGAGGGCGCCTTAGCGCCCCCAAATCCTTAGAAGGACCTGATGAAGATGAATACAAAAAAATTCTTGCCTGTCGCCGCAACAGCGATCGCCGCCGCCATCGCACTGGCCGGCTGCGGTTCCTCCGGTGGTTCCGGTTCCTCCGGGACGCCAATGCCGGGCATGGACCACGGCAGCAACTCCTCCAGCGCTTCAAACCCAGCCGCGGCAGCGGACCATAACGCCGCTGACGTGATGTTCGCCCAGATGATGATCCCGCACCACGCCCAAGCGGTCGAGATGAGTGACATGATCCTCAAGAAGCAGGACATTCCCGCCGATGTCACAGCCCTGGCCACCCGGATCAAGGCCGCGCAGGGACCGGAGATCGAAAAGATGACCGGCTGGTTGAAAGGCTGGGGCGAACCCACCCAGATGTCTACCGGGCACAGCATGGACGGCATGATGGGCGCCGACGACATGACCAAACTGGAGGCCGCCCAGGGTGTTGAGGCCGCGAAGTTGTTCCTGACCCAAATGATCGTCCACCACCAAGGTGCAGTGGCCATGGCCAAGACAGAAACCACGGACGGCAAGGACACTGCAGCTGTCCAGCTCAGCAAGGACATCGTGAGCGCCCAGGAAACCGAGATCAAGGAAATGCAGACGCTGCTGGCCGCTCTCTAACCAGCCCCACCGTGGCGCCGGTCCTCCAACCGAATAGGGGGCCGGCGCGCCTTTCGCGTACCCGTTTCCACCCCAACCTGGAGCTTCCCATGCAATTCTTCACCACCGCGGCAAAGCGGACCGGAGCCGTTATGGCCAGCGCCGCGATACTCCTCACGCTGGCTGCCTGCGCCCCGGCCAGTCCGGAGACCTCTGCAACACCCTCCATCGAACAGACGGACAAGCCCCTGCCCGGCAGCCACGTCCACGGGTTGAATGTCAACAGTGACACCAGCCAGGTGCTGTTGGCCACCCACGAGGGCCTGTTCGACGTCACCAAACAACCAGCCAGCAAGATCGGCGGCACGAACGACCTGATGGGTTTCACCGCCGGCAAAGACGGCGTCTTCTACGCCTCCGGGCACCCTGGCCCTGGCTCCGATATGCCCAACCCCCTCGGACTGATCAAGTCCACCGACGGAGGACAAACCTGGGAGAAACTCTCACGACAAGGCGAATCCGACTTCCACGCCCTGACAACCACAAAATCCGGGATCATCGCGTTCGACGGGCAACTGCGCAGCAGCCCCGACGGGAAAACCTGGGACACCGTGGCGGCCATGTTCGCCCCGGCGGTCCTGGCCGGGCACCCCGACGGCGACACCGTGCTGGCCACCACCACCGAGGGAATCCAGCGCTCCACCGACAGCGGGGCAACGTGGGCACTGGACAAGACCGCCCCGGTGGTTCAGTACGCCGCCTTCGCCACTCCGGACGAGGCGGCAGGCGTGGCCCCTGACGGGACCACCTACTACTCGGCCGACGCGGGCAAGTCATGGACACAGAAAGGACGAATCGACAGTGAAGTACTGGCCATAGCCGCCCTCAAGAGCGCCGACGGGAACCCCTGGATCTGGGCTGCCACACCCGAAGGGATCGTCGTCTCCACCGACGGCGGCACGAGCTACCGCCCCGCAGACGCCCTTTGATTTCCTCCGCTCCGCACAAAGGCTGGAACCGTATCTCGCGGTGAGAATAAATGGCGAAGGCCACCGCCTCCTCGGGCGGATGCGTTAGGTTACGCTCCAAACCGACGCCGGGCCGGAGTGTCCTGTGCACGGATTCATAAATCAGGAACAGCCCAGCCAGGACTCCGAGTACGGACGTGGCAGGAACTAGCCAACGGGCGCGCAATGCTTGTCCGACGCCACGAAGGGCCGACCACCGGCTTAGCATGGGCCAGGATGCACCGAGGACTTGCGCGGCCACGACAAACAGGAGGACAAGCATCACCATCCGAAAGAAGCTGCCCTGCTTGGCATGGTCTTTGTTGAATTCCAAGGCTGGCCGAACATTTTCCAACTGTTCCCTGCCTCTGCGGTCAGAACGGCCAGCAGGACCATACAGAGCCAGCACCACCAACGGCCCCGCAAGGCAATTCCGACTAGTCCGACAGGGCACGAGGGCGACTGCCATCAGCCCCGACAGGGGCGCAAGGACAACAAAGCCATGGATCGGGAGGATGTGGGCTGGAAGGCCGCAGATCTCATCATGGAGACACTCCTGAACAGTGGAGTTCGAGCTTCGCTGGTCCCTAGTTAAACGATCCCGGTGGTGCCTAGCAGCAGGCCAACACCATAGGTGAAGGTCATGGCAAGGACACCCCCGATAACCAGCCGTAGGGTTGCTCTTCTCTTGGAACTACCACCAATGTTCGCGCTGACCGAGCCGGTGATCGCGAGGGCAATGACCACGGCCACAAACGTCAGCGGAATACGCACCTCCGAAGGGAGTAGAAGGATTGCCAGCAACGGAAGAATGGCGCCTACGGTGAAAGCGGTAGCGGAGGCAAACGCTGCGTGCCAGGCGCTGGCAACTGCCTCCTCGTCCATCCTGAGTTCGGCGTCCAAATGCGCCTTTAGAGCATCGTGGTCCGTCAGTTCCCGGGCGACTGTGCGGGCGGTCCCCTCGGTCAGCCCTTTTGCCCGGTAAATCGCCGCCAGTTCTTCCAACTCGCCTTCGGGATCTTCCCGGAGTTCTTGGCGTTCCTTCTCGATCAAGGCGCGTTGGCTATCACTCTGGCTGCTGACCGAAACATACTCGCCCAAAGCCATGGAAACTGCGCCGCCCACCACCGCCGCGGCACCCGCCACCAAGATGGGCGCGACATCATTGGTCACGCCGGCTACGCCTACGACGGTTGCGGCCACTGAAACAATTCCGTCGTTGGCCCCAAGAACCCCGGCCCGCAACCAATTCAGCCGGGCTGCAATGCTCTCGTCATGGGGCTCGTTCGGGTGCTGCTTCAGCAATTCAGACATATAGGAAGTAAAACACCGGACCACCAACCCCGCTACGCAGGTTTGCATACCCTACCCTCCCGTAGCGCCGCGGTTCCCCTGGTCACACAGACCTCAGAGCCGTATGACAGTGCCCTGGCCGGAATTGAAGGGATCACACTAGAGCGGAGATAAAACTGAGCGCCGCATGGGCTAAATACCGAACCCGCGTAAGGCCTGACCTCGGGTGCGCATGTCGCTCACGACACATACTGCAACCGCAAAACGCCACCAACATCCACAACGGATGACCACTGCGACGTGCCCACAGTTCTGGTACGGCCGGGTGTCCCACTTCCTTAGAAGTGGGACACCCCCCAGCGGCACGCTCCCCCACACATCCGAATTGTCATTTTCAGGAGTCCGCTGCACCAAATACCCCGTCAGATAGCGGTCTTTTCACAGAGCTAGATGATGCGCCTTTGGAGCTCGCGGTACACAGTCGTCCGGACATGTCGAACAGAGCCTGCGGCGCCACACCGGCGGGCGCCACCACCTCCATCTACGATGCGAACGGCCACACAACAGCAGCCGGCGATCTCGAGCTTCATATCCGACGGCGGCTGGTCCACTCAGTATGTTAGACCGGGTACTTTCCAGGGCTATGAGGTCGAGCTCTTGACCTGCTTGGGGGTGCCGGCATGCTGGGCTGTGCCGCACCTCCATATACGCCCCACGACTACAGGAAAGTTAGGGAACTCGCACACGCAACGACCACGGGAAAGTTAGGGAATGTTTGTTGTACACTGAACGTGAGCTTCCATCCCGAGGGGTGGAAGAAGTGAAGCCAGGACCCCCGCTGTTCATAACGGGACCTGGCTTTCGCGTTCTCTAGAGATTTATCCGCGAGATTTTGACGTCATCAAGAATGGTTTTGAAGTATCTGGGCTCTCCAGCTTCAGCGTCCCCTATGGCACCTAGGACTTGATCGGCGATCCAAAGCATTGGGTCCTCGGAGCCCCTAAGCCAATCGACTCGCAAGCCGACGGGCAGGGCGCCTTTTCCCCTCAATTTGGGGATCAGTTGCCGATCGCGTTGGTTCAGCGATTGGGTCCGCGCTTCGAACGTCACGCTCGTACCGCCCAGGTCCTCCACCTCCCAGCAGAGCCTTTCAATGCACTTGGCACGTGCGCGCTCCTGCCGGCGAGGATCCAGAGGGCTGGCGATAACAACAATATGGTCCAGGCTCAGCGATGCGACAGCTTCGACAGACAGCGTCTTGGCTCGTGGGTCCAGATCTCTCCAATGGAGTTTCGGACCCTTCTTGTGAATCCCTAGCATGGCCTCGCGAGCTTGAACTGCCGTCACCTCGTCCGCAAGGGCGGCACCAAGCAAGTACATGGGTGAATGCACCTTTGTAAGGCGCATAC
This sequence comes from Arthrobacter sp. TS-15, assembly GCF_006964045.1. Lineage (NCBI taxonomy): Bacteria > Bacillati > Actinomycetota > Actinomycetes > Micrococcales > Micrococcaceae > Arthrobacter > Arthrobacter sp. TS-15. The sequence continues at coordinate 24,268 of NZ_SDXQ01000064.1, read as the reverse complement.
TTTCATCTCCCCATGCCCCAATGTTTTTCGATTCGCCTCCCGTCACCCCACCCACGCGCTTTATACCCTCCCTGCTGCAGCCACCCCGCCTCACAGCAGGCTTCTAATCACCACCGAGAATAGCATGATGTGTACCAGTGAAACATATTGCCGTATATTGTGTTTTCATGACACAAATTTCGATGGGGATCGGTCGGCGTATCGGTACTTTCCGTAGGCGAGAGGGTCTATCAGCCCAAGATCTGGCAGAAGACTCAGGAATGTCCCGGTCGGTCATAGCCAATATCGAGACAGGGCGGCGCGAAGACATCACGGTTAGCGAGCTGATGGCCCTATCCAAGGCCTTGCGGGTACCCCCCGTCGCTATTCTCTTTGACGTAACGCGGCCGCTCGCACCAGTACCAGCTTCGAGCGATGGTGAGCCTGAGATTATGCCTATGAGAACTATCGATCTCGTGGACTGGTTTGCAGGCATAGACGGTCCGGCGGAGTGGAGCTACGATCGTGCGGCCATGGAGGAAGAACTCGCAGTTAATGGACCGGCGGTGATGCCGGTGACCGGTCTGGTCTTGGAAGCCACCTATAGCGACAGCGGGTGGGACGCAATCCGGCTCTTAACGGTCGGGCGGCAGCTTCGAACCGCCAGAGAGACCCATGCCGAGCTGATCCGGGACTTCGCATTTGACGTAAAGACGGGGAGTTTCGGTTGGGAACCCGACCCGGACGAGCATCGGCATCTAATGGACGCCGTGAGTGATCTGGTTGATATCGAAGTGGCCATCCCGCTGGAAGAATTCGTGAACAAAGTTAAAGAGATTGCTCCCGGCAAGGCCTCTGATGCTGAGACAGCGGTGCGACGTCTGCGCTCCTCCGCCCAAGACCTTCGCCGCTTCAAGGGTCTACTGAAATCCCTGGGCGGAGACGCGGGCGAGTCCCCTCTAAAGACAGATGACGAGCACTCGTTTCCCTCCTTCGGCCGAGAGCAGATCCTCACGCTGTGGACCCGGATGAAGTTTCAGTTCATGCGGGATCTCGTGGACGGCGACTTCAATCCCAAGAAGCACCGGACATACGATCAAATCCAAAGGGCAATCAAGACAGGAAAGCTACGCCGCAAACCGGAACAATCCCAATAGTCAGATCCTTCAGGTGAGATGAGATCTAGCCTTCTTGCGCCAGCTCAGCCCCGGGGAAGCTGCCCATCAGCCAAAGGTACGGTTCTTTCGAACTCCACCCACTGCCTTGTGATGGGCTCGAGAAGCTGCGGAGGGAACCATACTGCCGCGCGAAAAGCGGCGCCATCCATCGGGTCCATCGTTGTGATGTCAATTCCTCCCTCACTGTAGGCGGCACTGTCCATCAGTTCCATCGTTTTCCGCACGAACTTGCACGCCTGGTCGTAGTCGGCAAATACGATTTGGGAACGGTTGAAGTTCAGTAAGGGCTCGTGGGCGGTGTAGTGGTCAGCGTCTCCCTGGCACGAAAACTGCGTCTCCAGCCCCAAATCCCAAAGTGCTCGAAGTAAGGGTGCCATCAAATGGTCGACCTCAATGCCGTCAATCTCCGACTGCGGATGACCAGCAAGCCCTGGTTTCGAGGATTTCGTCAGTCCCCGGGAACCATGATCACGCCCAATGCTGTACCCGGAGTCGAACCCTGCGCGGAACCGACGTCGACCGTAACCGTCGAGTTGGAGTTTCGCGAGCTGCATGTTGAAAGAAACAGTTTGGACCAGTTCACTGGCGAGTTTTTGGAACACCGAACCATAATGCCAGCCGCATACGACATTTTAAGGAAACTCTGCATCCTCGTGACTTGCCGGTGCGATACTGTGCCCGTGTCATCGCTGCTGGAGATAATGGGCCGCTACCAGATGACGGCTTCAAGAGGCGCGGCCCGCTCGCCAAAGAAGCTATTCAGACGCTCGATGCGTCCTTCCCCGGGTGGCTGGACGGCATCTCGCTCAACGTCGAACGCCACTGGCAAAAGCGGGCCACCGACTATATCGAATGGGTCAAGGAGAACGGAAGGCACCCGCACCGCAGCGCCTGGGACCCCAAAGAACGGGCACTGGCCGGTTGGGTCGCCAGACAACGGCTCCATGCAAAGAAGCGCCAATACCCTCACCGCATCAGGGAACTCAACGCACGTCTGCCCGAATGGAACTGCCCACCCTAGATCCGGACGACACCGTGCAGGGTTACTTCGCGGCCCAGCGTTCGTGCGCAGCTTGGCGGCTGATCCCAGCGGCCCGGCCAATGTCGGTCCAGGAGGCACCGGCTGCCTTCGCGGCCGCGACAGTCTTATCCAAGCGGAGTCCGGCCTGTCGGTGCTCCTTCGCAGCTGCCTCAACACCGAGGATCGCCTCAGACGGTGCGATATGGACGAGCCATTCCTCTCGGACGGCTTCCTCCACCTCGCCCGAAACGTCGGCAAACTCGCCGCTTGGAACGTACTCCTTGCGGGTAGCAAGGTCAGCGTCGGCAGCCGTAGGAACTCTTTGCCACAGCTCTCCTTGCCAGCCGCATGTGCAGGCGCCGCGCCAGCTCATGATCAGGTCGTTAGGAACGATCTCCTCATCAGGATTGAATTCCCCTGCATGCGGGTATTCGCCGGTGATCCCGTGGAAAAGTACTCCTGCTCCGGTCGAACTCCCTGAGAGCCGCCCGTCGGGTGCGACAAAAGCCACCCAGCCCTCATGGTTGTAGTCGTTGGATGTCCATCCCATGCGCGTACACCTTCCTGTCAGGGTTTCCTGACAGGAAGTCTTTCAGGGACCACAGACAATAACCAGAGCCGTCCAGTTGACTCCACCAATGAACGCGGCGACCCGGACTATAAACGGGAGATGAGTATCCGTTCCCGTTGGTTGGCTGGCCTCTAGGGGCTACCTCAGTGTTGTACGGATCTCGATTTCCTGTTCCGTTCCCGCGCAGCTGAGGGTAATCCTGCCCCAGTTGTCCTCAATGTTGTAGTGCCGCGATTGCAGAGCCATTGGTGGGTTTAGGTATGGCGAGGTAAGCATGGCCAGCAGCTCGTCAAACTGGTCCAAGGAGAACGCCTCAAAGGAGAGCTCGACGCAAATTCCACCCGGAAGGTTGTGCCAGGTTCGCACCGACTTGGGATTTTGGACGCCAAAGAGGCAGATACGGCGAAGCAAGGCACTTTCAACGGTAGAGGCAGCGCCAAGAGTGGAACCGTAGTAGGCCGCAAACGTGCGCTCCTCCATTGCCCACTCATCAGGCATGGCCGTGGCGGCGCAACGCACCTGGCTGTGCGGCACACTAAAGCCCGCATGGTGAGCTTGTTCGAACTCTTCCGCGGTAATTCCAGCGAGGACAATCCTTGCGTCAATTCCGGGACGATAGAGACAGAGCCCCAAAGGATGTGCGGTAGCGCGAAGTCCAGGGATCCCGTGGACCTCAGCGCCGGCGCCCGGTGAGGTGATCACAGGTAGAACCTGGACGGCGAGATGCGTCAGGCTGGTTGACGGGCTAAGGAAGACGGTCAACTGCTTGGTTTCGGCGTGAAGGCGCTTGACGCCAAAATTAAGCCGATTCCAAGCCTTTTCGCTGCGTTCGACATACATGGTTTCCAGCTTGTTGATGAACAAGGCCTCCAGTTCCTGCTGTGCCGGGGAGGGAATAGCAGGCAATAGCCCCGAGCTGGGATTGCGCTCGACTAGTTGGTGGAGAACAGCGTTGTAGCTGTGACCGGTGGCTTTCGATTGGATTCTGGCGATGTGGGCAATCCGGGACGCTGGCATGATGCTCCTTCGTAGACCCCGCCGACTCGGGATTACTGGCAACATGACACGCGCACAACAAACACAGCTACAGCGCCACGAGTCAGAGCCAAGCTCTTTCACAGTCAGGGATCCAGTCGGTGATCCCTGCCATCGGATAACTCGCGTACCCGCCTGAAAAGATCATAGGCCATGACGGCGGACACAGGTTTCATTTATTTGTCGGTTGCTTGCTGATGCTGAACGAGTACTTTCGGTGCTTCCTCGGCGAGGTTACTTGCCCCTCGCCCACAGGGGCACGGCAAAAGCTCAACCCTTCGGGCTTTTCCCGCACCCAGGTGGACGATGGGACCCACCTGACCGCCTGCACCCAAAGCCCACCCTCACCTTGAGTTCTTCGTCCCACCACTGGTGAGCGGACAATGGGCACAGCCTTGTGCAGCGGAGGTGGTCTACTGCACCTCACCGGCGCTGGCGTGCCGCCCGCACGTTTCGGCCACTACATTCAACGCCGCCGTCTTCTGCGAATTTGAAACCACGAGCCCAGGCCCTGCTGGGCTCCAAGATCCGACCAACCTAGGCAAAGTTGAGCCTTCCGGGGACATACCCTGCGTCGGTTAGCTGAGTCCTGCCCGCCTCCGCAGCTCGTCGTTGGAGTGCTGGACCAACCGTAAACGTTGCTCCTGCGTGGTTCTTTCCTGTTCTTCCCATTCCCGGTGACGGTATTCATTGACGACGTCCCAGAGAGCCCTTCTGCTGCGCGGCGGAACTGCTCGCCATACTTGCCCGCCGTCGATTCTGATTTCATCGGCGCCCCCGAGAAGGGCAAGGACCTGGGTGGCGTGCCTGTTCGGAAGAACGACTAGTGAGATCTGTCCATGAGGGCGGCGGACTTCAATTCCGGCGCCAACTGCCGCCACCTCTAAGGGAGGTGCAAGCGCCCCGCGTGCGGTGCGGACGAAACGCGCTCTGCCGATGTAGCGGCGCCAGTTGGTCGCGACTGCACCCGGGAGAGCGGGAAAAACCAGACAGAGCAGACATACCAGCAGGACGACAAGCAGTGCTGCGGTCACCGCAGGAACCATCGCGTCTTCCAACGCTTGCATCCGAGCCCTTTCTTCCCAGAGAGTCACCGAACTGCCCCGTCACTCGCGGCTATAGCTGCCTCAATCTGGATTGTTTGCTGGTGACGATAGAGGGTCGCCCGGCTCCACCCCACCAGGCCAGCGGCTTCTGCAGCTGTTTTACCCTTCGCCCGGGCCTCCTTGACGATGGCCAGCTTGTCGGCCACAACCGCAGGGTCCATCACTGGCCGGCCGAACCTCGTCCCCCCGGCCCGGGCAGCGGCAATGCCGGCATTCACCCGCTCGGTGATCAGTTCGCGTTCGTATTCCGCCAAAGTGGCCAGCATATTCAGCATCAGCCGGCCCGTAGTGGTTGCCGGGTCGATGCCATCAGAGATCGAGCGGAGCTCCACTCCCCTGTCGCGCAGCAAATCCACCGTGTTCAATACATCCACCAAGGAACGCCCCAAACGATCGACCCGCCACACCACCACAGTGTCTCCAGTCTGAGCGTACTCAAGGAGTTTCTTCATCCCCGGCCGTTCCCTTGCGTTCTTGCTGCCGGAAGTCACATCAGAGAAGATGTCACGTCGTTGCACACCCGAGGCGGTGAGCGAGTCCAGCTGCAGCTGCGCATCCTGGGACGCCGTGCTTACCCTCGTGTACCCCAGTAATCTCATGCGCCTCATTCTGCCTTGAAAATACCCCTACCTAGCGGAACTAAGACGTTTCACGGTGAGGCATCTTTAAGAGACAAAGCGCGTCCTGAGTTTCCGGCATTCATCGATGACGTTTCCCGGCATCTACGGCTGTCTCGGAAATCTTTAGATTTCCAAGACAACAGTCCGCCCGCGTTGCGCCGAGAAGACTTGGGTCGCTGTCAGGATATCCTGACCGCAAGCAACAGTAGGAGAACATGCAGTGCAGTGGGACTTAGGCGATGGCCGCCACGAGGGTACGGCCTCCATGGTCGCGCCAGACGGACGTCTGTCCCATGAAGTGGGAGAATCTGGCCTTCTCGTTTCAGGCATCACCGGAAGGTTTCCAAGAGACGCCGAAAAGCGCGACCATGAAGTTATCGATGACGACCATGTTGTTGGATGGCAGGCGTCCTGCAATTGCGGGTGGAAGGGCAGGTTCTGGACGAGAGTCGCGACCAAGTCGGAAGCGAATCTGGCTGATCACAGAGCTTACGTTCCATTCCTGGGATTCGCCACTCCCCCGGTCGCCGCCGAAGATGCCATGAAGGTGGAGTGGCGGGCTCACGCTGAAGCGTCGTCGGTCATCGATGAATTGCTGGCTGCCCAAAGGTCTATTCGAACGGCCAAAGCAAGGCTGGACAACGCTGTGAGCAAGAGTCGCGCCGTGGGACTTCCTTGGTCCGCAATTGCTTCCACTCTGGAAATCACCCGGCAGTCGGCTCACGCCAGATGGGGAAAGACGGACCCCTGAGTCCAAGTTGGATCCTCACAGAGAGAAGACGGCTGTCTTTCACTACCCAAGAATTAATGGGCAGGTATGGAAAAGCGGCCCCCGATCCGTTATGCCATAACACGTGCCATAAAGACTATGGGAATGCTCGCCTCGCGCCTGAGCGAGGTTCAGACTAATCGGGGGCCTGCCTTGCCCATCGACTGATCTGGATCGTCTCTAGGGAGTCAGACCTCTCTTCCTGGCACCCGAAGCGGCCTTACTGACTACGTAGCCTGGCAGGCCATCCGGGTGTACATGAGCAGTCATGCCATAACGACTGCCATAATTCTTATGGGAACCCTCGCTTTTCCTCGAACGTAAATACTTGCAGTTAAATAAAGTGTTAGTGTCAGCCAGCAACCTATGCGGTGAGCAATGGGATCTATAGATGACCCTAAAACGAGTTCTACGGCATGTCATCCCACCGAAAAAACAGCATAAAACTGAATAGATTTACCAGCTTGTCGTGCAACTAAAGAATCCATTTATAAATCCACGTTGCACAAAATGAGTAAGAGTACGGAGTGCATCACGTGATGCAAGGTAGTGCTGCTAGCTTTTGACATCGCAGGAGCAACAACCGAACGACAGACTGGGTAAAACGCGTGTGTCACTGCCCTGCCGAACAGGGTGCAACCCATAGAGTGGAAGGCAGAGTGCCAGACCAGTAGGAGAGTTAGAACAAATGCCACGATCTTCGCTACACGCACCGGCAAACTTCACACAGAATCGAGCACGGGCAATTGAACGTGTGATCTCTTTCGCCAACGGCAAGGGGGGAGTAGGCAAAACTACTACCGCGGCCAACGTTGGTGGCTACGTAGCGCTTGCAGGCTCAAGAGTCCTAATGGTGGACCTGGACCCGCAGGGAGATCTGGCCAGGGACCTTGGATATGAGCGACAGAACGGACGCGAGCTGTTCCAAGCGTTGATCGCAGGCACCACTCCGCTTGTACTTCACAACGTCCGAGAGAACCTCGACGTTATACCGGGTGGTCAAGAACTAGAAGACATCCAGGGTCTAATGGTTTCCCGTTCCAGTCGCTCGGACGCAGCCGACTTCGGTGACATGCTCTACGCAGTGTTGGCGCCGTTGGCCGACGATTATGACCTTATCCTGATTGACACCCCACCGGGGGAGAGGGTGTTGGTCGAGGGAGCATTCGCCATCTCAAGCGCCGTCGTGATTCCAACGAAGTCAGATGACGCCAGCATTGACGGGGTAGAACGTATCGCACGGCGGTTCATGGCCGTGCGGGACCGGAACCCAGCGCTGCAGCTAGCCGGCATTGTGCTCTTTGGCGTCGGACCACGGTCGATGAGACTTGAGCGCAGTGTAAGAGACACCCTCGCTGAGATGCTTGGAGAAGTAGCCCCAGTATTCGAAACAAGGATCCGTAGTCTTGAAAGTGCAAGTGCAGACGCCCGGCGTAAGGGGTTACTTTTCCACGAACTTGAGGGAGCAGTTACGGATGCTCAAAAGAAACGCCTCAAGGCACTCCGGGCGGGGGAGAAGCCCACGGATGGTTTCTTTTCCCGTAATGCTGGGGGACTGGCAGAAGAGTTCGAGCAGCTGACAGGCGAAATCCTGGCACGACTGAACACGATCGAAAGCGAGGAGCTCGTATGAGCAGCAATCGGCCAAACCTCGCAAGCGCATTCGCGCCCTCAGCACCTCGCGGCGCGAAGCTCGAAGGAATCCTCGCCCCTAAGCGGCGGAAAGCTCCGGATACGCCAGAAATTCCAGACCGGTCTCTGGAGTCGACGCGCATTTCGGTAGTTCCCGAACTAGCCCAGGAGTCCGAGGCCGAATCAACCGCTCCTTCCTCGGAATTCATGTCTACGGATCATGTCGGTGCGATCGAAGGAATGAACCGGACCCAAGAACCAGCATCCAAAACAAGCCAGGCCTCGACGAGTCAACGCAAGGACGTCTCATCAAGTTCAGGTACCAAAGCCTCCGAGGTCGTTTTGGGCGCCCTGCGCAATGTGGGCGTATATCTGGCCCCGGATCTCCTAGCCACCGTGAAAGAAGCCTTGCACTCACAGCGAACAACATACGCAGATCTTCTTCTGGACGCCTTCGACTCTGTGTCGGAAGCGAGTATCGCTAAGGAGTTCAGGCCTGAAACTACTCCGTCGCTGTCAGGCATGCCCCGCCGGGTGCCTCGCCGACGCGGGGAAGCCGGTATCCAGATCCAAGTGCGACTGGATGGGCATCAGACTGCTTGGCTTGATGAGAAGGTCGTCGAGTTCAATGCGCCGTCTAGGAGTGCACTCGTTTCCACCGTCTACAGACTCTATCTCAAAGACTAGCTTCATGGCCGGTCGCCAGGGAAGGGACAACCCGCTCTGCCGACCGGCCTACGTTTCTATCCTGCTTCGATTATGGTATGCATTCCAATGGAATTTATGGCGTCCCTTATGGCGCGAAAATACTGGGGTACGAGTAGCTTTACCGTCTTGTTTTCCTGAACAGGAGCCGATTCCTGCGTCACGTCGCTCTCGTGAAGGCCATGTCGGCTAGGCTCCACTCATCTGGTGGCCCTTCAAAGGTTTCCCATGGGTAATCGTCCGTGGGGGAGAGGAACTCCGCGACTGTGTTCACGTTCTTTGAGAGCCACTCCCGCCAAACGATTCGTTCAATACGATATCTCTGAAGTTGGGCAGCTACAGCGTCCACCACACCGAAGCATTCTGCAAGCTCTTGGAGAGAGGTCGTGGCAACGATCATCCAGGCTCGGGCGCCGTTCCTGGAAATCATGTTCCAAGCTGCCAGGACCTCGAGGCTTTCGCTCACGGCAGTTCTGGACAGCTTTGTCTGAACGACCAATTCCGTCGTTGTGAGCCCTGGCGTGCTCTCCAGCGCTTCGTAGACGAACGCTGCGGGCAAGCCCAGCTCCCTGAAAACCGGCCTGAGCGAGTGAATCTTTCCTTTTCGCCACGTTAGATCCTCGGCTGCTGCACGGAGGCCTTCAGGGATCGTCAACATGTACAGGTCACCTTTGGTTCCCCGGCCACGTTCTACCAACGTCACCAACGGATCACTCTCAGCACGCAGAGCCCTCAAATGAGAGCCGACGGTCGTATGATCCAGCCCTGTCGCCACGGCAATTGAGCGGTCACCGAACTCAACAAATCGGGATGCTGTCATATGGGCTGCCGCTCCCAGAGCTCTTAGAACCATTCGACGTGCCAGACCAGTTCGGGAGCTAGCGTAGGCGGGCTCCCGCAGTAGCAGGGCGTTTCTCCAGGATCGCAAGTAGCGGTGCTCGCTGCCGGGATCTAAGTCTGTCGAGGTTCCTAGTGGGGGCTGTGTACTTGGCTGGCTTGTGGGGGATTTACGGGCATTGTTATTCCCTGTCCTTGAGCCTTGGTTTTTTCGTAGGTAGTCGACCGCGTTGTTCCAGTCCCGTTTCAAGGATGGGAGACGGTGATGGGAGGTGTAGCGGGCGTAGAACGATGCCAGTCCGGGCCAAACACCTTGGAGGACCCGTCGTTGTACGTCGACGAGTTTCATTCCTGCGGCGGCCGCGGCTGTCAGGATAGCCTGACGGGCTTCTGAGTCGGAGGCGTACCGGTTCGCGTCGTAAAGGCCCGACAGCGCCATCTGCTGCATTGCCCTGGACATCCGCCCGATCATCTGCGGTGCTCCCGGATCTCTATTGTCCGGGGATGACGGCCGCTCCAGTCTCAGGGCCCGTACGCTGGTGATTTCATCGTTCAAGTCTTGGCGTATTGCTTCCCAGACCTGAACCTTGTTTGGGCGTCGGGCAACGTCGTACGCCATGCTGAGGCTCATGGCGAGTTCTTGGTGCCCGCCACGTTTGTGGGGTGATCCTGGTGTGCGCATGCACCCGTGGAGAAGGTTTTGGTGTGGTGATTTATCCAATGTCCGGTATCGCGTGCCAAGTGCCTCGACAACGTCACGGGCCTCGGAAAAGGAAACCTTTGTCTCCAGGGGTATGTAAACGTGCCGGCCACCATTGGGGGAGTGATCTTCAATCCACCGGGCGCCACAGTTGTGAAGCCACGATTGGAGGGACTTCACATCCGCTTCTACCCAGTCGATTCCTGCAATAGAGGAGTCGAAGTCAAGGAAGATGGCCGAGCAGGTGCCGTCTTTTCCGAAGATCCGGACCGCCGCAGGAAAAGTGGGGAGCGTCTCAGTCAGCGCGCGTTCGTGCTTTTGGGGATAGGTCTTACCGCCGTCTCGGGACAGCCGAATACGGGGTTGACCTGCGAGAAGAGGCGCAAGCGCGGCCCACGCTTGGGCGGCTTCGGAGGCCAGGGAATGGTCGCGGGACACGCCAGCAGGTTTGCCTGCTGGCAGCACGCGAGCGTGCTGTTGTACGATGAGAACAATCCTTTCGAGGAGGTCCTGTCAGAGGGACAACAAAGGGCCGGCCCGCCAAGACCGGTTTCATAGCAAGACAAAGGTAGATCTGAAAGGATCAACCTTCACGATTTACAATCTGAGCGCCGGGAAGCAATCCAGAATGTAAATCACTAGCTTCGAAGGCCCGCCTAGTGCGGGCCTTCCTCGTTATGAGGCTAAGCGCCCTAGCGGGAACTCCTCCTGCTGGGGAACTGCGTGCAGCTTGGTGTTGGCCAGGCGTTCCTCAACCAAATCGGACAGCCAGTCGCTTACATACTGGTAACCCTCCGCCTTTGCAATCTGGTCCATTGCATCCGCTTTGGGAGTTGCGATGCGGAATCCGACGAATTTGCGGTCGCCTTTGGAGCGTCTGCCTGTACGTGTAACTGGAGCCATCATCCCTGTCCTTTGAACTGGGCCGCGGAAGCCGCCGCTACTTCAATAGATTGGTCGAACCAAGTGCCACCTGGCCCTAAGTTGGCGGCTGCTGTACAACCGGCCATCTCTGAAACTGAAACTACCATCGCGCGCCTTCTGGCAGTGGCATTGAAACAGAAACACCCTCCGGCGTGTTGAAGAAACAGAGTTAAGTGGCGGAGCCCTTGCATGGAGGTTTGCCATGACGCCAGAGCGTCGGCGTGCCCGATGATGGACAGCTTGGGATGCGGACCCGCATTGGGCATGCCACCGCCAGCTTCCATGCGCCGGAGCGCGTGACGGTGACTAAACCGCGGTCGCCGACGATCGCTGATGCTAGCAATGCATGCCCATTGCCTTTCATGTGAGGCGTGCGGCGCGTGGTGGCCACTCTGCTAGCTCGAAAAGCTGGCAAACCCATACGCGTCAATCCAGCCTGCTTTTGCCGTAGTTAGGATGTGACATATGTACTTCCTCATTTCCATACTAAGTTGATCATGATTGTTAAGAGTTAATCATGCTCAAGACAAATCCTATTGCATCATCCAGTCAGTTTGCAGAGCGGCACCTTGGCCGCCTCGGGAGATTCGCCTCCTCTGGGCTGGATAGGCGTCGAGCAGCCCGCAGAGTATCCGCTTTCACCCGGATACTGGAACTGCCGTCGCCTCTAAGCCTGGACAAGCTCCTGCGGTTTGTTGAACTGGTTACGGAGAGGCCCATCCAGCTCTCGCGGAGGGATGACCTGCTGGATGTGGACATGTCAGGTTTTTGGCATGAGGGCGAGGACGTAAACCGTCTATTTCATGTGGGCGACCGATCAGAATTCGCCGGCGAGATGAACATCCTGCACGAGATCTCGCACGTTCTGCTTCAACATGATCCTGAGCCTCTCACGGGGGAGGAATTGGCTGTCGTTTTCCCGGATCTAGACCCGCGGAAGGTGCTCCATGGATGGAGGCACACCAAGCTCCGGACCGGGATCGAAGCAGAGGCGGAGCTGCTGGCGGACCACCTCTATGCCCAAATCCGCTCCGGAAAGAGGGAAGAAGAGATCTTGGGCTTTGGAGATGTAATCGGTTGACCCTCGCTGGTGTTGTCCTGATCATTGCCGCCTTCGTTCTTCTGCTGTCGTCCGCGGCGATGTATGTTTCCCGGGGTCTCCGGATGCATGGTTCGTGGATCTACGGCAGCTTCTTTGGCTCGCTCACCGCCATCTTCCTTGTCGAGCCGATTTTTTATGCCGTGGATGCAGCCCTGGGAGGTGTGAACTACCTTGCCTTGGCCCAGCGGGCTTTCCTGACGGCGACCCTGCTCTCAATGCATATAGGCATCTGGCGGGCCATGGCCCCTTCGCAACTAAAGCGTCCCGTCATTTTTGCTTGCGTCATAGCAGCGGCCAGCTATGGCGGCCAAGTGATGCTGTTCATCCTGGCAGCTCCGTCGTTTAGCAGTTCGGGTATGCGGCAATACGAAAGCAATCCGTTGGTCGCCACCTATAGCCTTCTGATGCTTGCGCACCTTGCCACAGTGGCCTTTTCCGCGATGCGCCTGAGTGTGCGCTACAGACCGCGTCTCAAGTCTTTGCGCCGGCGTCGGTCGCTGGCATTCGTAGCCCTTGGGTCCGGCTTTGCCCTAGCCGTCGCGCTGATCCACGCCACAATCACCTTGACCGATCTGGTTGGATCCCCACCCGACATCCTCGGAACGCTGGAACGGATCTTCACAGCCAGCGCCGCCATTGTTTTCGCTTTGGCCATCGGGATCCCCACGTTTCCCCGGTGGCTGGGCTCCGCCAGGAAGGACTTCATCGCCCGGCGGGAGCTCTGGAACCTCTGCCCGGTGTGGGCCAAGCTGCAACCGGAAATTGACCAGTACGTCATCTGGCCGTACCGCGGCCGGCTGATGGAAATCATGAGCCGGGACCCCGCCATGCGAAGGCATCGAAGGGGCGTCGAAATACGTGACTGTTTTGAATCGGATGCAACCCTAGAAGGTAGACTCTCTGAAGCCGAACTGGCGACAATTCGAACGATGGAAGTTAACACACATGCTTGACCAGCAAACCAGCCCAGGACCTGCGGCAGAAGCCGTTAGCCGGATTCTCCACCCTGCGGTCTTGCTCCTGGCGGCAGCGGTTGCAACGGCCATCAGCGCTCCAGGATCCGTTCCCGCCCTCGTCTCCACCCTGGCGGCACTGGCAGTCGTGATCCTCCTTGGCGTATTGGTCTTTCCGCGGATCGGCAAGTCCTTGGGCTGGCCAGAAGAGCGCAGGAAGACGAGGAGCTTCATGGCTTGCGCGGGCGTGCTTGGCCTTGGCCTGATCGTGACGGCCCTGTTGGGAGCCCCTGCGCTGCTCATCGCCAACGGCATCGCCTTCTTCGTCGGAGCAACGCTCATCGCTCTGGGCCGGTCACGGTGGAACATTTCTGTGCACACCGTCATCTTCACCGGCATCGTGCTGGGCCTCGGAACATCGCTGTCTCCACTGTGGTTCGCGGCTTTGATTGTGCTGCCGGCCCTTATCTGGTCACGAGCAGCCTTGAAGCGCCAGAACGTTGCCCAGTCGCTCTGGGGAAGCGCCATTGGAGTCGTCGCATGGCTCGCATACCTGCTTAGCCTGTCGTTGCTCGGAGCATAACGGTGGCGCCCAACCTCAACGAAGCGCGGGACGCCTGGCGTCAGACCCTGTCGGAGCGGCTGAATCTCCTGCTCGACGTGATGGTGGCCAGTGGGGGAGAGCCCTACGAGTTTGAAGACATCCGGCGAGGCCTGCAAGAGCAAGGCGTGACTCTGTCTCGCTCGCGCTGGCTGTACATGCGTGACGGCACCGGAGCCACCGTGACGGATGAACGACTGCTCACGGCCTTGGCCAACTTCTTCGGGGTGAACCCCGCGTACCTCAACGACTTCGAGACCGAGATTCCCGAACGCATCGAAAAGCAGCTCAAGTCGCTAAAGACGCTCCGCGAGAAGAGAGTGAAGAAATTCGCTGCCCGTAGCCTCAAGGGCGTCTCACCTGAGAAGTTCCAAGCGATAGCCAGAATCCTGGACGAAGACGACTAGAACACTCACGGCACACTCATGTTGAGCATGCTTTTTTATCTTGAGCATGCTCAAGGTAGGCTATTGGCGTGCCTACGATCCAGCAATTTGATTTACCCCCACCCGGCGGTCAGGGGGCGGCGCTCTCGCGCGAGCGGATGCCTTGCCTGTGGTTGGGATTCGCTCGCGCCGCTAGTCCTCAGGTTGGACTTCGTCGAGGCCAAGTGCCCGACCCAGGATGGAGTAGCGTCGGGCCACCTCATCGGCGTCGACGGTGTACCTGACCCGCTGGCCATTCCGCTCTTCTGAGGCCGGCGGATCCGCCATTAGTACCCCCTCGGCCTCCAGTTGCACCAGGTTGTTCTGTGCCGTCGGGACCCCAATTTCCAGCCCCTTGGCCACTTCACCCCTGGTGGCCGGCCCCGATTTAGCAAGGTAGCCAACAATGGCCACTTTTGTTGAGTTGCTGAACACGCTAATTGCCCGCTCTGTACTGGATGGGATTTTAGGGCGGGAGTAGCGGGGCATGGTTCTTATTTTGCCGCATCCCCACCCAAGAGACCTCATCAGATTAGCGGTTAGTTAAACTATTCGCTAGTCTGGAGCTATTCACCCACATTCATCTCCGGCCCTCACCACTAAGGAGGCGTTATGCGGCCCACTGTTCACTTGCTAGATCCCAGGCACCCGTTCGACGGCGTAGCTGTAGAGATGCCAGTGAATGGGAAGCGCGCCCAGGCTCCTTTACGAGAACAAGAAATACAAGCCCGGCCACGGCATCCCAACTGGGCAGTTTGACAGGCGCTACTAGTGCAGCTGGGGGCAGTAGATATGGAAGCAGTACCCAGGGGATGGATTGTGAAGAACACGTTCGGTGCAGTGTGGACCGTGAATGCTTTGCTGTTTACACACGACGAGGACGGCCTGGAGCACTTCCGTCTCTGGATGCCTGCAGCTGGAGCCCCTGATGCGGCGTAAGTCGCTGGGTCTCCTGGCTCTTATTGCCGTCCCCAGCCTGTTCTTTGGGCTGATCTTCTCATTCGTCCTGCTGCTGGCACCGGCGAAACCTGCTGCAGCTGATTGCGGCCCGGTGTCGGTTGTCGTTGACGGCAACACGAAGGTTGATGGGTATTCAGCGGAGCAGTTGAAGAACGCCGCCGCTGTCATGGGAGCAGGCAAGGCGCTGAACCTTTCAGTGAAGGGCCAGACCATCAGCATCATGGTTGCCCTGGGGGAGTCGGGGCTGCGTGTCCTGGACTACGGGGACGGTCCCGGCCCGGATTCCCGTGGCCTGTTCCAGCAGCGCGACAACGGCGCGTGGGGCTCCTACAGGGACCGCATGGACCCGACCATCAGTGCCACGAACTTCATCAAGGCCCTGCAGGCTGTACCGGGCTGGGAGCTGTTGGAACCGACCATCGCCGGTAACAAGGTCCAGCGCAACGCCGACCCGTACCACTATCAGAAGTACTGGCCCGAAGCGGTCAAAATCGTCCAGGCCCTCTCGGACGGGAAGTTCTCCGTTGAAGGAAGCGACTGCGGGATCCCGGGCAAGTCCGGAGCCGGAGATGACTACCCCTGGAAGGACTCTCCGACCTGGTTGCAGGTCGGGGCAGGCTCAGCTGCTGCCTCGCCTTTGGGCATGTTCTACCGCGAGTGCGTGGACTTCGCCTTGTGGCGGGTGAACCAGCAGATGGGTTCCACCAGTGCACCGTTCAAGTTCCTCAACGGGACCTTCCGCCCGGACGGGCAGGGTCTCGGCTCTGCTTTGACGTGGAAGGCCGGCTGGGATGCCAAGGGCTGGCCCTCCGGTAAGACACCCCGCGTTGGCGCTGTCGTCTGGTACGCCCCGGGCACCGGGGGATCGGACCCGACGTTCGGCCACGTGGCCGTGGTCAAGGAAGTCAAAGACGACGGGACCTACGTCGAGGAAGGCTACAACGGCAACCCGCCCCCGGATGACCACAACTACTACACCCGGACCGTCAAAAGCAGTGTTCCCTCCGCGTTCCTGTACCTGCCCAACCAAGAGGAGAAGAAGTGAAAAAGCCCCTGGCCCTCATTGCAGCGGTAGCTCTGCTGTGCGCCGGATGCGCACCAGCGTCTAACACCACACCGGCACCGACGGAGACCACGGCCACGCCCTCAGCTCCGGTCTCATTGAGCGTCGACAGCGGCCCACAAGCACCGGGCGGGACCGTCCCTCCCACCATTGGCATCTCCTGGGATCAAGCCAGCAAGGATCAGGCCGTGGACGTCGCGCAGAAGGCCATGGCCGACTTCGCCCGCCCGACGGCCAAGGAACAACAGTGGGCCAATGATCTTGCCCGCTGGCTCACCCCGCAGGCCACCGCCGACTACTCAGCGGTGGATCCGGCGAACATTCCAGCCAGCCGCGTCACCGGCCCGGCCAAGCTGACCGTCGATGAAGCCAACGGCTACGGCGTCATCGCCACTGTCCCGACCGACGCCGGGACCTACACATTGCAGCTGCTCCGCACGGGGAAGGACGCCCCGTGGAAGATCAATCGGCTGACACCACCAGCGTCCTAGAGGTAACCCCTCTTCACCTCTCACACGTAAAGGAAGAAAGTTCATGAGTACTGCATCAACTGAGGTCCTGGCCTTTCCCAACATCAAGGCCATCGTCCGCGACAACGGAACCGCCGAAGTCGTCGTCGCCGGTAACTCCCGCGTCGTCCCCGACGGGGATACCCTGCAAGACCTCCGGAACAACGCCCTCGCCCTCGTCGTGGGCGAAGCACAGACGCTGCAGCGCCCGGTACGGGTCCAGATCGAGGATCCCGAAGGACACGGCGAACTGATCGTGCACCCGGACAACAAGATCGAATCCGTCTCTTACGAGCCGCGCCCGGCACGCCGCCGGGCCCAGGCCCCCGCGACCACGCCCGAGACCGTATCACCGGCCGTCATTGAAACAGTCCCCGTAACGGCCCCGGAACCGATCCCTGCTCCCGCACAGCCCGCCACCGTCGAAGCTACGGCAGCGGCAGTGGACCGCCAGCCGTGGCCGCCCACGCCCGTAGAAGCCGATGTAACGACGGATATCCAGGTCAGCTCCGGGCCTGCCAGCTCAACCACGCAGCGGATCATCGATGCAAAAGAACCGCAGGCCGCTGTGACCGGTCCTGAGGAACCGGCAACACGGCGCAGCTTGAAGGAAACCTCGTTCCTGGTCAGCGCTCCGGTCCTGGAGCCAGCCACACAGGGCTGGCGGGGGACACTGACCCGGCTCGGTTTCCGCATGGACCCCTCTCCTGAAGAGCTGTCCGAACGCGAAGATATCCGCACCGTGAGCCAGCACTGGCCCGGTCCCCGGACCATCGCCGTGGTCAACCGCAAGGGCGGGGCAAACAAGACACCCACTGTCGTGATGCTCTCTGCCATCCTTGCCCGCTACAGCGGCGCGGCCACCGTCGCCTGGGACAACAACGAATCCCAAGGCACCCTGGGCTGGCGCACGGAAAAGGGCGCGCACAACCGCAGCGTCCTGGACCTGATCGATTCCTCCACGGAACTGCTGTCCCCGTCCACGAACGCAGCCGAAATCGCTAAGTTCGTGCACCACCAGACGGCAGACAAGTTCGACGTGCTGCGCTCAGATGAGAACGAAGAAGGCGACCACGAAGTCACCGCCGAGGAAGTCGACATCGCCCACCAGGTGCTGACCCGTTACTACCGGCTGGTGGTCATGGACTCCGGTAACACCGCCCGGGCTGCGAACTGGCGTCGGATGATCGACCACACCAACCAGCTGGTCGTTCCGGTCACCGCTATCGAGGACCGCGCAGAGGCCGCCAGACTGACACTGCAGACTCTGGAATCCCGTGGTGGCCACGACGCTGAACTGGCCCGCAACGCCGTCGTCATCGTCTCTGAATCGACCGATGCCAAGCGCAGCATGACCGGCGACGCCCTCAAGCGAGCAAAGGCCGAAGCCCAACGGATCGCTGACGGATTTGAGCCGTTCGTCCGGACAGTCGTCCGAATTCCCTACGACCCCGCCCTGGTCAACGGCCCCATCCGCTACGAAGCCCTCCAGCCCGCAACCCAACGGGCATGGCTGGCCGCAGCTGCCGCCGTCGCCGAAGGCTTCTAAACAGTCACTACCGAACGGAAGGAAGGAGGAACCATGCAACTGTCCCTGAACCCCTGGGTCACCAGCCCGGCCGAGAGCATCGAAGAAGAAACACCTGACGTGCACGTCCCGCCGGCTGCCGTGATCAGCACACCGCTCAAGGGCATGGTCGAACCTGACACCGCAGATCGTCTGGCCAGCCGCACCATCACCGGCACCGCCGCTCTGTGGGTCGTCGGGAGCCATGGTGGAGCCGGTGAAAGCCGCACCGCTGACCTGCTCGAGGGAGCACGCCCGACCGGGCACTGCTGGCCTGTCCTGCAGGACGGCAGCAAGCCCCGCGTGCTGTTGGTTTGTCGTGCAGACATGCGCGGCCTCACCGCCGCTCAAAGCGCTTTGACGCAATGGGCCTCCGGTGCCGCCCCTGCTGTGGAGTTGCTCGGCCTCGCCGTCCTCGCGGACGCGCCGGGAAAGACACCCAAAGCGCTCCGCGATTTCACGGCCATCGTCGGCGGGGGAGCGCCCCGTCTCTGGACTCTTCCCTGGGTCGAGGCATGGCGGCACGGAGACTCCACCACAACACCAACGGCCCGCGAATACCAACGCTTCATCACCGACGTAACCGCCCTGGTTACCGAAACCAGCCCAAGCACCAACCACTGAAAGGTCACTCATCATGAACTCGATCACCGCAATCACCACCAGCACCATCCCGAACCCGACACCGGTCGTACCCGCTGAAGCCGGCGGACTGCTCACCGTCCTGAACTGGGCCTCCGGTATCGGCCTCGTCCTAGGTGTTCTCGGCGTCATCATCGTCGGCATCACCATGGTCATCCAGCTCCAGCGCGGAGAAGGCGGCCAGTCCCTGGCCAAGCTTGGCTGGGTCCTGCTGGGCTGCATCATCATCACCGGTGCCGCAGGCATCGTCCGCGCCTTCGTCTAATCCAGCACCAACAACGGGAGGTTCACTATGAGCCAGTCAACAGAGAGCACCACCGAAAGCAATCCGTTCACCAAACCCGGTTTCATCATTGCTGCCGCGCTGGTGGTCGCGCTGATCGCAGCAGCCGTCGTGATCTTCCTGCTCCCCAAAGGACAGGGAAACGCCCTACCAGCCCCGGCAGAATCCAGCAGTGCCGCCACAGCTGAACCCAGCGTATCCGCCGTGTCCGGCAAGAGTGTCTGCGGACTGCCAGCGTCCGCCGAAACGGCATTGGGGAAGGCTCCGGCGAGCAAGTGGGAACTCGTTGGAACTATGGCGGCCCCGACAGATCCCAAAGTCGGCCCGGGCAAGACCGATGACCAAGGCATGAGGTCTTGCTTCGCCCACTCTCCGCAAGGGGCGCTATACGCCGCAGTGAACCTCTGGGCCCTTGGCAGCGATCCCTCAAAAGAACGCGCCATTGCTGACCAGCTCGCAGCTAAAGGTCCTGGCCGAGACGCAGGCATGAAGGCTTCGCAAACGGCCGCGCCGCCGACAAACGTAAAGGTTCAGATTGCGGGGTTCAACGTTTCATACACAGCGAACCAAGCGGTGGTAGAGCTCGCATTCAAAGCTGACACCGGCGCTCTTGCATCCGTCCGTACAACCCTTCTCTGGCAGGACGGGGACTGGAAGGGCGTCGTCGCTGACAACGGTGCACCCCTGGAAGAACCGCGCCAGATCCGCGATCTTTCAGGATTCATCCCTTGGAGCGGCGCATGAGGCCGGTATGGAACCCGGTTGGAGATTGGATCTCCGGTCTCACTGATGACGCCATGGGCAACATGGCCAAAGCCATCCTTGAGGGCATGAGCCAGATGGTCACAACTCTGTCCACCTTCTGGGTTTCAACTCCAACGGTGAACCTGACCAGCCAAGATGGCTCTACAGCCAGTCCTGTTGTTTCAATGGTCAACAGCGAGTTGATGCCATGGACGTTGGCTCTGGCAGTCCTGGCCGTCATCCTCGGCGGTATCAGGCTGATTTGGGAGCAGCGCGGAGCACCCCTAAAGGACCTGCTCCGTTCCTTGGTCACGCTCACCTTGGTATCCGGCCTGGGCCTAGGAGTGATTTCGATCCTGGTGATCGCGGCGGATGCCTTTTCTGCCGCGATCATCAACCGTTCCACGGACGGCAAGGGCTTTGCCGAGTCGATGCAGCTGTTGATCTTGACGAATCAGACAGGTGTCGGGGTTTTCATCCTGATCGTTCTGGGTCTCATCGGCCTGCTCGCGTCTCTCGTGCAGATCGTACTGATGGTCGTTCGCAGTGGCATGTTGGTGATTCTGGCGGGCATTCTTCCGACCACATCCGCGTTCACGAATACGGAGATGGGAAGGCAGTGGTTCCAGAAAGCAGTGGGCTGGACCATCGCTTTCATCCTCTACAAACCAGCCGCAGCCATCGTCTACTCCGTCGCATTCCTGCTCATGGGCGGCAAGGGCCAGGACGCCTTGATCGGCTCCATCACTGGTTTCACGTTGATGATCGTGGCGTTGTTCGCGCTGCCTGCTCTGATGCGATTCGTTACTCCCATGGTCGGGGCCGTAGCCTCCGGCGGAGGTGCCGGTGCGGGAGCAGCCGTCGGTGCCATTGCCACAGGGGCCGTCTCCCTTGGACGCGGGGGCAGTGGCAGGGGCAACGCGTCCCCAACCCCTTCATCGTCAACAAGCACATCGAACACCCAGAGCACGCAAACCGGCAGCTCGCCCAAGGGCAGCGATGGAACATCCGGCCCACGAGGAGGGGGAGGGCAACCTACCCCGGGCGCTACGGGACCGGGCGGAGCTGCTGGAACTGCTGGAGCAGCCAAGGCAGGCACGGCAGGAACCGCTGGATCCGCAGGAGCGGCAACTGGTGCCAGTGCAGGGACGGCCGCAGCCAGTGGGGGAGCAGCGGCAGCTGGCCCGGCTGGTGTGGCTGTAGCTACAGGAGCAAAGGTGGCGTCCGCGACGTCACAGGCAATCGAAAAGACCGCGCAGGATTCAACCGGGGAGGGCCCCAGTGGCAGCAATTAACACCGAATACAAAGAACCGTCCTACGGCAACTGGCGCGTACCGCGCTCAGCCGGGCTGGCCAACCTCAGCGCGCTCAGTACAGTCATCTTCTTTGGCGGGTTGTTGGCGGGCATTATCAGCTTCGCTATTTGGGGCCTGTTCGTCGGCCTGGGCGTCCTTGCCTTTGCCGGTCTCAGCTTGCTGTTGCTGACAGTCAAGGACAAGCATGGCCAGTCCGTTGTTGACCGTGCCGGCACTCGTTTGGCTTTCAAGATCTCCCGTTCCTCGGGGACGAATCTCTACCGTTCCGGCCCGCTCGGCGTAACGCCGTGGGGCATGTACCAGCTCCCCGGGTTGGCTGCGAAGTCGACCCTGTACGAGTTCACTGATTCCTACAAGCGCCCGTTCGCCCTGCTGCACGTACCCACCACGGGCCACTTCACCGTGATCTTCTCCACCGAACCTGACGGGGCATCACTGGTTGACCCTGAGCAAGTCGATGCGTGGGTCGCGAACTGGGGCGGCTGGCTCGCCGGACTGGCCGATGAGGCCGGGCTGGACGCCGCAGCTGTCACGATCGAGACCGCCCCGGACTCGGGGTACCGGCTGCGGAACGAAGTACTGATGAACATCGACCCGGAAGCACCCGCGTTCGCCCGGGAGATGCTGAACGAGGTTGTGGCCACCTACCCGGAAGGATCGGCAACGGTCCGCGCCTGGGTTTCGTTGACGTTCAACGCCGCGATCCGTACAGGTGCGAAGAAGCGGACGCCTGAAGAAGTCGCCCGTGACCTGGCCTCCCGGATCCCCGGCCTTTCGGCACGGCTGCAGTCCACCGGGGCCGGGATCGCCCGCCCGACAACCGCGCAGGAACTCTGCGAGGTTGTACGGATCGCCTACGATCCTCCCGCAGCGCTGATCATCGATGAAGCCCATGCTGCCGGGTCCCCGGTGTCCCTGACCTGGGGCGAGGTCGGACCCACCGCGCACCAGTCCAACTGGGAGAACTACCGGCACGATTCCGCGTTCTCGGCGTCCTGGACCATGACAGGTGCCCCGCGTGGATCGGTGAATTCCTCGGTCCTGTCCCGGTTGCTGGCCCCGCACGGGGACGTTGACCGCAAGCGCGTGTCCCTGCTGTACCGTCCGATGGATTCGGCTCGGGCCGCTGCCGTGGTGGAACAGGATCAGAACAACGCCAACGTTCGTATCACCTCCGGAACCCGCCCGTCCGCCCGCGCCTTGGTTGATGCGCGATCAGCGGCGCAGACCGCGCAGGAAGAAGCACAAGGGGCCGGGTTGGTGAACTTCGGTGTGGTCGTCACGGCCACCGTGACGGATCGGGAACGTCTTCCAGACGCTGTGGCTGCTGTGGAACAGAGTTCCGGTAGCGCCAGGTTGTTGCTGCGTCCCGCTTACGGTGCGCAGGACACGGTGTTCGCCGCGTCCCTGCCTCTGGGCTTGGTGCTGCCCGAGCACAGCATGGTCCCGTCCGAGATTAAGGATGCACTGTAATGACCCTCCCGAAACTCTTCCCCCGTTCCTCGAAACACAGCACTACTCGGGTCAAAGCTGAGCCGAAGAAGGCTGAAAAGCAGCCCCGCCCTGCCGGTCCTGGTGCCCGTGGCTGGCCCGGTCGCGGCGGCGGCATGGCCCAGCTCGTCCCCTCCGTGAAGCAGTACCGGGGAACAACTGTTCAGGTCTGCGGGCTGTGGCCGTTCTCCTCCGGAGCGTCCTCGCCCATGATCGGTGTCCCGCTGGGGCGCCACGAGGAAACACAGGCCACGGTCTGCTGCGACCCGATCAGCTGGTTCCAGCGCGCCCGGCTGATTTCCAACCCCTCGGCCTTCATCCTCGGAAAGCCCGGTTTGGGAAAGTCCACCGTCGTGCGTCGGATGTTCATCGGGCTCTCTGCCCAAGGCGTTCATCCCTTGATCCTCGGTGACCTCAAGGGCGAGCACGTCAAAGCCGTCCGGGCCCTCGGCGGGCAGGTCATCCGGCTCGGCCGCGGTGTCGGGTACCTGAACATCCTCGACCCGGGCCAAGCCGTTGAAGCCGCCCAGCTCCTTGAAGACAACGGCCACCCTGAGGACGCCGCACGCGTCCGTGCCGACGCGCACGGCCGCCGCCTGACGATGGTCGTTTCGCTGATCACGATCAGCCGCAACAACCCGCCCACCGATCAGGAGCAGACAATCCTGGACCGGGCCTTGCGGGTCCTCGATGAGCGTTTTGAGGGCATCCCGGTGTTGAAGGACCTTCTGGACGTGATCGTCTCCGCTCCGGACGAGCTCCGGCAGGTCGCACTGGACCGGGGAGACATGAACATCTACCTGCAGGAAACCAGAGCGTTGGAGGCAACCCTGCTCGGTCTGACCGGTGGCGGGAAGCTGGGGGAAATCTTCTCCCGCCAGACCAGCCAGCCCATGAAGCGAGACCGTGCCGTGGTCTTCGACGTCTCCAGCATTGACGAGACCGAGACAGACCTGCAGGCAGCCGTCCTGCTTGCGTGCTGGTCCTACGGTTTTGGCACGGTCAACGTTGCCAACGCTCTCGCGGACGCCGGTCTGGAACCGCGCCGGAACTACTTCGTGGTCCTGGACGAGCTGTGGCGGGCGCTTCGCGCCGGTAAGGGCATGGTGGACCGTGTGGACGCTCTGACCCGGTTGAACCGCTCCGTAGGTGTTGGGCAGATCATGATTTCCCACACCATGTCTGACCTGCTGGCCCTGCCGGCAGAAGAGGACCGGATGAAAGCCCGCGGCTTCGTCGAACGCTCCGGCATGGTCATCTGCGGCGGCCTCCCCGCCTCTGAAATGCCGCTGCTGACCTCGGCCATTCCGCTGTCCCGGCAGGAGCAGCAGAAGCTCATTGGCTGGCAAGACCCGCCCGCGTGGGACTCACGCGGCGTCGACGTTGAACCTCCGGGCCGGGGAAAGTTCCTGATCAAGGTCGGTGGCCGTCCCGGGATCCCCGTCCAGGTCGGTCTCACGTCCTTGGAGAAGGGCCCGGAAGGCGTCAACGACACCGACGGCAAGTGGCATGCTAACAGTGAGAAGTTCGCGTG